>CAYGQG010000098.1:0-7759 GCA_964351955.1 uncultured Micavibrio sp. | reverse complement strand
GTTGAGGGCCGCCCGTATACTACAATCGAAACCAAGCTGGTTGAAAAAATGGTGCAGGTCACATTGGGTGATCTTTCATCCGCGTTCGATCCGTTATCTCCGGTCAGCTTCACGCTGGACCGTATGGAGACCAACCCGCGTTTCGCGACCATCACACAAAGCAACAATGCTTGTGTGCTCGCACGTCTTCGTGTGGATATGGGTGATCGCGGCGGCCGCGTTGAAGTGCTGATCCCGTATGCGACGCTCGAACCTATTCGTGAACTGCTGTTGCAGATGTTCATGGGTGAAAAATTCGGTCGTGACTCCATCTGGGAAAGTCACCTGACGCAGGAACTCTATAAAACGGATATCCAGCTTCAGGCTATTCTGGGTGAAAAAGTTTTGTCTTTGGGCGAAATGATGGACTGGAAAGTCGGCTCCCGCATTATGTTCTCTACGCGAACCGAAGACGACCTTGAATTACGTTGCGGGCACTTCCCTATGTTTAGAGGTCCTGTTGGCCAGAAACAGGAACATATCGCCGTTCGGATCGAAAACTATCTCGAACCCGAAGAAGATGATGACCAATAGGTTGATGAGTAAAGGATAAACGTTATGACTGCTGAGTTACTGAGTTTGATATTGGATTTTGTGATACTGGTTGCACTGGTAGGGACGATCTATTACGCCCTGCATCTTTCGCGCAGCTTGAACAGTTTCAAAAAAAACCGTGACGAAATGAAAGCGATGATCGGCGATCTGACTAAAAATATTGATGATGCGCAAACGGCGATTGATGGCCTGAAAGCTGCCAGCCATATCGCGGCTGATAACCTTGATGACGTTTTGCATGAGTCAAAGAAAATGGCTGAAGAGCTGAGAATGATCAACGAAACCAGCAATAGTCTGGCGAATAGACTGGAAAGCAGCGCATCCGCAAGCCGAGCCCACGCGCCCACGCCGCCAAGCTATATCGAGGATATGGACGAAGGCGATGATTTCGATCCCGAGCCTGTAGACAATGATGTTATTGAGCCGCCGTCCTTCTTTATTCAGGACCGCGAATTCGAAGATGATGATTTTGACGATAATGAAGACGTAGAGCTGAGCCGCGCCGAACGTGAATTGATTGAAGCCCTGCAAGGGCAAAAACACCAAGGCCAGGGAGGCCGTTAGATCTGTGAATCTGCTCGCTAAATTACGCATCTTGCCGTTGCTGGTCGTCGTGGCCATGCTGGCGTTTTCCGTCCGTTTGGTGGATTTCGCAACCGGCGTTTCTTCCATAAGCGGTTCTGCACTTGCCGAGCAAGATAAATCCCCCCCTGACAGTGGTCTGTTGCATGAACCTGCGCCCGAAGCCGCGCATGAGCAAATAGCCATGGCGGAAATTGGTGACGAAGACGGGCCAATGGTCGAGAAAACAGAGGCCGCAGCTGAGGTCGAAATTGTTGACGAACCTGATGTTGAAGATGACGAGGAGGAGGTCAATGATTGGCGCGATCCTGTCTATGATGGTTCCGGCTTTTCGCAAGCAACACGCGATGTTCTCGAAAATATGGCTGACCGCCGTAAGGGGCTGGATGTGCGGGAGCGCGAATTGGCCACACGTGAGGCCTTGTTACGCGCAGCCGAACAAGAGCTTGAACGTAAATTTGAAGAGATGAGCAATCTACGCTCGGAAATAGAAGGCCTGCTCGAGCAACAATCCGAAGAAGAGATCGCCCGCATTCAAAGTCTCGTCAAAATTTATGAAGGCATGAAACCCAAAGAAGCGGCCCGTATTTTTGATACGCTCGATCTTGATGTTTTAACATCCGTACTTTCACGGATGTCGGAACGGCGCTTATCTCCCATTCTCGCTAATATGGACCCCGAACGCGCACGTACTGTTACGATCTTGTTGGCGCAAGAAAAGCAACTTCCTGATTTTCCGCAAAGCAACTAAGCACAATCAAATTTCCCACCTATTAAAGACGGGGCTGTCTTCTATCTGACCGCAGCCTGCCAAAAGGGCTGTAAATCCCTGAAAATGCGGCAGTATAAACCGATAGAGAGAGAGCTCTCCAAAGCCTTTAGGTTTTGAAACATCTCTAAATTCGGGCATACTGGAATCGGCTGACAAAAAAAGTGATCATCCGCATCGCAAAAACTTTGTCAAAAGGCCTTTGTGAGGCGTATAATGAAAAATATGGCAAACCAGTTTCTTGGTCTATCGCTCTTCATCATGTTGTTGGCGTTTTTCATTATTTTGAATTCGATATCAACATACGAAGATACAAAATCCAGACCCGTTCTCAACAGTCTGATCGTCGCGTTCTCTAATCGGGAGCCGGTGGACGTTTTGCCGCCTGGTCCAATGGATATGGTGAGCGAAACCCAGAATTTGGGCAGCACTCTGGATAAGCTGGAGTCGCTTTTTAGTGCCCAGATCACAGCCGCGGATACTCGCCAGAACCGTTTGGGCACTATTATGTATGTGCGCGCGCCTTTTGATGATTTCCGTGATGCGATAACATCTTCTCTGTCCGGTGCGCCTGCGCCGCTTGTAAACCCGCTGGATGAACAGAATATAGACCTGTTGCCCATGTTGGTTTCGCTGTTGGAAACTGATGATGCTGTTCCCTATAAAATGGATATGATCCTGAATGTTGAACAAGAGCCGTCGGCGTTGCTTGCGGAATCCCCCGAACAATTTGTCGTCCACAACAATGCCGTATCTGCCATCGCGCGAAAGGTTACGGAATCCGGCCTGCCTACGCGGCAAATTACAGTCGGCATCGGACAAGGCGAGCCTGGGTTTATAAACCTCGTGTTCCGCAGGTATGAGCCGTTTAATCCCGTAAACGCGATCGATATAGAGAATAAAGACGAAACGGAAACTGAAACGGAAGAAGCACCCTCAGAAGAAGAGGGGCAGCCTCTATGATGAAGTCATCCAAAAACAGCAAAAGCACGAGATTCACCGATTCCGAAGAAGATACGGTGATGCAGAATTTACGCAAAGGCCGTGTGCACCAAACCGAAGACGGTGGCTCTTCTCTATGGCTGATAACCTTTACAGATATTATGGCTTTGATGCTGACCTTCTTCGTCCTGCTCTACGCGATGAGCATTCCTAAAGAAGAAGAATGGGAGAATGTTACCAAAGGAATAACCAAGCAGTTCAGTCCGACTTTTGCCGAGCAATGGAATAAGGGCCGTCAGGAAACGATCAATATTGATAAAATCGATTTTTCACAGGCGCTCGATCTGGGGTATCTGCAAACCATTATAACCAACAGCATGGACCAGGATCAGCGTTTGAAGAATATAAAGCTGATCCCGCAAACTGATAATCTGATCATATCCGTACCCGAAGATTTGCTGTTTGAAAGTGGACAAGCCGATGTATCGGAGCAGGGAAAACAGGTGCTCTTTAAACTCGGAAATACGATGACCCGTATACGCAATCGCATCGAAGTGATCGGCCATACCGACCCCCGTCCTGTTCAAACGGCAAAAAATAAATACCCGTCAAACTGGGAGCTATCACTCGCTCGTGCGGGGAGCGTGGCTGCGGTAATCCGTAATGCGGGATATAGCCGCGATATGATCGTTCGTGGCTTGTCCAGTGCGCGATACGAAGACCTCCCCGAAGATATGAACGAGGACGAACGTCTTTCGCTTGCGCGCCGCGTTGATATTGTCGTGATGCAAGATGATGGAACATCGCGCGATATCATCGATATCGCTCTCCCGTAAATTACAACGCAAGCTTCTGTGTAACTTACTGATTTTGTGTGCGACTTCTTGTTCTTTTCAGGCCTGTATGGCACGGTTTATATATGCTGAAACGCCTTAAAACACTGCTGAGCATATGCATTTTGGTTACTGTATCGGCGCAAGCCTTTGCGGATACGGTGTCTATGCGCACGGGCAAGCATGCCGATTATTCCCGTTTGGTCTTTGATTGGGCACAGAATGTTGACTATACGGTGACACGCGAAAATGACGGCACTGTCCTTGTTACATTTAAAAAGGATGCCAGCCTCGACACACAATCCTCTCTCTCTAAACCATTGGCGAATATCAGCGCTTTTGAATTGCTTTCAACCGCGCCGCTAACTGTAAAGGTAAGCGTGTCGGCTGAAAGCCGTATCCGCGATTTACGCGCAGGCACCAAGGTCGTCATAGATGTGTTCAATCCGTCTGCGGGACCGAAAGATTTTGGTACGATAAGCGTTAGCGGTTTAGATAACGATGGCCCTGCCGAAGTTGCGGCGAAGGAAGAAAAACCGGACGAAGCGGCACAACAACCGCCATCAACAGAATTAAAAGCTCCCGAAGCCGTTCCTGTGCTTGATAAGGCAGCGGAGATGGTTGAAAAACAAATCGCAGAGCTGTCAGAACAAAATGCCGATGCGACAGTAACAGCTGATACGGATCAGGCAGCAGAAAACATTGTAAAGATCAAGGCACGTGCCCCCAACACAATGGTTACCATATCCTCTACGGATAATTTTGGTATTGCGGCTTTTCGTTATGCGGGCCGGCTTTGGGTTGTGAACGACAAAAGCAACTTGCTCATTCGTCCGCAAATCAATGGCCCTTTAAAAGAAACGATGTCGCCGATACAAGAAATCGAAAACACCCGCGGTGTGGCGTATCTCATGCATAATCCGCCGGGCTCTGCTTTCAAAGGGCAGGGCGGCGGTATTTTATGGCGCGTCCTTGTCGGTCCGTCTGTTGAAAACAAAGAAAAACCGTCTACGCCTCTGCGCAAAGATGTAGAGCGCAACGAAATCCGCAGCGGAAAAATTGTCTGGCCGCTGGATGGTGCGCGTAGCATTCTTGATTTCACCGACCCTGTAACAGGGCAGGAGATAAAGGTTGTAACCGTTGGTGATGCTGAAAGTTTTGCCGGTAAACCCAGAGAGTTCGTGGATTTTTCCGTACCGGAAAGCGCTGTAGGTCTGGCCATCATTCCCAAAGTTGCAGACCTCAATGTCCAACTTGTTCGAGGTGGCATTGAGATCACGCGTAAAGACGGCTTAAGCATTATTGATGACAAGCTTCTTGAATCTATAACCAAAGTAAGAGAACCCGCCAACCAAAACAAACGCGTAGCCAGCAGCGCCGCCCGTATTTTTGATTTTAAAGCTTGGCGCTTGGGCGGGGTTTTAGCCACGGATGAAAACAAGCGCGTCATCTTAGGCGATTTGAAATCGCAAGCAGATAGCGCGCAGGCAGAGAGCTTGCTCACACTGGGGCAAATGTATGTCGCCAATGCTATGGGGCCGGAGGCACTTGGCGCGCTCGATTATGCTGTCGCAAAACGTAATGATCTTTGGCAGAACCCTGAATTTTCTGCAATTTACGGTGTGGCTGCGGCGCTGTCCTATCACAACCGCGACGCATACGGACACCTGTCACGCGAGCTTTTGCAGCCATTCGAAGAGGTGCAGCTCTGGCGGGCGTTTGTCTTGGCCGATGAAGGTGACTGGCAACAGGCGGCGGAAATTATGCCCGCGAATATCGACATGGTGTATGACTACCCTGAATTGCTGCAAAACCGTTTAATTCCGCGTATCGCTGAAATTGCCCTGCGGGATGGCAAGTTGGATACGGCTAAAGAACTGCTCCAGATAGCGTTTGAAAACCGTAAGGAAATGAACGCGCCGGAACGGGCCGCCCTCGCGTATTTGTTGGGGGAAACAGCTCGCCAAAACGGCGATATAGAAAAGACACTCAAATTCTGGGAACCCCTCACTATAGGTCGGGATGATCTGTACCGTGCGAAAGCGGGGCTTGCACTGACGCGTTTGAAAATCGACGAAGGGCTGATCAAGCCTGAAGAATCCATCGATAAACTGGAACGCCTGCGTTATGCATGGCGCGGTGACGAGCTTGAAGTGCAAATCAATTACTGGCTTGGTCGTACATATTTCGAAGCAGGCGAGCATTTGCGTGGGCTGAAAGTTATGCGTGATGCCGTAACGTTTGATCGTGGAACCCCGCTGGGCAGTCGCGTTGCGGGCGATATGGCTGATCTGTTCTCGGGTTTGTTTCTAAGTCCGCAAATCAATAACGTCTCTGCGCTCGATGCCGTCGCCTTGTATGATGAGTTCAAGGAGCTCGTCCCGTTGGATGAACGCGGCGATGTGATCATTCAGCAACTGGCTGAAATTCTGGCCAATGCCGATCTTCTGGAACGGGCGGGCGATTTACTCGACCACCAGCTAGAGCATCGCTTGCAAGGCTCGGATGTCTATCGCGTCGCTATCCGTCTCGCCGCTATTCGTTTACTGGATAACAAGCCCGACATGGCAATCGCGGCGTTGGATAAAGCGGCAGCCAAGCTAGAAACCTTGCCCGAAGAATTCAAAACACCCGCCCGTTACCGCGATATTCTGATGCTGCGTGCCCGCGCGATCTCTCGCAATGGTCGCCCTGATCAGGCGCTGGCTTTGCTAAACGGCCTAGATCGTACACCGGAAATGGATATATTACGCAGTGATATCGCATGGACAGCCGGATATTGGGATGACGCGGCGGAGGCGCTGGGTGATGTTATCGCGAATGAAAATATTTCGCTTACGCGCCCGTTGAGTGATAAACATGCCGCGTTGCTATTACAGCGTGCCGTCGCGCTGAACCTCGCGGGGGATCGTATAGCGCTCGCTAATCTGCGGGAAAAATATGACGACCTGATGAAGCAAACACAAAAAGCGAAAGTGTTCGAAGTTATCACCCGTGCCCGTCAAAATGCCGCCCTTGCGGATCGCGAAACGATCTTGTCAGTCGTATCGGAAGTAGATTTGTTCGAGGACTTCCTTGAATCCTATCGATCCATTACGCCGCCGGTGAATTAATAAATAAATATATGTCTGAAGACTCCCCACAAGAAATAGATTTGGAAAAGAAGATCGCGGCAGCGGTTAATGGCGATTCCCGTGCCGGGTTTTGGGTTTTGGTCTTTTTCGTATGTTGCACGCTTATACCTGTGGGCTATGGCGGTTATAAACTGCATTATTTTTGGGATATCACCACCCACGGCATCGAAGGGAAGGCAAAGATTGTTCGTATCGAAGAGGTGCGCACAACAAACTCAACCCAGCACAATTACTTTCCCATCATTCGTTTTAAAGATGCGTCTGAAACGGTGCATGAGTATAAAGTGGAACGGGTGAAGCAGTTCAAATACAAACCCGGTGAAACGGTCGATATTTTGTATGACCGCAAAAATCCCGCCCGTGTCATTATAGACAGCGTAAAAGATCAAGTCATCGCACCGATAATTTTATTGATTATTGGGGGGGTAGGTTTTGGATTTATCGTTGTGACAGCGCTGCGTTATCGGCGCACCTAATCAAAAACTGTTTCCAGGCGCGTCTCAAGATCTTGGCGTAACTCATTGATTTCTCTTCTTGCGCCTTCGTTGTCGCCGCGCAAAAACATCTCGTTATAACCGGAGCCAACCATACCCTGCCATTGCGATGAATAACGGCAAGCCATTTTCTTGGGTTTTTCAGGTTGTAGACGGAACGCGTATTCAAGCTTAACGCCCTCAACATCCAGACTGTCCAGCCCAACACCATCAACATCAAAGCTCAGGCGGCTACGTGTGTTGTTGCCCCACTCATAGGCCAGCATGGCTTTACGATCGAACATATCCCGAATACTACAATCTGTTTGTCCTGCGGATATCTTGTGAAAATGCGGCTCCAGATAAGCGGCTCTGGCCATGACACCGGTTGTTGTTCCGCTTGCCGGTTCGATGTTTGAGGCTGTCTCTGAC
>CAYGQG010000097.1:2169-7835 GCA_964351955.1 uncultured Micavibrio sp. | reverse complement strand
GCGATGAATAATCCCGGTGCGTTCGTCTTGGAGTTTGGCTCCTGCACGATAAGCAGCGGCAGCCACGGCCGAGTGGCCAAGCCCCCGTGAAAAGATTCGCAAGCTACAGTGGTAGATTGCCATTTACGCAGTAAATCCCCCGTGCCGTTTAAGGCGGCCTAAAAGGTCGCCGCGCGCTGCAAACGAAGTTTGCGTAAGTGCGCTATTAACACTTCCCTTCTTTCAGGATAGCTATGAGGGGATTAAATTTAAGTTACGGAGTTTAAGGTACTCTCGAATCTTATAAATCTAATTTTACGCTTTAATGATTGAAAATAAAGGGTTTATCTCTTGTTTTCTCGGTTTATACAGCTTTTTGTGAGTTATAAAAACTTATTCTATAACTCACTTTATGGTGGTATTATGAGCTATAGGAAGGGATTATTTGGCTCATGGAATGGAACTGGCAACATAAAGACTGGCCCAATTTTACCTATAATGCGGCTGCGCTTTCAGAATATGAAAGCCAGTTCCTGCACAAGGCTGGCATTATGCATGGCAGTCTAAAGCATATTGCTGAACATGATAAAGAAGGCTTGCGGGTACAGCTTATCAGTGAGGAAGCTTACAAGACCTCCGAGATTGAAGGCGAAATCCTCGATCGGGATTCACTGCAATCATCCATTCGTAAGCATTTTGGCCTCAAGACAGATAACCGCAAAATCCCTGCTGCGGAGCAGGGCATAGCGGAAATGTTGGTTGATCTATACAAAACATACGATGCGCCATTGGATAGCCAAAGGCTGTGTCTTTGGCATGAAATGCTGACCAATGGTCGCCGTGATTTACAGGATATGGGGCGGTATCGCACCCATGAAGAACCTATGCAGATTGTTTCCGGTTCGTTGCATGAGCCGGAAGTCCATTTTGAAGCGCCGCCCTCCAAAATCGTTCCTAACGAAATGGAGGCGTTTATAGACTGGTTTAACGGGCAGGGGGCAGAGCTGCCTATCCTGCTCCGTTCTGGTATTGCACATATCTGGTTTGAAAGCATCCATCCATTTGAAGATGGAAATGGACGGATAGGCCGCGCCATATCGGAGAAAGCTCTTTCCCAAGGCTTGGGGCGGCCTACGCTCATAGCCCTAGCACAAGCGATTGAACGCTCCCGAAAAGCCTATTACGCGGCTTTACAGATCGGGAATAGGGGGCTGGATATTCAGGACTGGCTAGAATACTTCTGCCAGACGGTCTTAGAGGCTCAGGATTACACACAAAGTATGATCGACTTCCTGATTGAGAAAAGTAAGTTCTATGAGCGCTTTGATGGCAAACTGAACGAGCGACAAGGCAAAGTTGTTGCTCGTCTGTTTGACGAAGGGATTGAGGGATTTAAAGGTGGCTTGAGCGCCGAAAATTATATTTCAATTTCCGGCGCAGCAAGAGCTACCGCCACAAGGGATTTACAAGGCCTTGTCGAACTAGGTGCGCTCACAAAAAAGGGTGAGCGTAAATACACACGGTATTATCTAAATATCGAGCATGGGAGTGTAAACTAGGGGGATATGATTATTCTATAAACTCGCGCCACTCTTCAAAAGTTTGGTGTAATCTCTGAAAAACGGATTCATTGTAAATTCTACCCCATTCATCAACAGTTCTGGCCAGCATACGTATTTTTTCATTTCTTAGTTCTTCAAGCCCTTCTGCCCCTCTGTTTAACTGCCCATCATATTCGAGCGCTATATCCCCTATGTCTTGGGATAAGCTGTTTTCGTCATCTCGCATATAGCAACTGAGAACAGTAAACATTACATATCGTTCATTGTCGTTATGAGGCGGATGGCTATATTCTAAATTTTTAAAGTATTCGAACAATTCTGAAATGGGCATCTTCCCAGTGCCGATTTTTTGATAAATTTCTCTATCTGCAATAAATAAGGCGCATAAAATTATTGTTGCTTCAACCCAAACAGGCCGTGCCGTTTTATCTTGTTTAGAAATAGCTGTGATTTGGGAAAAGTAGCGAAAAAGATTTTCAATTTGTCGGGGGGTAAATTGAAAGGCTCGGCTTATAATTGTTAAAAAATTCAATACGGCAGTTTTATTTTGATCTTTAAAAGGAAAATTTAACTTTTGTTGTTGTTTCTCATCAAAAAACTTAACCCCTTGATGCTCAATAAAGGCACTTAAGTCAATTTTCGTTATTTCTGGCAAATCGGTTTCTCTGGTAACAAAGCGCAAATAATAATTTTCAAAATCAATATTACCGTAAAGCTGTTTTACTGACGCTTCTAATTGTTTGCGATCAACGGCTAAGACAAAGCAAATGCCTTGCAACGAAAATATGTGCTTTATTGCTTCTAAAAATCTAACGCTGTAATCAGGCCGGACGCGATCAAGTTCATCTACAAAAATCATAAGAGGTTTTTTATCAAGGTCCTCAACATAGTTAGAAAGTTCTATTCTGAGTTTTTCATAGGCAGATTTTTTATATGAATATTCTTTGTAAAGTTCTTTTCCAATGGTTTGGATGTCCCGTGCTTTTAAATCTGTCTCAACTTCTTTCATCATTTCATTAATGTTCAAGCCTGTTGCGTGACTTAGTAGATTATTGCTCGCCAAGGCAGCCGCTCCTAAAGAGCCTTGTAAAGCTCCTTTAAGTTTGCCGGCGGCTTTACCACTGCTAATGTTATCTAATAATGCGCTAATTATAGGGATGAGGGGTTCATCATCGAAATCTGTTTCCCACGCGTTAATGTAAATAACTTTGTAGCCTTCGTTTTCTAACTGACTTTGCCACATTTTCAGGAAGGTTGTTTTGCCTGCCCCGTATTTTGCATTTAAACTCAATACGTAGGCTTCGTCGTAAAAGGGCGAAAAACTATTAATTACAGAAGTTAGTCGATCAGCAAAAAATTGCCTTTGAAACTTATCAAAATTTTGAAATGTTAATTCCATTTAGCCACTTGCCTTACAATCTTCTTCAACAGGCTTAGGTAAAGTAGGCTTTTTAGTTTCCTCAAGCTTCTTGGTTTTGCTTTCCTTCTCATCGTTTTTTGACTTCTTGAGGGCTTTAGCGGCTTCGAGCTTGTCCCTTTTTTTATAACGTGTGACATACCAATCTTCAAAAAGTTGTTCGATTAGGTTAATTAGAATTTGTGCTTCATCAGGATCAACGTCGACAATTAAATTTACGTCTTTTTCCATGTGTGCTCCGATGTTTCCGATTGATCGGATTGTATCGATGCTTTCCCAAATATCCGGGTCCGTTAAATCTTCAATTGCTGATATTTCTTGGTAAAGGTTTTGTTTGTCTTTGATATCGAAAAAGTCTCGAATCATACCTTGTAAGCAACGGCGACATAGGGATGCAGAAGCTTTAGGGCTAAGGTTCTTAATAAGGCAAGCCTCTTTATAATCATCGATTATGGCTTTAGGTATATAATCAGGTTGGGGCTTTGCTTCGGAGGCAGGTTTAAGATCAAAAAAACTATGAATCTTTTTGTCTGTCACATAATAGGTGTGTGAAGACCTAATGCCAGTTTGTATGTTTGCTTTTAATGTATATCTTTCACAGTCTGAATTCTGGCACTTTATTGCCTCGAACTCAAACTGATGAATTCTGTCATTTTCTTGCCAGAGGTCTTGCTTTTTTAAAACGTATTCTGCTTCAGTAGTCTTGTCTATTGTCTGGTGTCTACTACAATAAGGGCATACCCAATTTAAAGAGTTCATTGTTAATCCCTTTGCTTATAGTAGTTGGTGGGCCCGGCGAGACTTGAACTCGCACGTCCTTACGGACAACAGATTTTCTTACCAGCTACGACTTTCGCCGCCTTTAAAGTTTGTGGTCTGGACTATCCCTTCACCGTAACCTAAGTCTTAGGTGCTGCCCGTCTAGTCTCTACACCTTCCTTTCGTTTCCAAAAGGCTTGGCTCGGGATTACCATTTGAAAGGCTTCCCCGACTTTGAGCAGTTCTACATCCCGCGTTTCCGCAAGTGCACTCAAATTGTTTAAGTCTGCAGCGTCTACCATTCCGCCACGGGCCCATTTAAGGGAATATTCATAAGCGGATTGGGCCTTTAACACAAGTGATTATGACTCTTAATCCTTGGGTTTTTTCGGCTTTTTCTTTTGTTTCCGGACGTTGATTGCTGATGCATCCAATGTGTTTTTGAGGTGAACGGCGTAATAGCGTTCGATCATTTCCACACTGGTGCGGCAGTTCTTGGCCACTTGGTAAATGTCTGCTCCTTCCATAAGGCGCAGACAGATATAGGTGTGGCGCAAGCTGTAGGCTGTTCGTACGTTGCCGTCACGATCAGTCTTTAGATCAAGTTCTTCCAGAACCTTGTTCAGAAGGCGAGGGGTCTTGCCAAAGACTTGATCGAGGGGCTGGCCATTGTGCCTCTTTTGCATCCGTTGGAAGGGCATAACGGCCCCCGGCATGGATTTACAAAAACCAACACCGCGCTTACCGCGCACTTCAATTTCCAATAGGCGTTCGCCTGTATCTTGGTCTGTCACGATCGTGACATCCCTGTATTCAAGGCGGCCGGCCTCGTCAGGCCGTAACCCTGTGTTCGCCATGAATAAGACGTAGTCATGTAAATCCTCGCAGGTCGTTCTATAACGCTCCTGCTTCGGATTCCTCGCGCGTTCGCGCGTAGCTTCGTAAAGCATTTTGTATTCTTCGGGTGAGAACCAAGCACGGTGCTTGATCTTTCCTGATGTTTTGTAGGGCGGGGTAAGGTCTGGAATTGCATCAATCCAGCCATAACGGTGTGCTGTTTTCAAAACCATGCGCAAAGTCACCGTTTCATGGTGAAGAGTGCTGCGCGAAGGTATTTTGCCGTTAGAAGTGTTTTGAGTTCTCTGAATACGGTATTCCTGCACCAGTCCTGCGGTGATCTCTTTCAAGGACATTTCACCGAAAAACGGGTTTAGGTGATTATGAATGCGCCTTTCATGCGATTTAGCGTACCGCTCATTGCGGTGTCCGGCTACGCTGAGCTCATACTCGCCTACAAACTTCTGGGCGGCCTCTGCGAAGGTCTTGCCTGAGCGTTTGGCTTTTGCTGTGGCGGACTGTTGAGGTTGTCTGTAAGCGCTGGGGATGCTGGCGGGTGCTTGTACCAAGACTTCGTCTTCGCCTCTAAACCGTCTGACTAGGTTGTCTATGCGGTTGTCGCGTCCAATTTTCTTGGCCTCGACATATACGGCCATATACCATTCCCGCGCAAAGTCTATTGCAAGCTGCAGATTTTCTTCCTTGGTTGATACACGGTGGTTGCTGCCATTCATGTAAGTGGAGCATTGCCAAAAGCGGCTGCCGCGCCGCTTATAGACGTGAACTTTGTCATCTAATATCGAATGTTTTTCCATGTTACACACCTCCATCAGATTTTTTAGGTGCAACAGATTTGGCATCAACTGCACCTATGCTTTTTGTCATAAAGCAAAAAATCTGCTGCGCCTTACACGACCAAAAGTGTGTAAGACTTGTGTAAGTATATCGAAAAAAGGTTAATGCTTTTAACCTGTTGTTATTATTAAGTTTTTCGTGATTTTGGGAAGGGTGATATGATTTTAAGTCTGATGACACTTGGAATCTAAAAAATGTGTAAGACATGTGTAAGTATAATATGAAAAAGTTAAAACTTTTATCATATTGATATAATT
>CAYGQG010000097.1:0-2159 GCA_964351955.1 uncultured Micavibrio sp. | reverse complement strand
ATTGAAGATTTTTGTGATTTTTGTATATGTAAAGTGATTTTAAGTCTGCAGCGTCTACCATTCCGCCACAGGCCCTTTGTTCTTTCAGATTTTGCTTGTGACTGTGTCGTTTCATCGCTTGTGTAGGCTTGCTACGCGTCGCTCTTCACTCCTCGTCAAAACCAAAATCTGTTCGACAACATCTTATAGACAAAGGTTTTTCGGGATGCAATTACCGATTTGACTGATCGGCAAGTTAACCCGCCAATCGGCTTTTGAGTGCGCGGGTTGTCAGTTTTTCCGCTACACCGCGCAGACGTTTGGAATCCAGTATGTTGTGTCCGGATTTAACATGATCATCAAGGAAGATTATGGGGGAGCGCCCCATGCCCCGCACCACGATAGGGGGTTTGGACATGCGGCAGATACGGCCGTCTATGTTTCTAAATACGCAGCCGTCCATTTGGCGGACGGTGTGAAAATCTAATGAAAAGCAGGATAGGGTCGAGAATTTGGCGTTGCTAAGGATGCTGCCGAAGATGTCTGTTGCGCCAAAGGATGCGTTGGAGAAGTCGCATGAAGTTAAGTTTGTGTCGTAAAAGCATGTGTTATATAGCGCGGAGCCGGAGAAGCGCGAGCCTTTAAAGTAAGCTTCCGACATGTTGGCACCGGTTAGGTTCGAATTTGTAAAATCTGCTTCAGGCATGATGGCATCGTCTAAATTAGCGTTAGACAGGTTGTGATTGGATAAATCAGCCCGATTTAGAATGGCTTTGCCCGCGACGGCTGTTTCAACGCAGGTTTTGAAATTTTCGAAGAACCCTTCGAATAAAACAGTGTGTTTGTCGATTGAACGAATTTGATAGTGCTTCATAAAGCTACTCTCCCCAACTCAGTGTTAACTTGTAATCCCACACACACGCTCCTTTAAAGTTCACATTATCAATAACCCCACGTTATTTGTTATAATGCGTACTTGTTTTGTTTTTTCAATCAATAGTTGCTAAAATTCAATTCTTGTCAAGAAAAAATTATCCCAAAGGTTAGGTTTCACGATGGAAATACATTGTTTTCGGCGTATTTTGTCCTTGTGAACATACAAATGAAAACATAGTTTTAGAGATATGAATGACAGTGTTGCATCATCGACAGCCAAGGGCGTTGAGGTTATTCAGGGCTATGTGAAGAGGCTGCCTGATACGCCCGGCGTGTATAGAATGTTGTCTGAAGACGGCGAGGTTTTGTATGTCGGTAAGGCCAAGTCGCTCAAAAAACGTGTGGTTTCATACACGCATCCGCAGAGGCTATCTTTTCGCATACAACGCATGATTGCATTTACGGTGTCGATGGAGTTCGTTCATACGCAGACCGAAGTCGAGGCGCTGCTACTTGAATCTAACCTGATTAAGAAATTACAGCCGCGTTACAATATACTGCTGCGGGATGGGAAGTCGTTTCCTTATATCTTGTTGCGAGAGGGGCATGACTTTCCGCAAATCGTGAAGCATCGCGGGGCGAAGAAGGAGAAGGGCCAGTATTACGGTCCGTTTGCCAGCGCGGGGGACGTAAATCGTACGATCGCGATCCTGCAGCGCGTGTTTATGATCCGCAATTGTACCGATAGCTATTTCGAGCAGCGTTCGCGCCCGTGTCTGCAATATCATATCAAGCGCTGTACCGCCCCGTGTGTGGGCAAGGTGAGCAAGGCGGATTATGCGTTACAGGTGGAAGAGGCGCAGGATTTTCTTGAGGGGAAGAGCAATGCGATCAAGGAGCGTTTGTCCAAGAAAATGAGTGCCGCCAGCGAAGCGATGGATTATGAGCAGGCGGCCTCTATGCGCGACCGTATCCGCGCTTTGGCTTCCGTGCAGAGTAAGCAGGACATTAATGTGGAGGGGTTGAAGAATGTTGATGCTTTCGCGGTGGTGCAAAAGGAAGGCGTGAGCTGCGTGCAGGTGTTCTTCTTCCGTGCGGGGCATAATTACGGCAATCGCTCTTACTTTCCGTCCCACGGGCAGGATGACGGGGCGGCGGAGATTATGGGGGCGTTTCTTGCGCAGTTTTATGAGAACAAGCCTGTGCCGAAAGAAGTGATGGTCAATGTTTTGCCAGACGGGTGTGAGTTGTTGGAAGAGGCGCTGGCTATAAAGCTGGAGGCGAAGGTCACGATTGCCAAGCCG
>CAYGQG010000096.1:0-7927 GCA_964351955.1 uncultured Micavibrio sp. | reverse complement strand
TTTTGTACTTCCGGACCGTCCTCATCCACAATCTTGATGGTCGCATTGTTCTGCACATTGGGTGCCTTCAATCCCTTAACCAGAGGCAGAAAGAAACTATCATCGGCGCTGTTCATCTCGAAGTAACCAAGGCCGCGCCCGAACATATCACTGATCATTTTCTCAAAGACGTTTTTCGCGCTATCCAACGCTTCGTCAGTGAAAGCGGCGATGCCGGTGTAGCCGACGGCGCGCCCTAAGACCCATTGCAGACGGTCTTGGTTGTATTGCAAGCTAACCCGTGTCAGCAAACCTTTCGCGCCGGGGTCTGAATAGGGTAAGTCTTTATTCTCGATCGGCATACTCAGCCAGACTTCATGACCGTCCTTACGGGCGGTTGATATCCAGTCATTCGGTGATTTGCTGTATGGCGATAGAATGAGCGTAACACTTGATGGAAGCGTCTCGACCATGTCCTTGGATAAAGGCGCAGACAGGCCGTAGTCATTAATCACAACCGAGATATACGGCTTTGTTTTATTCAATACGAAGGGTTTGCGGTAAATATCGAACGGAGTCTGGTGCGGGCTTTTTGCAATCGGGAGCTTGCCTGCCGAAGTGACCTCAAAGAACCCGTCCACGGGCGCTTCTCGTAAAGCTTTGGATTGCTGGCTAACGATGTCCTCAAGGTTTAAATCTTCCTGCGACTGTTCCTCAACTGTGGTCGGGGACCCGTCATGCTCGGTAGTAAGATGCTCTGTGTTTTCCGCCGTATGGTCTGTGGCCGAGTTTTCACCTGTCCTATGTTCGGGCTCGTTCGGCCTTATGCGAAAGTTGAGAGAACCCTTGTTATCAACCAGAACCGTCAAAGACGCGAGCTGCTTTTGCAGCGCTTCTTTCGTTTGTTCTTGTTGGGTGTAGGCAATGGTAAACAGAACAGCATAAACGATCGCCACAATGACTAAACCACGGCGGAAGCTTCTGAAAGAAAAGCGGGTTTTGTCAGTATTGGCTGCGGAAGTCATTGAAAGCTTATCCTTTGTTTTCGACAGCTTTCGGTTCTTCTTTTACGTCAAGACCACCATTATACAGATTTAGACCGTTCAGAAGGTCAAGAGCACGCAAGAGCTGATAATCCTGTGGCTTCTCTTCTTCCTCTGCGTCTGCTTTCTCGCCATCAATTTCAACATCTACATCAATGTTAACATCGGCTTCATTATCGTTAGCGGCATTGGTGTTATCCAAAGCTCCTTTGAGATTTTCCTCGCGGAAACGACGGTATTTGAGCGTCTCAATCTTGGCAGGTTCTACGATAATATCAGGATCAATACCTTTAGCCTGAATAGAACGTCCAGACGGCGTGAAGTAACGCGCGGTTGTTAAACGCATTGCGCCATGACCGGGCAGAGGAATAACGGTTTGAACCGAACCTTTGCCGAATGACTTCGTACCGAGCAGGATGCCGCGACGATGATCCTGCAACGCTCCGGCAACAATTTCAGAGGCAGAGGCAGAACCGCCATTGATCAAAACTACAATCGGTAAACCATCGGTCAGATCACCCTCGGTCGCGTTGTCGCGCTTAGTGTCTTCGTCATGGCGACCGCGTGTGGATACGATTTCACCGCTATTCAGGAAGATATCGGATACGGCAATGGCTTGGTTAAGCAGACCGCCGGGATTGTTACGAAGGTCAAGAACATAACCGTTCAGGTTATTGCCCAACTCGGCTTTGATCTCTTGAATGGCTTTTTTAACGCCGACCTCGGCATTTTGATTGAATGTCGTAATGCGGATATAGCCAGAATTACCTTCCACGCGGTTGCGCACGGAACGGATTTTGATGATGTCACGAACGAGCGTCATCTCTATCGGGCCTTCCTCGCCTTCACGGGTCAGAACCAGATCGATTTCAGTACCGACTTTACCGCGCATTTTGTCAACGGCTTCGGATAGTGTCAGCCCCATAACAGGTTCTTGGTCGATTTCTACGATGTAATCTCCCGCTTCAACGCCTGCACGGGCCGCCGGTGTATCATCAATAGGGGACACAACTTTAACAACGCCGTTTTCCATGGTGACTTCAATACCAAGTCCGCCAAATTCCCCTTTGGTGCTGACCTGCATGTCCTCAAATTTTTCATTATTCAAATACGCGGAATGCGGGTCGAGCGATGTCAACATGCCGTTGATGGCATTCTCGATAAGCTCCTGGTCGCCTTTATCTTCTACATATTGAGCGCGAACACGCTCGAACACATCACCAAACAGATCCAGTTGGCGATAGGTATCGCTATAATCCGCGGTACGTTCATCTTGAGCCTGTGTGTTTTCTTCCTGTGCGAGCGCTTGCAGCGGCATCGTTATGATCGCAAAGGCAGTGATGAGTGTGAGAAGAGGCTTCATTAACTTAAATCTCCAAATTTTCTCGCCGGATTGACGGGCTTGCCGTTCAGACGAAGTTCATAATACAGCACAGGTTTCTGGCCCGAAGTACTTTTGTGCAAAACACCAAGCGGCTCTCCCGCGTTTACAGGCTGCCCGACTACTGTATCAATATTTTCCAAACCTGCAACAAGGCTGTGCCATCCTTTTTCATGTTCGATGATCAGCATGTTGCCGTAATTTTTGAAATAACCCGCAAAACGGATAATTCCGCCCATGGGGGCGACAACCAGAGCGCCGGCTCGCCCTTCAATATCAATACCCTGACTGGGTGCTCCAAAATTATCCGGCTCGTTATAAGCGGTCTTTAGAATGCCGGGCAGGGGAAGGCGCGGCTTGCCGTCACCCGGCGCTTCGTTAGAAACAACGCGTTGCTCCGTTGGTTTTGGCTTTGGTGCAGCCTGTTGCGCTCGCGTGCGCTCTTCTTCGAGCTTTTTAACAAGGTCTTGCAGGTTTTTAGCTTGCGTAGAAATACGCGCGATTTTGGCTTTCTGCGCCTTAAGGTCCTTATGCGTGCTGGCATAGAGGTCGGCACGCTTTTTAACAAGGGTATCCAGCTCTTTTTGCTGACTCTCGAGCTTCTTTCCACGCGCCGCCGCATCATTGCGCCGCGCCTGTAGATTGGCGGATGTATCTTCCAGCTCCTTAAGCGTGATCTTAAGCTCCTCTGCCTGCTTGTGTATGGTCGGCAAAATATCTTTGAGTAACATCGCACTCTGTGCTGTTTTTAGCGGCGCATCAGGCTTAACGATCAAAGCTTCGGGCGGCAGGCGGCGAATACGTTCTAACGCGAGTATCAAATCCGCTATCGATCCGCGCTCTTTTTGCAATTGTTCGGACAAAGCCGTTTTACGCTCCTCAAGCTGGGCAATCTCTTTATCGAGCTTCTGGAGCTGCTTTTCATTGTTCTGTACGGCTTTGGCGGTGTCTACCAACTCGGACTTCGTGCTCTTGAGGTCTTTATCAATATCTTTCAGGTTTTTTTCCAGCTCGGCCTTGTTGGCTTTGCCGCTTTTGATTTTTTTATCAAGCTGCTCTGCGCTGACCTTTTTCTGCGGAATAGGGGCGTTTTGCGCGGCTGCTGGAAAGGTCAGCAGACTGGATAATAAGAGCAGGGCGATAAGGTGCATAATTAGTCCCGATGATAGGGGTGGTTTTTCAAAATTTGTTGTGCCCTGTAAATTTGCTCCAAAAGCATGATCCGCGCAAGCATGTGCGGCCAAGTTTGTTTACCAAAGCTGAGGAGAAGCTGTGCGCGCTTGCGGATTTCATCGTTCAGGCCGTCGGCACCGCCGAGTACAAATTGTACATGTGGTCGGCTATCATTCTGCAAATCTTGAAATTTTTTGGCGAAGTCACGGGATGGAAAGGTTTTCCCGCGCTCATCCATGGCAATAATAGTAGCCGTGTCGGAAAGATGTTTAAGAAGCTGCACACATTCATCGCTATGCATCTTATGTTGGTCGGTATGCTTGGATTCAATTTCCTTCACATTGACGGACCAATCCATTCTGCGCAGGTAATCCTGGAACAGTTCAATATGCGCAGTATTCTTCATGCGCCCGATTGCGATGATGTCGATATTCATAAGAAGCTAACGAATGTTAGGCTTGGAGTTGGTCAGATACCACTTCGTAAGGATGGAATGCGCCCCACATCTTTTCGATGTTGTAGAACGCTCTAACTTCCGGCCTGAACAGGTGGATGATTACATCGCCCGCGTCAATGGCTATCCAATCAGCTCTTTGCTGACCTTCAACATTAATGCTTTTAATACCGTTGAGGTTGAGGCGTTGTACCAGCTTATCCGCTAAGGCGCTGACATGTCGGGATGATGTTCCCGAGGCGATAACCATAAAATCGGCGAGGCCGGTCTGATCATCTAATTCAATACTCACTATTTCTTCGGCTTTATCTGCGTCTAATGACTGCTCGATAAGGCTTTTGAGTTCTTCGGGCGTTAAAAGCCCTTCTGTGTTGTGTGTTAAAATGGCCGAAGCCTCCTTTCCAAAGTTAGTTTATTCCACCCATAAAAAAAGCCGAACACGCGTGTTCAGCATTCAATGCGCAGAGTCTCTGGCTCAAGTACATGGGCATCCGAATAAACGGTGCGGTTACGCTGCATGCGCCCTCCAATCGTTACTTCCTATGCTCAGTGAGTCTCTTAAGCTCATATACCTATTATAAGATTTTTACGCCTCTCCAGCAACAGGAGTCCGTGTTGCTATGCACTTAAGGAAAAGCTCATTCTCTTATTTTGCATTGTTTTTCAATTGCTTATTGCGAATTTCGGTGCTGGAAATATTAATTATTTTTTTCTGCATCATCCAGTATGTAGTGCCCGAATCGAGTGGATATTGCCCACCTTTATCAATCACGACATGTTTCTGTTTTTCATACATTCTAAGGGGGCAGGCGCTAACCAAAGACCGTGCAGGGTTACGGGTTAGATGCACCATGCATATTTCGGATAAAAGATCTTTCCAGTGATGCCATTTATGCAGACCGAGGGCGTTATCCATCCCGCTGATCCATGCGAATTCTGTATGCGGAAAATACGTCTTAAGCTTGCGAATGGAATAATAGGTAATCGTAGTGTTGAGTTCTTTTTCTATATCCGAAATAAGGATTTTAGGGTGATCAACCAGCTCCTTACAAAGTCTCACCCTTTCTTCAAGCGGCAGAGGTTTTTGCTCCTTGATCGGGTTTTGCGGACTGACGAGCCACCACACGGCATCAAGGTGCAAACCCTTCATCGCGGCGAGACTGATATGCAAATGTCCTTGGTGTGGTGGGTTGAATGAACCGCCGAGCAAACCCACACGCTTGTTCTTCCACCGTGGGCCGTTCAGAAGATGTGGATTGGTAAAGGTCGACATAATAAATGTGAAGCCTATGGGCGGGTTTGGCCGGAGCCGTGCACTTTGTATTTATAGGTGCAAAGCTGCTCCAGACCTACGGGACCGCGTGCGTGCATCTTGCCCGTTGCAATACCGATTTCCGCACCCATACCAAATTCACCACCATCGGCAAATTGCGTGGACGCGTTATGCATGACAATGCCGCTATCGACATTGTGGAGGAAATATTCGGTGGTGCTCGCATCCTCGGACAGAATGGAATCGGTATGGTGCGAGCCATAACTGTTGATATGGGTGACCGCTTCTTCAACACCGTTCACGACAGCAACGGAAAGCTTGGGTGCGAGATATTCTGTGCTCCAGTCTTGGGTTGTGGCTTGCCTGACGCGACTGTCCAAAGCTTGCGCCATCTTGTCGCCAACAACTTCGCATCCGTCATCAATCAGCTTTGCCAGAACGGCCTTACCCGTTTCAGGATCAAGTCCCTGATCAAGCAGCAGGGTTTCCATCGCCCCGCAAATACCTGTACGGCGTAGCTTCGCATTACGGGCAACCTCAACGGCTATGTCTTTCTCCGCGCTTGAATGGACATAGATATGGCATAAACCGTCCAGATGGCTAAACACAGGCATCTTGGCTTCGTTCTGTACGCGCTCTACGAGGCTTTTACCCCCGCGAGGGATCATCACATCGATATATTGGTGCGCACCGAGCATCGCACCGACGGCAGCGCGATCCGCAATCGGGATCATAGAGACGCACGCCTCGGGTAAGTCATGTTCTTTTAAGGTTTCTTGTATGATTTTATGAAGCGCGAGCGAGCTGTGCAGGCTTTCCGAACCACCGCGCAGGATCACCGCGTTACGTGATTTGAGGCAAAGCGCCGCAGCATCAACCGTTACATTCGGACGGGATTCATAAATCATACCCAGCACACCGATCGGCACAGCGACCCGCTGAATTTGTAAGCCGTTCGGGCGCTCCGTTTCCCAAAGCACACGACCGACAGGATCGGCAAGGCCGGCAACGGTCTCTATACCTTGGGCCATACCTTCGATGCGCTCGTCGTTCAGTGCCAGGCGGTCGAGCAGGGCGGCGCTGAGGCCTTTTTGTTCGCCTGCAGCCAGATCCTTTTTATTGCCATCGAGGATCGGTGCAGCACTCGCACGGAGCTTGTCGGCAATAGCGCGCAAAACCGTATTGATGGTTTCTTCGGAGGCTTGAGCAAGAATACGGCTCGCATCCTTGGCTTCGCGGCCAAGAGTGTGAACGATTTCTTCGGGATTGATGTTTTTAAGAGCTTCGGACATGGCCGCAGCTTATCACTTAATGGATATTCTTGGAAATATCCTTGATGGCGGCATCGACGAGTTTTTCGTTAGATTTTTTGTCGAGCTGATTAGCGATGATTTCGGTCGTCGCTGCAATCGCCAAGGAAGATGCGTATTCCAAGATTTCTTCACGTGCATTTTGCTTCATGCGGTCAACACGTTCCTCAAGCTGCTTTTCACGACGAGAGATTACGTCATCCAGCTCTTTTTCTGCAATTTTCTGCATTTCTTTGGCTTGTGCTTTTGCATTTTCAAGAATTGCATCGGCATCTTTAACCGCATCTTTGTGCTTACGCTGATATTGCGCGAGCATTTCCTGCGCTTCTACGCGAAGGTCTTCGGCGTTTTTAAGCTCTGCACGGATTTCTTCAATACGTTTGTCCAGCATAGCGGTCAAAGCGGGCATGCCGAACTTGTATACGATGATGGCAAAAACAGTGAAGGAGATCAGATACCAAATGTATGGGCCTTGATCCGGATCTGCGAGAATGTTTTCCATCGTTAGGCCGCCTTCTTTTTCATGTTCTTGACCAATGTCTTGGCTTGATCAATATCAGGAGAAATACCGACAATTTTCTCAGCAGCGATGCTGGCGACTTCCGCCGCAACACTTTGCATATCAGCCATAGCATCATCTTTGGCTTTGGTGACTTCTTTTTCAGTATCTTGTGTCAAACTGGAAGAACGCTCACGGAATTCTCCGAGCTTTTTCTCATTTTTCGCTTTGATTTTGTCTTCGGTCTTTTTGAAAACATCTGCAGCACCGGCACGGGCTTTACTTAGAATTTGTTCATAAGCGGCCTGCACTCCGTCGGCTTCTTCTTTAAGCTTATCAGCTGTTTCAAGGTCACCATCCACTTGGTTGTGGCGGTTCTCGATCGTCGAAGAAATCTCTGGCAGAGTTTTCTTGGAGTAGATGAAGTACAGGATGATAAACGCGATAAAGAGCCAGAATATCTGACTTGGGTAAGTAGAAAAGTCTAGCTGCGGTAAGCCTTGCACTTCCCCGTGACCATCACCATGAGCTTCGTCAGTGTGATGATCTCCGGTTGCAGCTTCGTCATAAGCCTTCGCATCTTCGATGAGATGTTCGATCATAGGCTCATGGCTTTCTGCTCCATGATCATGGGCATCAGCTGCCAATGAAGAAGCAGGGGAGAGAGCAATCGCCATCAAGGCAAACGCTCCCAGAACCAACGCTGTATAATTGCGTGTCAACCGCATGGGGATTCCTTCTTGAATGAACCTAGCCAAACAGCATAGCAGCGCCGAGGCCGATAGGGATAATACCCAAGGCTTCGATAAACGCCA
>CAYGQG010000095.1:0-7974 GCA_964351955.1 uncultured Micavibrio sp. | reverse complement strand
CGGCGCATCAAGGCGCGTCAACAAACTGTCGTTTTGTCCGAAATAGAACACCGTCACATCGCGCAAATTCCAGTTCGGTGCCTGTACCTTTTTCGCATGGACAATCACATAGCCCTTTTGAACCTCGTCGCCCTCTTCCAGAATAGCACCATCGGTACTCTGGCGTAGCCACAGCCCCTCTTGAAACAACGCCATCGAACTTTCCTGATGATTAAGATAGCGGTCCTCAAGCTGCTGATACTTGCTGATTAACAACGCACCGACAGGGTTAATCACCGTCAACTGTATAGTCCCCACCAGCATCACAATCACAACCAGCGGCAATAAAAACTGCCACACCGAAAATCCGGCTGAACGAAGAACCACCAGCTCGGAACGACGGTTCAGCTGCCAGAATGTAAACATCGCCGAAAACAAAATGGCGAACGGAAACAATATTTGTCCGACTTCAGGCAGCTTGAGCAAACCCATCTGCAAAACCAGCGACATCGGCACGTCATCGGTCTTGTTCGCACGGCGGATCAACTCGACCGTATCGAACAGATAAATAATACCCAAAAGTATCGCGAGCAGGAATAACAGGTTGGACACGTACACCCGCCCAAGATAAGCACCCAACGTCATACCCGGCATGAAGGATTTCATGATGCGGCCTCCTCTTCTGCTTGGTAGTTATAAAGCACGGTCCGCCGCCATTTCTCGCTCATACCGCTTAGTCCCACGGCGCTAACCACCAACGGAACGACCACCAGCAGATACATCATCACAAGACCCAGCGTATGGTTACGCGCGATATTATAAGACGCGATATAAAGCCCCTGAATAATCACCACCGCCGTCACCGCCATCAGAATTCTGCGCCCCTGTCCCCGCCGGTCAATCGGCCCGATCAACAACGTTACACACGCAATCAACGTAAAAGTCAGCGCAAGCAACGGGCTTAAAACCCGCCTATGCGCTTCAATCTGAAAATCGCGGACACTGGCGATATCGCGCGCCTCCGCCGGATCGGGGTTAAGCAATTCAAAAATCGTGCGCTCATCCGGCTCTGCCCACCGCTGACGTACGGGATCGCTGTCGGGAAGATCAATCGTGTATGTCTCGAAATTAAGGCGTTTCAATGCCTGCTTCTCAGCGCTGTATTCCTGCCGCGATCCTTCATAAACCACAACCTGATAGCCGCCATCCGTGGACAACAACACCCCGCGTTTTGCCAGAATAGTCGACGGCGCATCACCATTGTCACGGCTGTCATGAATCATCAAACCATAAAGCGCGCCGTCCTCACCGCGTTCACGGATATAAACCGTCAGCCCTTTACCGGCGCGGTTAAACACCCCTTCGCGGAACAGATAGGTCGAGAACTGTGCCTTAATCACTTCGCGCATATGCTGCATCGTACTGATCGATTTCGGTGCAATCCACATCGTAATCGCCAGTAAAATAAATGTAACAATCAGCGCCAGCGTAATCGCAGGCCGCGCCAGCTGAAACGGCGCATAACCGACAGAGCGTACAACAATCAGCTCGGAATCACTGGTCATACGGTTATAAAGAAACAGCGTCGCCGCCATAATCGCCAGCGGTAGAATAATCTCGAAAAACCGTGGCAACGCCAGCAACGTCAAAACCCAGAACGCGCTGCTCGATGCGCCCGATTCAATCACCAGCTCCAGAAACTTCAACGATTGCGTCAAAAACACGACAATCGCCAGCGTTATCGCCACGAACACCGTCGCGATAATCAAATTTCTAAATATGTAACGATCAAAAACTGTCATATGTTTGAAAATATCATCAAATTTCCGCCAAAATCCGCTTAGTGGGACTGGTCACTTATACGGAAAAGCTTATAGTGTTTATAGCCCTCTCATGCGTTGAATGAGAAGCGATAATTAAAAGAACACGTATTTAAAAAGAAAGACAAAACCGCCAATGACTTTGCGCATCACCTTCCCCAAAGCTGATACAGCCCCAAAATCCCACGTCGTTCTGACTATTTTTAAAGGTGACGATCTCGGCGCGGCTGCTAAAAAAATCGACAAAAGCGTTGATGGCCTTATCGCCTCCGCCCTCAAGAAGGATAAAGGCTTTAAAGGTAAAAACGGTCAAACACTAGGCCTGTACGCCCCCGAAAAATCCAAGATCGACCACATCACTGTGCTTGGCCTCGGCAAAGCATCCGACTTCAACGAGTTGAAAGCCGAAGAAGCGGGCGGCAAGCTGTTCGCAGCCGTTGGTAAGGGTGGTTCAAAAGAAATCATGCTGATCACAGAAAAGACCAAAGCACTGAAGAACGAACTTCTCGCCGCGCATCTGGCTAATGGTTTCAAACTGCGCTCCTACGATTTTGATCGTTATAAATCAAAAAAAGACGACAAGAAAAAGCCGCCGAAACTGACCGCGCTCAAAGTCCTCTCCTCACACGCCGCGAACAGCAAAGCGGCCTATGATCTTCTTGATTGCGTGAGCGACGGTGCATTCTGGGCCCGTGATCTGGTGAATACTGCACCGAATGATCTCTACCCCGAAAGCTACGCCAAGGAAATTAAAGACACGCTCAAACCTCTGAACGTCGATGTCGAAATTCTCGATGAAAAGAAGCTGGAAAAACTCGGCGCGGGCGCGATCATCGCTGTCGGTAAAGGATCGGAACGCCAGCCCCGCATGGTCATCATGCGCTGGAACGGTGCCGGCAATAAAAAAGGCACAAAAACCATCGGCCTTGTCGGCAAGGGCGTAACTTTTGATACGGGCGGTATCTCCATCAAACCCGGTGCGGGCATGGACGAAATGAAAATGGACATGGGTGGTTCGGCTGCTGTTGTCGGCACGATGAAGGCTTTGGCTGCACGTAAGGCTAAAGTGAATGTCGTTGCTATTGTCGGACTGGCCGAAAACATGCCGTCCTCAAACGCGTACAGACCGGGCGACATCGTCACATCCCTATCGGGCAAAACAATCGAAGTCCTCAATACCGATGCCGAAGGCCGCTTGGTCCTCGCCGATTGTCTGACTCACATGCAGAAAAAATATAAACCTGAAATCATCATCGACCTTGCTACACTGACAGGCGCAATGATGGTCGCGCTCGCGCACGAGTATTGCGGCACATTCGTTAATGATGATGGTCTGTGGTCGGAAATGGAAAAAGCCAGCGCCAAAACAGGCGAGAAACTCTGGCGTATGCCTCTGGACGAAGTCTGGAAGAAAGACATGGAAAGCAATGTCGCCGATGTCCAGAATTTGGGTAAAGGCGGACGTTATGGCGGCGCATGTACCGCAGCCGGTTTCCTTGAGCATTTCATTGACGATGGTGTAAAATGGGCGCATATGGACATCGCCGGAACAGCATGGCGCAAGTCCGACAAACCAACATCCCCCAAATACGGCTCGGGCTTTGGTGTACGTGTCCTGAATAACTGGATTGCCGATAATTACGAATAACTATGCGTTTGAAACCTGACCAGAAACCACCACTGCGTAAACAACGACCCGAAGACTATATCAACGGGCGCGGCGGCGATTCACACCCCGCATTGCTGAAAAAATATGCGGTACGGATTACGGACACGGTCAAAGACACGATCAAGGGCGACATCCATTCCGACCCCGTCGCCAAGCAATACATTCCGCAAATGCAAGAACTCACCATCCAGCCCGAAGAAATGCGCGATCCCATCGGCGATGATGCACATACACCTGTTAAGGGCATCGTCCATCGCTACCCCGATCGCGTGCTGTTCAAACCCGTGAATGTTTGCGCCGTTTATTGCCGCTACTGTTTTCGTCGTGAACATGTCGGCCCACAACACGCCGCACCATTAAGCGAAGCCGAGCTTGATGCCGCGCTTTCCTATATCAGAAATCATAAGGATATTTTTGAGGTTATTTTAACGGGCGGCGACCCGCTGGTAATCTCTGCAAAACAACTGACCACGATCATGCAACGTCTTGATCGTATCAAACATGTGAAGATTATCCGCTTCCATACGCGTGTACCGATTGCCGATCCCGTACGCATCACGGAAGACATCATCAACGCCCTAAATGCGACAGACAAAGCCGTTTATATAGCGTTACACATCAACCATGCGCAGGAATTAAATGAGGATGTACGTGCCTGTCTTTCAAGGCTACATAAGGCGGGCATCAACCTGCTCTCGCAATCCGTGCTGCTCAAAGGCGTGAATGATGATGCCTCTATTCTAGCCGATCTGTATCGTGAATTGCTGGGCCTAAATGTTAAACCCTACTACCTACATCACCCCGACCTTGCGCCGGGCACATCACATTTTCGTCTGCCCTTAAAACGCGGGCAGGAAATCGTCGCCCAATTACGCGGTCATTTATCGGGCCTGTGCCAACCGACATACATGCTCGATATTCCGGGCGGTCACGGCAAAGTCCCCTGCACACCCGGCACGCCTGAATACGCAGGTAACGGCGAATACGAAATCACCGACTTTAACGGCAACACCCATACATACACATCCGAAGCCGATAAGGCGGGGAAATAAACATGGCTGAAATCCGTTTCTATCATCTTGAAAGCCAAAACCTCGATACCGCGCTTCCCGCGCTTGTATCCAAAGCCCTGAGCAAGGGGCATCGCATCGTCATCAAAGCCCCCGACAATGCCGAAGTCGAACGCCTGAACACCCATCTTTGGGCTTTCGATCCAAACAGCTTTCTACCGCATGGATCAAAGAAAGACGGTCACAATACCGACCAGCCGGTATGGCTTACCGATAATGACGAAACCCCCAATAACGCGGATGTTCTGATCCTCACGCATAACTGCGAACATACCGATTTAGGCAAATTCAAATTGATCTGCGATATGTTTGATGGACGTAATAATGATGCCGTTCAGGCCGCACGTACGCGCTGGAAATCATATAAAGAGGCCGAGCATGACGTGACATACTGGCAACAAGCCGCACAAGGCGGCTGGGCCGAAAAATCCTGATATAAATGATTCTCTTAGTGAGCTGCCGGAGCTGGTTCTTCGGCTGGTGTAGCTTCGGCTTTCTCTGCCTCCGCACCGGCTTCAACAACCGCTTCCTCTTCAACTTCAGGCTCAGGCGGAGTAAGCGCAGCTTTCTCAGCAGCAATCTCTCCGGCTGAAGGCAAAGCAAAAGATCCTGAACCTTGCTGCCTCAACCATGCAATCATCGCCGCGCGATCACCCGGCTTCTTAAGGCCGAGGAAGTTCATCTTCGTGCCTTCAATGTATTTCTTCGGCTTCCAGAGGAAGAAGTTCAAATCTTCATAACCCCAAGCGCCACCTTTTTCAGCCAATGCAGCTGAATAAGCAAAATCACCTATATGCGCCTTCGGCCCGCCGACAATGCCATACAGATTAGGTCCGACCCGATGCGGCCCGCCTTGATCAAACGAATGACAGGCTGCGCATGCTTTGGACAATTTCTCGCCCTTGGCAACATCGGCTTCGGCGATCAACTCCATAATAGGATCAGGAAGCTGTGGCTTCGCCGGCCCGCCGCCTGCAACAACTTCAACACCTTCGATTGGAACGGCATCTTCATCAAGCATATGCGGGTGCACCAGCTTATCCGCGATAAATCCACTCAACATGGCTATAATCCCGGCGCAGAGAATCGCCGCGAAAATTTTATTTTTTTCCATACTGTCCATAAGGTGTTCCGCTTGTTCTTATGAGTTAAAAAGTGTTCTTGTTCTTTAGAGTAATCTGTAGCAATTTAAAACAAGCTTAGATAACAGAGATATATGGTCTGCGTAAAGCCATTCATGTAAAAATTAACCACAAAAAACGTTAAATCAATCTATGGACCTTTCAAACATTAAAACGATCGCATTTCAAGGCGCAAAAGGCGCGTATTCGGACTTGGCCTGTCGCACGGTCTTTCCGTCACTCGAGACATTAGCCTGTCACTCCTTTGATGACGCATTTAAAGCGGTAAATGAAGGCAAGGCCGAACTCGCCATGATCCCGATTGATAATACCCTCGCAGGGCGCGTCGCAGATGTCCACCACTTGATGCCCGATAGCGGTCTGTACATCATCGGCGAACATTTTCAGCCCATCCGCCACGCACTTCTGGGTGTAAAGGGTGTAAACCGTGATGAAATAAAACACGTACACAGCCACGTCCACGCCATCCCCCAATGCCGTAAATTGATCAACAGCCTAAAAGTAGAAGCCCATGTCCATGCAGATACAGCGGGCGCAGCCAAAGAAATTGCGGAGAAGAACGATCCTGCCCACGCGGCAATCGCATCTGAACTCGCGGCTAAAATCTACGATTTGGAAATTCTCGAACGTGACATACAGGACGAAACACACAACACGACACGCTTCCTGATTCTCGGCACAGAGCCGGAAATCCCCGACGAGTCGATTGATACAATCACGTCGCTAATCTTTACAGTGCGAAACATCCCCGCATCGCTTTACAAATGTCTGGGTGGTTTTGCGACCAACGGTTTCAGCTTCACAAAGCTCGAATCCTATGTCGACCCGAACTTTCAGGCGGCGCGCTTTTACTGTGACATCGAAGGCCACCCCGATAACGAAAGCTTCAAGCTCGCGCTCGAAGAACTGGGTTTCTTCGCTACGGATGTAAAATTCCTCGGTTCATACCCTGCGCATGGTTTCCGTGCCCACGATAATGATGGCTCAACCATAAACTAAAGCCCTGAAATTAAGCCTTGATTAAGCAGGGCAACTCCATGTTAGTGTCAATAAACATAATTAAGAGGAGCAATTTTACATGCCCACACACGCCGAACTGGCCACCAAACTTCTTGTCGATGCCGCAGATTTTTTCCTGACTCTCGGCGAGCAGAATCCCCCTTTGAAAGAACAAATGGAGGAAAATGCAACTGTGTTTAGGCAAATGGGCAGCCAGCTCTCTCAACAACCTACAGGCGCATTAAACGGCACGCCCCACGGAGAACTGGCGGGTAAACTTTTGGTCGATGCATCGACCTTCTTCACCACTCTGGCGGAGCAGAATGAACCGATCAAAGAGCAAATGTTGGAAAATGCCAATGTTTACAAGCAGATTGGCGAACTGGTAATCAGACAGCCGATGGGCGTTCTCGATTAAATTATTCCCAAGAATACGAGGCTGAGTATAGCAAGGCACATCAGAACGCTGCTGATGGCAAGCTTGGCTTCAAGCGGAAAATCTATTTTTTCATGCATAAAGACTTTAAGAACCTGATCCTGCGCTAGAGCTGTATCGGGATCAACAAGGCGTTTTTTAATCTCTACCTTACGATAGCCTTCACTCTCATGCAGAGACACAGCCTCGTTAATGGCTGCATTCAAATCATACGTCGTCGAGCGCATTTCCCAATCATTCTGTCCTTCATGTTGATTTTCTGGACGATGATAGATGTACACTGAATATTCAGGTACTTGCACATCTTGTGCGTGCGTATCAGCCTTGGCAAAAGCCTGGACCATGCTTGAAGTCTCCGTAGCGGTTAATGATGATGTTTCAATTAGACGCAATCTTCACTCTCTCCAAATAACAGCAAAAAGATTAACGAAACCTTAAAATTCCCGAAAATTGTATGTAAATTTTATACTTTTAACGATTGGGCTTGTATTTAAGGCCTTTAAGCTTTCCATAGCTGTGGATGCTTGCTTGTGTTTTTGCCGCTGAATCGCTAAAATAAAAGCTCATCAAGCGATTGGAAAATCTTTCCACATATCGACAATCGCCCGAATTACCACATTTATTAATCTCCTGAGTAGGACACCCATTTCATGGCCCGCACACGTACCATCCGCCGCGCCCCAATCAAAACATCGCGCAAACGCACATCGAAACGAAAAACAGCGAAATCGGCTCCATGGCCGCTAAGAATGCTGCCCGAAGGTTTGCAGGCCTTTTTCGCCCGTCGCGTCGTGGACATCACCGCCGGCGTATTCACCATTGGCGGGTTATTTCTTTTGGCCGCCTTATGGACATACAC
>CAYGQG010000094.1:0-8027 GCA_964351955.1 uncultured Micavibrio sp. | reverse complement strand
CTTCAACACCATCTTGGCCAGCGCCATTAACGCCCCTGTATTACCCGCAGAGACAATCGCGTCAGCATGCCCCTCTTTTACGGCTTCAATCGCCATACGCATGGAGCTTCCCTTACTGGCACGTAAGGCAGCAGAAGGCTTCTCATCGCTACGAATAGCTTTATCGGTATGATGAATCGTCGAAACAGCCTTTAAATCGGCATGCTTGCTCAAATACGGTGCAATCTTGTCTTGATCTCCGTAAATCAGGAATTTAAGCTTGGGATGATCCTTCAAACATCGCGCAGCTCCGGGAATCGTGCTCTCCGGCCCGTTATCTCCGCCCATTGCATCTATTGCTATTGTTTTAGAATCCGCCAAAAATTCGTTCCTTGAACTCTTTGATATGGATTTATCCAAAATAAAAGCCCTCGTGTAAAGGGCTTTCAAGAAAGGTCAGTATGTGAAAAGAACCGCTTAGTCGCGCTCTTCAATAACTTGCTTGCCTTTATACATGCCTGTTTTCAGGTCAATGTGGTGGCGACGCTTAGGTTCGCCAGTATGTGAGTCTTCAACCCAGTTCTCTGTGCTCAAACGATCATGTGCACGGCGCATATTGCGCTTGGATTGTGTTGTTTTCCGCTTAGGAACAGCCATAACAAATGTCCTTTAATCTTAATTGAGGTGTTGATGTAACTAATTTGGCCGCTAATGGCAAGATATTTCTTCGAAAAATGCGCCCTATGGCTCTTCGCCGCGCATCATTTTATCTTTCCAGTCTTTCAGGGCGGCAAACGGGTTTTTAACCTCTGCCTCCTCTTGATCCTCCGAAAGCTTCTCTTTCATGACCTCTTCCGCGCCTTCTGCATGCGGATACGGGTCAAGCGACAAGGCAACATATTGTGTAATCAACTCGCCTAAATCGATTTTTCCGTCAACCAGTGCTTCGGGATCGTCACGTTCATCGAGAATAGGTAACTCTCCATGACCTTTTTCGTTCAGCTTTTCATGCCTCGCCTTCGCCAAAGGGACCGCCACATCGGGATCGGCATACCAAGCCTCGAATTCATCTTCAACATGCCCCACAACCGGCTCAAGCGTTACGACACATTTCTGCACGATATCGGCTGAAAAATGGCCCTTCACGTTATAACAAATCTCGTTTGCACCTCTGGAAACCACGATATCGGCTTTAAGACTATCCAAGGAAAGCAGCCCGAGGCGTTGCGCTAAACGTGTCTTGGCCTCGTCATCAGGCGACAGGCTAACCTTAACCTCATCCCCTTTCAGCGCAGCAACAGGCCAAAAATGGGACCATTCGGTTTCCACCATATTTACGGATGTATCACTCATGGGATTACTCAAACTCTATTTTACCGCTGATAATGTCTTCAACACTCTGCTTTTGCAGATATGTCTGCATCTCCAGCACTTTTTGCTCCATTTTCAGGATCGTATCGGGAGCAACATCCGGTGTCGTGCCGTAAAGATTGTTCTTCAGAGCAAATGATAAAGTCTTTTCCTTGATCGCTGTCTGATATCCATGCATACGACCATTAAAGGCCTTCATCATTTTACGCATATGCTTGGGCACGCCCATATCGCCAATACCCATCTCGCGTAAAGTCTGGTCCATGTCTTTGAACGTTTCATCAAACAAAGCCTGATTGAAATCTTCGGCCTTAACAGCACTCTCTTTAAGCATTCTGTTGAAGACTAAAAAGATATGCAGCAATAACAGATCAAAGCGCCCGTCGAATGTATCGGGAACTCCGTATTCAGTATAGAAGCTCTTCTTACGTGTATTCTCCAGCGCTTTGGAATAAACACTGTGAATAGCTTGTTCATAAGGATTTTTAGATTTAAATAGTCCAAACATTGATTTTATTTCAGCACCCGCGCATTATCTCTTCTCTACAAAGCATAACAGAAAATAAGGTTTTGCATATATGATTCAAGTTTCCAAGTCATTCCTGACAATCTCTTTGTCTTTATGTGTTCTTAGCACATCCGCATGTTCCCCCACGGTAGCACAGCGCGGCAACCTCGTCGAAGACTACCAGATGTCAGAAATCAGAGTGAATGAGAGCACGCGATCAGATGTATTGCGCGCAATCGGTTCTCCTACAACGCAATCTACCTTTGATCCAGATGTTTGGTATTACATCGGGCAGGAAATGGAGAAGCACGGCATCCTTGACCCCGAAGTCGTAAAAGAACGCATCGTGCTGGTCGCCTTTAACGAAGAAGGTTACGTGCACACCATTCAAGACATTGATCGTAACCGTATGAATGTTCCTATCTCGAAAGACGAGACAGAAACACGCGGTAACGAAGTAACGGTCATGCAACAATTCCTTGGTAACCTCGGTAAATTCAATCCGAACACCAACAGTTCTTCTGCCACAACAGGTGGCGGTGGAATTTAACTCCGACAGAATTCAGAGCATAAAAAAAGCCCCGCCAAATAGCGGGGCTTTTTATTATATCTAGCTTGGCTTATGCGCCGACTGTCGCGAACTTAGCAACAATAGCCACAAGCAGGATCGCCACGATATTGGCAATCTTGATCAGCGGGTTAACCGCCGGACCTGCCGTATCTTTGTACGGGTCGCCAACAGTGTCACCAGTCACAGAAGCATGGTGGGCATCAGAGCCCTTGCCGCCATGATGACCATCTTCGATGTACTTCTTCGCGTTATCCCACGCACCGCCACCGGCAGTCATGGAAATCGCAACGAAGATCCCTGTCACAATAGTACCGAGCAACATCGCACCCAAGCACTGGAAGGCCGGAACCATATCACCGGTCAACTTGAATATGACGATCCACAATACGATAGGGGCCATAACCGGAAGCAGTGACGGCAGAACCATCTCCGAAATCGCGGCTTTGGTCAGCAAATCAACAGCCTTACCGTATTCTGGTTTAGCCTTGCCTTCCATGATACCGGGGATTTCTTTGAACTGACGACGAACCTCAACCACAACGGATGCAGCTGCACGACCCACGGCTGTCATAGACATCGCACTGAACAGATATGGCAACAAACCACCAAGGAACAAACCAATCACGATATACGGATCAGTAAGATCAAAACTAATCTCACCTAAATCCGGTAGATAGTGTTTGATCTCCTCGGTATAGCCTGCGAACAACACAAGCGCTGCCAAACCGGCAGAACCGATCGCATAGCCCTTAGTCACAGCCTTAGTCGTGTTACCAACAGCATCCAGAGCATCTGTCGTATTACGAACACCTTCAGGAAGGTCAGCCATCTCGGCAATACCACCGGCGTTATCCGTAACAGGACCGTAAGCATCCAGAGCCACAACCATACCGGCCAGAGACAACATAGAAGTTGCCGCCATCGCGATACCGTAAAGACCAGCCAGATCGTATGACAGGTAAATACCAACACAGATCACGATCACAGGCAAAGCGGTCGCCTCTAAAGAAACAGCCAGACCCTGGATCACGTTTGTACCGTGTCCTGTTTCTGACGCTTCGGCAACACTGCGCACCGGACGATATTCCGTTGATGTGTAGTATTCAGTAATCCAGACAATCAGGCCTGTAACACCAAGACCAACCAAGATGCATAAGAACAGCTCAACCAAAGTGATTGAACCACCACCAGCAAGAGGCAAGACTTCATCAATACCGATATTGGCAAACATCGCCGCAATCAAAAGCGCAGAGAAAATCGCACTGGCGAAAAACCCTTTATAAAGCGCACGCATGATATTTGTGTCATCACTTCCGAGCTTGACGAAAAACGTACCAGCCACAGAGCCGAGAATACAAACAGCACCGACAAGAAGCGGCAGAACCATCATATTTTCAACAGCAGACGGAGCAAACGTACTGAATGCAATCAACATCGTCGCAACAACCGTCACGGCGTATGTTTCAAACAAGTCAGCAGCCATACCGGCACAGTCACCAACGTTATCACCAACGTTATCGGCAATCACAGCCGCGTTACGTGGATCATCCTCGGGAATACCTGCTTCAACCTTACCAACAAGGTCAGCGCCGACATCCGCACCTTTAGTGAAGATACCGCCACCAAGACGGGCAAAGATTGAAATCAACGACGCACCAAAACCAAGGGCAACAAGACCTTCGAGAATATGTCTCAAAATCGCCATGCGCTCTTCGCCTGCAGTTTCGTTCAAGCCTAGGTCATATTGTAGATATGCGTAATAACCGGCCACGCCCAAAAGGCCCAGACCAACAACGAGCATACCTGTAATCGCACCCGCCTTGAACGCAACGTTCAATGCTTTACCCATGCTTTCCGTCGCAGCTTGCGTCGTTCTGACATTAGCACGCACCGATACGACCATACCGTTATATCCGGCAAGCCCTGAACATACGGCACCTACGATAAAGCCGATTGCGACATGAGCACCAAGCAGAAGGTACAAAACCCCCGCTGCAAAAACGCCCACAAATGCGATCGTCTTATACTGACGGGAAAGATACGCCGCTGCGCCTTCCTGGATCGCTTCCGCGATTTCTTGCATGCGGTCAGTTCCTGCGCTGAGCCCCATGATTTGCCGAGAAGCCGCCGCACTGTACAACAGCGCTAACAGCCCGCAGCTGAAAATGAGTAACAAATATAAAGTCATGAATTTACCCCACTGGTTATTGTTATAAGGTTTTGTAATACCTAACTTTTGATATTAAGCGCTTAAAATCTGAACGCAAAAGGTTTTCGATTCTTTTCCCCACGCGCCCATTGTTCAGTGCAGCATCTTTGGAACAAAAAAAACCCCGCTCAAAGGCGGGGGTAGTGTTTTTGATGTATAGAGGGTTCACATCAAGGTTAAAAACGTGTTCGGCACTTAGATGGGTCGTTGTTGAACCACCTGAAGAAGCACATCATTGACATCATCTTCACCGAGAATCTTTTTGCTAACATGGGTCAGGCGCTTTTTCAGCATACCGACTTGTAATACTCCGCCTTTCAAAGCGGCGTGTTTATTCAATACACCGTACATGTCCTGAATAAACGCGTCTTTGAGCTTAGGCTCCAACGTCTCTGCGCGAGCTCTTGCAAACGTGCCTTTCAACTCAAGCGCCACAACCACACTCACCGTCTGGCTGACACCGTTATTATCGATAATTGGGAGGATAAGAGGATCAAGCTCTACATACTCGAAATAGCCCGAAGCCTCTTCGTGAGAATCAGCGATCTCGTGTGATGGCTTGTGCACATCATCACCGCCTGAAGCTACCGCAGATTTGGAGAAATAGAAATATGCCCCGGCACCACCGCCGCCAAGCACAATCATAACCCCCACAATGATAAGCAGTATACGCATGAAAACCCTATACCTATTACATGAACCCTATATATCCATCTTACGGTACGAATCTTAAAGCCGCGTTATAATTAGATAAAATTGTATCTATTATTCACAGCTTAAGCGTTGATTTTATTGGAATATTTTAGAGACAGAATCCAGCACACCGTTAATGAGCGCGACTTCTCCACGTTCATAAAATCCATGGGCCACATTCAGGTAGTCATTGATAACAATAGGTTTATCGGTTTCAGCAATCAGCAACTCATACGCGCCGCAAATCAAAATAGCCTTCAAAAGCGGCTCAACCTTGCGATCTTCCGCGTCTTTTTTAAGATTTGCATCAATCACTGATTCTAATTCAGGACGGCGCTCATCCACACCATAAAGGATTTTTTGAAGCAAAACGCCATCAGGTCGAACCAGCTTCACACCATCTATCTCGAAATCTTTGCGATAACGAAGATACTCATCAAGAACCGCGCGCATCGTCTGCTTGTTCTGTGTGGCCTGATAATAAGCCTGAACCGCATATAACCGCGCAGACAGCATAGCCGCCTTATTCACGCCCTTCTCAGCCTTTTCGGATTTCTCTGTGTTTTCTGTGGCTTCTTCCTCGGTCATTACGCACCCATGTCTTTCTTGAGAGCATAAAGCGCTAAAGCAGCCTGAACCGCATCCGCACCTTTATTCTTCTGAGCCGGATCTGCGCGAACAATCGCCTGATCGCGATTTTCTGTCGTCAGAATGCCATTACCAATGCACAAACCATCCTGAACCGTGAGGTCCATAATCGCCCGCGCACTATCGCCCGCTACAATGTCGTAATGCGATGTCTCTCCGCGAATAACACAGCCCAACGCCACAAAAGCGTCATACTTCTTTGATCCGAACTTAATAGCAGCGGGAATTTCAAGTGCGCCGGGAACGGCAATGCGGTCAAATGGGATGTTTGCTGCCTGCAACGCGGCCTCCGCGCCAGTCACCAGATGATCGGCAATATCATCATAGAATCGGGCTTCAACGATCAAAACACGCGGTTTGTTGTCAGACATATTTTCAAATTCCAAGAATGTCCCGCAAGCGGGAGTTAGGCCGTTATCGGCTTATGCCCAGTTATATACAGCCCATAGCCTTCTAAACCAACCACATTTTTCGGACTATCGGTTAAAAGCGTCATATTGGTCACACCAATGTCTTTGAGTATCTGCGCACCAATGCCGTATTTCCGAAGATCAGAAGGACCGGAAGCAGGTTGCGCTTCATCCGGTTTAGTAAACTTCTTCGATAGCGCCTGTGGTGACGCTTCACGCAGGATCACGATTACGCCCTGCCCTGCCTCTTCAATCAACTCCATCGAACGATGCAAAGCGGAGTCTTTTTCATCGCCAAGAATATCCGCCATGAAATCAACTGCATGCATACGCACCAATATTGGCTCTTTTGAATTCGCGACATCACCCTTAACCAGAGCCACATGCTCCGTATATTGAACCGTATTTGCATAGATGCGGAAATCGAAATCACCGCCGTATTTACTGGTAAACGGTTGTTCATGGATCATTTTTACAAGGCATTCTTTACCCGCACGATACGCAATCAAATCCTCAATCGTGCCGATCTTCAAAGCGTGCTTCTGTGCAAACCCTACAAGATCGGGCAAGCGTGCCATCGTCCCGTCATCATTCATAATCTCGCAAATCACGCCCGCGCCGGAAAAACCCGCCATCTTCGCCAAATCAACGGCGGCCTCTGTGTGCCCTGCACGTACCAGCACACCACCATCACGCGCCAATAACGGGAACACATGCCCCGGCGTTGCGATGTCATTCGCGGTGCTTTGTGGATCAATCGCGGTTTTAATCGTCGTCGCACGGTCGGCGGCGGAAATCCCTGTCGTCACGCCCTCTTTGGCTTCAATTGAAACGGTAAATGCTGTGCGGTGATGCGTGTTATCGCCGCGCCCCATCAGCTCCAAACCCAAACGCTCGCCCATGGCCTTTTCCATCGGCAAACAAATAAGCCCACGTCCGTCCTTCGCCATGAAGTTAATATTCTCTGGCGTAGCCATCTCCGCCGCGATGATCAGATCCCCTTCGTTCTCACGATCTTCATCATCGACCAGAATAACGGGCTTACCCGCTTTCACATCGGCGAGTATCTCGTCGATAGAGGATAATGCGCTCTCATACTGCTCGGCTGCGTCACTCATGCGGCGTGCTCCTGCTTAAACTCCAATGCACGGGCAACATACCGCGCCAACATATCAATCTCGATATTCAACATATCGCCTTCTTGTTTGTGTGACAGCGTGGTCTGCGCCCATGTATGCGGAATGATATTCACGCCAAACACATCACCCCCAACCTCGTTCACGGTCAACGATATACCATCAAGCGTCACCGAACCTTTCGGCGCAATAAATTTAGCCAACTCAGCAGGAGCCTGAATTTGCAAACGATACGAGTCTCCGTCCTCGATCACCGACTGCAAAACCGCCAACCCATCGATATGCCCAGAAACGATATGCCCACCCAATTCATCACCGAGCTTCAATGACGGTTCAAGATTAACGGCCGCGCCCTCTTCCCACTGACCGATCACGGTCTTGGACAAGCTCTCAGCGGAAACATCAAGGGCAAACCAATCATCACCCTTTTCAACCACAGTAAGGCAGCAGCCCGAACACGCGATGGACGCACCAAGCGGCGTGGAGGATAAATCCAGCCCCG
>CAYGQG010000093.1:0-8125 GCA_964351955.1 uncultured Micavibrio sp. | reverse complement strand
AACTGGAGACTACCCACAACACCCACGACATAATCGGGACTTTGCACTGGCTTAAAGACACGGGCTGCGCCCTCTTCTGCCAGTTGCTCGAGCGCCTTACCCAGATGTTTCGCCTTAAGCGGGTCTTCGGGACGCGCACGCTGCATCAATTCGGGGGCGAAGGATGGAATGTCGGTAAAGATCAGGTCTTCGCCTTCAGTCAAACCATCGCCAATACGCAAACCGCCATAGTTCGGCAGGCCGATAATATCACCGGGGAATGCCTCTTCCGCCATTTCACGGTCTTGGGCGAGGAAAAGTTGCGGCGAATGGATAACCTGCGTTTTGCCAAGACGCACATGTTTAAGCTTCATTCCGCGCTTGAACTTGCCCGAACAAATACGCGCAAACGCCATGCGGTCACGGTGTTTCGGGTCCATATTGGCCTGAATTTTAAAGATGAAGGCTGTAACTTTGTTTTCCGTCGGCTCGATCATACGGCTTTGGGTTTTTTGCGGGCGCGGATACGGCGCGTATTTACCGATACCGTGCAGCATTTCACGCACGCCGAAATTATTAACCGCTGAGCCGAAAAATACAGGGGTCATTGTCCCTTCGAGGAACGCCTGTTCATCAAATTCAGGACATAAGCCGCGCACCATTTCAATGTCTTCGCGCAGCTTGGTCAGCTCGATTTCATTCAGAAATTCGGCGAGTTTGGGATCATCCAAACCATCAACCTTAATACCATCATCCAGCTTTTCACCCTTGCTGCGGGCGAAGAGGATGAGTTGATCGTTCATGAGGTCATAGCAGCCTTTGAAATCACGGCCCATGCCGATTGGCCAACTGGCCGGTACAACATCAAGCGCGAGGCTTTGTTCAATCTCATCCAGCAAATCAAACGGGTCTTGTCCGTCACGGTCGAGCTTATTGATGAAGGTGATAATCGGCATATCGCGCAGACGGCAGACCTCGAACAGCTTTTTGGTCTGTGTCTCGATCCCCTTCGCGCTATCCAGAACCATAATGGCGGAATCAACCGCCGTCAGAACCCGATATGTATCCTCGGAAAAATCTTCGTGGCCCGGTGTATCAAGAAGGTTATATGTTATGCCGTCATTCACGAAGGTCATCACGGATGAGGCAACGGAGATACCGCGTTCCTGCTCTACCTTCATCCAGTCAGAACGCGCACGGCGGCGTTCGCCCTTGGCCTTTACCGCACCGGCAGCCTCGATCGCGCCCCCGAACAGGAGTAACTTTTCCGTCAATGTGGTTTTACCCGCATCGGGATGCGAAATGATGGCGAAGGTTCGCCGTTTTTCTACGATATCTTGTAACATTGGGTGGGTTATAGCGGCTTTATGATGATTTGATCAACATCAATAAATTCATCGCTTAGATCATTGAGAATCAAAGGTTCATCCATAGGGATTTCAAATGTGATCGAATTACCGTCTACGGTTGGTTCGAAATTCGCCGTCATAACCTCGGGATTATAAGGCGCAGTCAGAACCAGCGTCACAAGTGCGGGGTCGGTGAAGAAAATTTGACGCGTTACCATTTCGCCATGCTTGCGACCAATATAATTGATATATGGCGTTAACTGTTCTTCGGACGCATCAATCGCGACATCTTCAGAGTTTCCGTTGACCTCGCCCAGAACCAGCGGCTCATCAAAAACAGGTGCTGCAATATTGACGTATACGGGGTTGCCCGGCGGGGCCATCATGACATGTGCAAATTCATCGTAAAATTTAAGATTTGAGGCATCGCTGAGTTTTTCGAATATCTTGTCGCGATCACGACCGCCAGACATCAAAAAACGGGCAGCGTAAGGGCCGATGATCGTTTTTCCTTCAAACATTGCGACGACGGCTTCGTGCGGATCAAGGTATTTAAATGCTTTCCCTTCAAGAGACACGATAACGGCATTCTTCTTACCTGTCGGGGCAATGACCGTCCAGTTCTGAGACTTGATGGATTGTTGATCGAGAACTTTAATTAAAAGCTGCACCGCGTCTATCTCAAGCCTCCCCTTGGAGTGTTCATATGCGAACAAAGTCGAGGCCTTGAGCTTGTCTTCCAATGCAGCGTCTTTTTGGCTATCTACGAAGACGGTTATCTGCTCGTCTGTAACCTCATCAGGGACTTTTTCAGCCCATGAAACAGCCATACCCGCGGGTTTAGATCCTTTGCCGGCGTTGTTAAAATAATAATAGGCCGCAATAGCGACGACGGCGGCGATAACAATGACAAGTATGGGCGCGTTATTTTTCATTTTGTTAGCTTACACTGTCTTCGAAGGGATTGACCAGCCCTTCGTCTTCAATTTCCAACACCCATAAATCGGGATCACGATGGATGGCTTTTTCGATGTATTCGTCCGCCTGTCTTTCTTCCACCATGTCTTCACCCAAGGCAGCGGCCCAGACGAGCTTATCCTCCATGAAGTCGCGTTCCTGCATGAGTAAACGCACATGCCCCTTTAATCCGTTGAGCTTTAGCAACAACAGACCGGAGGAATGATTTCCTTTTTGGATAAAGTAATACGGTACGGCATCGCGGGTGAGCGTTGCGAGATGGGCATCCACCCAGAGTGCTGTCGGGAGGCGACCGTCAGCCATTGATGTTAGTGGACGTGCTGATCAGCAATCCAGCGTTCCACCGTTAGATTTGCATTATCAGGAGAATCTTCGGGGTGATGGTGACGGTAAACACGTTGCGCAGCCTGAAGAGCTACATGGTGCGGTTCATCACTCATGGACTTATAAGTCCGCATTACTGCGCCGTAACAACGGCAGTCTGAAGGATTCCGAACATTTTTTTCGGTGGGAAGATTACAAGACATCTATTTTTATTCACTTACGCTTTTTTGAGTTTTTTGCCGTATAGCTCAAGACGGTGATCCACAAGATCGTAGCCGAGCTCTTTTGCAATTTTGACTTTGAGCTCTTCAAGCTCTTCGTTCTGGAACTCAATCACTTCTCCTGTTTCAAGATCAACAAGATGGTGATGATGGTCCCAATTCACTTCGTAGCGCGAGTACCCTTCCTGGAATTCATGGCGGATTACCAAATCCAGTTCATCCAGTAAATTCAATGTGCGGTATACGGTTGCAATACTGATGGAAGCATCAATATCCTTTGCGCGCTCATAAACGTCTTCAACAGACGGGTGATCTTCAGCAGTATCCAAAACCTGTAGAATAACGCGGCGCTGTCCCGTCATTTTCAATCCGGCAGCGGTACATTTGCTTTCTAAATTCGACATAACGGCCTCTTCGTATATTTGCGTTGGAGTAAAATACGATGTTCGGCATCACAGGGCAAGGTTTTCAGTGTATTTCTGCCGAAACCGTTTCGCTGGCGGCGTTTTTCTGGCGGGGAATGATGCGATATGAAGGGAAATTAACGTATACGGTGGTTCCGCGATTGAGTTCAGAATCCAGACGTAATGTACCGTCATGCAAATCAACCATCGCTTTGGCCAGCGGTAAGCCAAGGCCCGTTCCCTGAAAATTTGCATTTTCGGCGCGATCGGTAACCTGCCCGAACGGTTCCATTGCCTGTTTGATCTTGTCTTTTGGAATACCTACACCTTCGTCGCTCACTTTGATTTGCAAACGTCCATCGTCCAGCACATACGCCGTAACGGTTACTACATTTCCGCTACGGGAGAATTTAACCGCATTGGTGACAAGATTAATAAGAACCTGCCTTACCAGACGACCATCCCCCTGAAGGTTCGGCAGCGTTTCCGAGATATCCGTTTTAAGCGATACATCACTACCGAAGGCTCGTGAGCCCATCATCCGCATTACGGATTCGATAAGCTCCGGCAACTCAACTTCGCCCTCATCCATCTCGATACGTCCGGCTTCAATTTTGGACATATCCAAAACCTCGTTGATAATTTCCAACAAATGCTGCGCGCTGCCGTGCACATCGTTGAGGTATTCGAGGTATTTGTCATGCCCCAGCGGACCGAATGTTTCTTTGATCATCATCTCCGAAAATCCGATAATGGCATTCATCGGGGTGCGGAGTTCGTGACTCATATTCGCAAGGAACACGGATTTGGCGCGGTTAGCGGCATCGGCTTGATCCTTTGCCATGCGCAGGGATTGCTCCATCTGCTTACGCAGCGTGATATCCATGATCGTTGTAACCTGAAAGCGGCGCTTCTGGCTCAGCTCCAGAGTAGCGGTAGTGAACAGGGAATTCGCGACGCTTCCATCCTTTCGGATCAGCTTCATTTCGCCCGATGAACGAATACCCGAACGGATAAATTCCTCATGGTTACGCTTAGCCAGCTCACGTTCATCCGGCGTAGCTAAACCAACGAATTCTGCATTGATCAACTCATCGCGTGACCAGCCGAATGTACGGATGAAACTATCATTCACACGGACGATACGACCGTTAAAATCCGTCACAACGATACCGACTTCGCTCACCTCAAAGATCGAGGTCAGCAATAAAATCGCATCATCACGTTCCCGCTGAACGATGGATTGATCGGCGACATCCAATTGACCGATAACATCGAGATATATGCCGTCATCTGCTGCGTTTTTAACGGGGCTGATATAAAACCCGTAGACACGCACTTTTCCAGGAACACCGGGCAATGCGGAAATGGTCACCGAACGGTCTTTGGACAAACACACTTCGAATGATTGCTCAAAATGCAGTGTGTTTTCAGTATCCATGAAATCGGCAATACGTTTACCGACGACCTGCTCTTTGCTCAGGTCGAAATATCCCAAAACAAGCTTATTAGCGGCAACAACTTCGTACTGGTCGCCGTTTTTCTTGTCTCTCACTTTTTTGACAACAAAGCGAGGGATCTGCATATCATCGAAAAAAGTTTCGAACATGTTACCGTTATCAGCCATATGTGCGGAGCCTTTTACCCCTAATCCTTACCATCGGTCTTCATGAAGCGTTCCAGCGGGCTCATCTCCTGATAAGCCAAAACGGAGCCGTCATCTTTGATTTGTTTATCCAAATCAACATAGAGGTTGTCGATCAAATCGTCGACATCATCACCAGGCAGCGGGGCTGCAACACAACAAGACAAAGAAATCAGTTTTTCTTCACCGTTAAGATCCACCTTGATTTCAGCCGCTTCCATCAAATCTCTAAGCCTTTCCAGACCTTTTTGACCGCCGACCAAATCTGATTGTTTCAGACACATAATGAAGTGATTGCGGCTTACGCGGAAAGCTTCATCGTAGGAGCGCAGGCTTTTTAAAACGAGATCCGAAACGTCTTTGATGACCGCTTCGGCCTTTTCGGAATCAATCGCTTTGCTTATGTCATCGAAATGGTCGATACGGGCAAGACCGAGACAGAACGGGTATCCCTCACGGGCGAGACGCTCCATCTCTACGGCTAATTCCCTGTGCAACACAGCTTTGTTCTTCAGCCCCGTTAATACATCCAGCCCCCATTGTTCCAAAAGCACAGCTTGGCAGAAGCTCTGCATCTCGTTCATGAAGACAACGTATTCGGACAAAAATGTATCCAGTTGTTTTTCCGCGTCCTGATTTACCACACCGGACATCGCCACGAGCACTTGATGCTTTTGCTTGAGAAGCTCGGCGTTAGACGCATACCGTCCATCAAGATCAATATTGTCGAGGGACAAGTCACCAATCCATTGAATCATCTTTTCAGGTGCGTCCGGCTTATTGCCATTCAGCAGCAGACTTTTAACAACAGCCGTGTGCCATTGCTGGTATTCCTCAAGGAATTCACCAAGGATATTGAGTTTCGCGTCGAGTGAGTAATTAATAGCCATAAGAATCCAGATTATCGTTCCTATATAAACTATACCTTAAAGGTAAAGGAAAAGTGAGTAAAAAGGCGTTAAAAAACAAGCCTTAAGGAAGATACGTTACGGGTCTAGCCACTCTTTTTCAAGCTGGTCCAGCGTCCCTGCTTTGATCGCGCCGCGAACCTCGCGCATCAGGCGATTGATGGTGGCAACGTTATGTTGGGCTAATAGCTGCATTCCGAGTATTTCACCGGCCTTAAGCAGATGGTGGATATAGGCTTTGGAGTAGTCTGTTGAAGCCGCCACGCCGTTATCTGGATCAAGCGGGGTTTCATCCTCACGATATTTCGCGTTTTTAAGATTAACCGTCTCGCCTTTTTGACCTTTCATCAGGGCCGTGCCGTGACGGGCCAAACGTGTGGGGATCACGCAATCGAAGGTATCCACGCCATAACGGACGAATTTGAATACGTCCTTCATCTGGCCAATACCCAGAAAATGCACAGGACGATCGGGGTGCGCGTATGGCAAGCTTTCTGCCACCACGGTTTCCATCTCTTCCTCGCTACCGCCTAGACACCCGCCGACAGCGGTGCCGAAGAACGGACGATCTTTGGTATATTCGGCAGAAATACGGCGAAGGTCAGCGTGCACCCCGCCCTGAACAATACCGTAAAGCCCTTGCGCGCCGTTATCGTGCCGTTCGAATTCGACAAGGCAGCGATCGCCCCAGCGCATACTCATCTCCATAGAGCGAGCCGTATAATCCTTATCGACATGATACGGTGTGCATTCATCAAACTGCATCAGCAGATCCGCACCGAGTTTGCGCTGTATCTCCATCGAGCTTTCAGGGGTCAGTTTGATTTTCGAGCCATCGACATAGGATTTGAAAACACATCCTTCCTCAGTGATGCCGAGTAGGTTTTTGTTTTCATGCTTGCCTGAATTCTTGCCTTTGATCTCATTGGCCATTGTCCCCTCGCCCAGAGAGAACACCTGAAAACCGCCGCTATCGGTTAGCATCGGGCCGTTCCAGCCCATAAATTTATGCAGGCCGCCCATCTTTTCAATGATGTCCGCGCCAGGTTGGAGCATGAGGTGATAGGTGTTGGAGAGAATAATATCCGTGCGGGCTTCGATCATCTGCGCGGGGCTGAGTGCCTTGATCGCCGCTTTTGTACCGCAAAAGATATAGTTCGGTGTTTCGATCGAGCCGTGCGGTGTTTTTAATGTGCCCAAACGCGCACCCGATTTTTCATCGCGGTGGTGAATATCAAAGCCGAAATTCGGGTATTCAAGGGCCATTGTCGTTTTTTCCAATAAAAAACCCGCCAACAAGCGGCGGGCATTTTGTATCTTAAGTTAAAAAGATTAAGCCGCTGTTTTGGCTTCAGTCTTTTCGATTTGCGCTTTAACAGGGCGCAAAGCAGGGTCCAGCTTGGTTTTAGCTGTGGACTTCAAAAACTCGTCAAAGCCGCCTTTGTGCTCAACGGTGCGAAGACCTGCTGAAGAGGCTTTCACCTTAACCCACTTACCCAGAACAACGCTGTATAGGCTTGTGTCCTGAACGTTCGGTAAGAATTTACGGCGTGTTTTATTTTGAGCATGGGATACGTTGTTCCCACTCATCACGCTTTTTCCTGTAATCATGCAACGACGGCTCATGGCCTGTCTCCTTATCAATTCAATCTGGTAATCTTTAAAGTGTGGGGAAAATAGTCGAAATCGGGTGTTTAAGTCAAGCTATAAAATGCCGTCCCACATATACATGCCGAGTAAGGCGGCAATAAACAGGAAATGCGCGACCACATTGATGTAGATCGCACGGCGTAAATGCACGTGGCTTAATTGTGCGGTTGCGCCTTTCGGACCTACCCATTCACCCTTTAAAGGCGTGCCCTTATTGTCTTTTACCGGACCGCCGATAGATACATTCAACGCCCATGCCAGTGCGGATACGGGGAATCCCCCCTGATCATACGGCGCACGATCTTTATGCCCCAACCATGCCGCGATTCCTTTATGCAATTTCGCGGTCGGGGTGATGCTCGCCGCCATGGTTATAAAGAACGCGCTTAATATCGAGGGAATCATGCCGACGAGTCGCTCCAGCGCCAAGGGCACAGCGGCAAAACCACTACCCAGACCGTTTTTACCGAAACGCCAGCTCATCATCGCCAACCCCGCATAGATGCAGGCGGCAGGGAAACCGCCGATGAGATACCACAGGCACGGCGCGACCAGCCCCTTATCAAAACTACGGGCGCTTAGCACCATCGCGGCGCGAGTTAGACCAAAATCATCCTGCCCCTGAAGGTTCAGCCCTGTCGTTCTGGACAGCGCAAAGATCGCCTTC
>CAYGQG010000092.1:0-8152 GCA_964351955.1 uncultured Micavibrio sp. | reverse complement strand
TGCGTCCCTCGCCGCCGCTTACGGCTGAATTTCCGCCTCCAACACCAGTTGCGCCGCCACCGCCGCCACCGCCATGACCGCCGGGGGATGGCCCTGCGCCACCGGCATTGCCCAGCCCGCCTTGCGCGGTACCCGGTTGTAATCCTGCACCCGGTCCGCCGCCGCGTCCGCCGCCGCCCGAACCACCCGCACTACCGTTACCGTTACCGCCGATCCCCGCGCCACCGCCGAGTGCGACAAGCCCGCTACCGACATTATTGGCAAAACTGGAATTGCCGCCATTGGTTCCTGAATTGTTACCTGCCGCCCCTGCGTTTCCGCCTGCGCCGATAACAACGTCGAGTGATTGTCCTGCGGTGACATTCAGAGTACCGGTCAATACGCCGCCCGCACCGCCACCGCCTGAACCCGCCGTACTGAACGATGTTCTGGAACCGCCGCCGCCGCCGCCGCCGACAATCAGGTATTCAACATCACTTATGCCTTCGACGACATTAAAAGACGTTGTTCCCACCGTGTTGAATTGCTGGACGATCAGACCGCCGCCAAGATGGATCGCCGTCGGATCGGCAGCCAGTATATCGCTGATCTGGCTGGTCAACAGCGTAGAAGCATCATTAATGACGGCAGGGGGGTTGCCTGATACGAAGTCTTCGCGAATTCCTGACGCGAAAGCTTCGGCTTGATCGATGATTCTCTCCGTCGCACGCAAGCCACCCGTGGCCAGCTCGATAGTCCGTATATTCTGGCCAATACCATCCAGCAGGCGCGCAAGATCGGATGCACGATTATTCAAAGAAAGTGATGTGAAGAAGTTTTGCGGGTTATCCAGCGCGCTTTTGACACGTAAACCGCTGGCCAGTTGTAATTGGATGTCGTCAAGGGTTCGCGCAGTTGACTGCAACGCTGTCACCTGTCTCGAAAGAGACGGTGTGAGTATACTACCCATGTTATCGACCATGCAGAATCCTTCTACATTCTAACGTATTCTACGCTTCTAAACGTTTATTATGAAGGAATTTGATTAGTAAACACCTAACAAGAATGCAAAAAACCTGTGGTTTTCTGTTCGTAACCTCTTGCCGAAAACGGATTTTTAAATGAGAATGATTATCAGTATCGTTTATTTCAACGAAAGGATGATTTTCATGTTGTCTGATTTTTTAACCCTAGAAGTGTATTTCGGTTCTGAACATGCCGCCCAGTATTTTGAAGATCTGGTCCGGCGTTACGGGCCAAAGCGCGTGGAAAAAGCCATTAAAAGCGGTGATTTGCAATGTTCCAAAACCTGTATGGGTGGAAAGCTGGTCACGTGGATGACGGCACAGGGCCGTGATAAGGCCTTGGCATCAGTCTAAACACAGGCTATTCGCCTACGTATCGAAAAGCTCTATACGCTCCGACCCTGAGTTGGTATATTTACTTGAATACTGCTTCGCGGCTTTTTCATTCAAGCGAATAGTAAGTATCTACACTCGGAAGGATTTTCATGCGTCATCTTCTTTTATTATCTTCATGCGTTTTCATGGTAGCAGCCTGCAAACCCATGTGGGATCCGACATTCAACCCGTCTGGGTATACCTATCACCACAACAAATATAACTCTCCTGCCGGTAAATATGTTGAGCCGATTGGTTATGAATACAGCGCGGAACAGCACGAAGTCGTGATGAACGCATGGCGCGATGCCGTGAGTGATCTGGTTTTACGTGCTGAAGCGGAGGGCATTAGACCCGCCGGTCCTGTCGCGTTGACCACCGATATGGAAGACAGCGCGTTTCAAGGAACATATGCTTACATTTTAGGCGAAGAACTTATGGACGCAGGCTACGTTCTTACGACTGACCCTACAGAAGAAGGCGCAACCACACTGTTTTATTCAGCCTATGACCCCGATTTGGGCAGCGATGTCCCGTATCGGGATTTGTATAACGACGATATCGGTCATTACAACACAGACGGTAGTTTCTCGCCTGAAACCAAAGTTCTGGAATTAGTATTGGGAACAGAGGTTGGCGACGAGTTGGAGCATCGCGTATTCGAGCTGTATGACATTCCGCTTCATGGATATAAGACAACAGGCTATGCAGCGCCTCATGCAAGACCAAAGCACGCCATGCCGGATGAGCGCGAGCCTGCAGAGTTCAGTGAAAGCGCGGATGATGGCTTCAACGACTAGGATACGCAAACACCTTCTGACAACTGTGATGCTTCTGGCCGGTTCTGCTGGTCTATATGCTTGCGGGCCTGCCATTCTTGGCGGCACATATCTCGGCGCATCAAGCATGGGTGCATTTGATGAAGACGAAAATCGTTTGATCGAAAAAAACTACGCGGCGGCGGATTACCTGATCCAGCAAGCCGATGCTTTTGTAAATCGTCGCAACGACCTTATCATTGTCGAACCGCTAGCTGATACGGTACAACCCCTAGCCTCACCGGATATTAATCGCCGTATTCCCGAGCAAATCGGTGTACGCCTTTCACAACTTGGTTACCGCATGGATTTATCAAAAGTCGCGGGCTCTGTGGACACGAATTATCTTAAGCCAACTATATCCAATGGTGAAAAACCCGATTTCATCCTGTCAGGGAACTCAACCCGCCGCGGCAGTGAGATGGACGTGAGTGTTCGTATCGTTGATATAAAGGCGCAACGCGTAGTCGCGGCTTTTGATTATTTTGTCGATATCAGCAATCGTGATTTACGCGAAAGCGCAACGCCGAAACCAAAAATCATCCGCATCACTGATCAGTAATTCTGACCCTAACGAACCAATAATACATGGTAAAAATGGGGAATTTCGCCCTCATTGCACGTGACGCATGCTTGCGCTGCGGGATAGGCCACGGAGGGAGAATAAGAGGTATCTTGCTCGAAAGTACTTTCGTCCATCGTATTTGGCGTATTGTGAAACGCCCCGACAAAACGCCCGTTATCTCCCATATTGACGCAAGACCCTGCGTTATCTCCGGCACCGTTTCCTGATGCAAGGCCGGTTCCGCCATCCCACGGGTAAAGCGTTTGATCTTTGAGCATATTAATTCGTTCACAAAAATCTTGTGTAACATTGGGCAAAACGGCAACCAACTCGGCTCTGCCTGTACCCATACCGGGTATATGCGTTCCGCCGAAAAATTCCCACGGACTTCCGTCATTAACCCCTTCAGGAGGCTCGCGGTAAGTCGCGCCGCCACCGTCAGACGCAAAAATCTGGTCACGTGTATCAGGGTCGGCGGATAGATCGCCGTAATCTGAGGGTGCGTCAGGATGCGCAAAGCGTAAGGCGCTCTCGCTCTGTCCGCTTTCGATGATGTAATTGACCGCGCGCTCTAACTCGGATGCATATCGTTGCACTTCGCTGGCCCGAATAATCATTGTCTCTTGATCGATATTGCTGCCGTCTGAGCGATTGGTGAATTGTATCGCGGCGGTTAAAACACCGATCAACACCATGGCGATCAGAATGATAAACAACACATTACCCGCTTGTGCTTGATGATGTTTTGAATGAACGACGGGGATCATGTGTAGCCTAGTTCTGCGGCGCGACAGGAAGGCAATCTGGAATATAATTGCATGCGGCGAGCGCTTCGTCTTTTGTGAAACCGGTCAGCCGTCCGCGATAAAGCCAGCCATCTGTGGTTTTTAATGGGGCAATAACGGGCTGCGCTTTCGAATATGGCGAGGGCAAACCACTAAGAACATTTCTGATCGCTTTATCGGATGAAGCACGGCTTTTAAATGCCCCGATCTGAACGGACCACGGGGTGTTACGCTTAACGGAAACAGGCTCATAGCGTGCTGAAACCACTCTTGGCTGCACACCCGCTGGTGTATCGTCATTGGTGTGTGCAGCAATTGCAAGCAAACCGGCTTCGATACGTTTGGAATTCGCAGGGTCAAGATCTCCTTGCCCGATCAGTCTTTCGAAACCTGCCTTTAACGCGGGGTTATATGTCGCCAGTGTTTTGGCATAGGCGGGTTTGCGTTGTGGAAGTGGCGGAACGGTTCTGGCGATACGGATATTTTTGATCTTCGCAAAACCTTCATCCAAAATGTCCTTCATATGGGCATTGCGTGATTTTGAACTGCGTCCGCCGAAGACAACGCCGATGATACGTCTGTCGCCGCGAACGGCCGATGCGATCAGGTTGAATCCGGACGCATTGATATAACCGGTTTTCATCCCGTCCATACCGGGATACGTGTCCATTAAACGGTTATGATTGCGATAAGTACTGCCTGCATAAGTAAAATTCTTGCGAGAAAAATAACGGTAATATTCCGGATAAACATTGATGACGTAGCGCGCCATTTTTGCCATGTCACGCGCGCTGGTAATCTGACGTTTGTCATGGAGGCCGGATGCGTTTTTGAATGTTGTTCGTGTCATCCCGATTGCACGGGCCTTTGCGGTCATGCGCGTCGCAAAATTACGCTCCGATCCGGCTAAATGTTCTCCCAGCGCGACGGCAACATCATTCGCCGATTTGGTCACAAGCGCATAAATCGCATCTTGAACACGGATGCTTGATCCGGGTTTTAGGCCAAGCTTACTCGGCACCATACTGGCGGCATGGTTTGAAATGCGAACGCGGTCTTTTAACTGTATTTGGCCCGATTCCAGCGCTTCAAAAACCATCAGCAATGTCATGACTTTAGTCAGTGATGCGGGGTGCAGCGGCTTATCGGCATTGCGTTGACGCAGGATAAGACCTGTGTCCGCATCCATAATAATAGATGCATATTTTGGATTGGCCTTGGCGTTTGCGGGTTGCGGCGCAGACACGCTCCAACCGATGAGCACCATAACCCCAAGGTAAAATACCGATTTCATTACGGCTCTAAAAAACGGCATTGCTCTGTTTTTGGTCGTTAGGTCTGTCATTTCTCGCAATCAAAAAAGATAGTGTGTCCACAGAATCGAGGAAAATTAGGACAAGAACGCGTGTATTTAAGCTGTCCGCTTATCACCACGATTATTCTTTTAGGATAATATTTTTTTTGACTTCTGTCCAATAGCTTCGCAGGTTATACACTGTAAAACACCAATAAAACTGCGGGTTATAAATTTGTGCGCCGCAACAAAAAAAGATTGACAACGACACGCTCAATTGTTATTGTTAGTTATATTGCAGTGCACAAATTATACATAACTTCGTTATAATGTGTACGGCATTGATTTTTAAGAGGATATTATGGCTGTTAAAAAAACAAAGACGACCAAAACTAAAAAAGCTGCGGCAAAAACAACCGCGAAGAAAAAAGCTGTGAAGCGATCAGCACCTGCGAAGGCAGCAATCGCTTCTAAAAGTAGCGTAAAAAAAGCACCTGCTAAAAAAGTAGTGGCCAAAAAAGCCGCGCCGAAAACTGCAGCAAAAAAAGCGCCGACAAAGGCCGCCAATACAAATTACAAGGCAGCATTGTCCTCAACACTATTTGATGTACAACCACCAATGATGGAGATTTTTAAAATGACTAAAACACCATTCCAATTTGACCAGTTGGCCCAAGAAGCCACTGAAGCAAGCCGCGAAGGTTTCGAAGCTTTCGTTAAATCCGGCACAATCTTTGCTAAAGGTTTTGAAGACTGGATGAAAGTAGCCGCGAACATTTCTCAAGATGCTGCTGAAAAGCAGGCTGAATTCGCAAAGCAATTGATGTCTTCAAAGACCTTGAATGAATTCACGGAAACACAAAATAAAATTGCCCAAGCCAATTTCGATCAATTCATGGCCGGTGCAACAAAACTTTCTGAAATGAGCGTGAAGGTTTTGAGTGAAGGCAGCGAGCCTATCAACTCACAACTGAACAAGACTATGCAGAAAGCCAATAAGGCAATGGCTGCATAAGCGAGCTTGTAAAATTAAGACACTAAAAGCCCGGCGGTCCTCCAGCCGGGTTTTTTTTACCTTTAAATTCGCAGACAGCGACCTATTCTCAATTCAGGTTTTTATGATAAAATGGAAATATCATGATTTTGTACGATGAAAATTTGAATGGCATGGACTTATCCATTATGAACGACCCGCCCGAATATGAAGATATGGGCGATGGCGCGGATGATGGTGGCATGGACGGAGATGGGCAGGAGTCCGAAGACACGGGCTTGATGCTGAAAACACGACCGAAGACCAAAAAACCGGCCATGTATAAAGTGCTGCTCTTGAATGATGACTACACACCGATGGAATTCGTTGTGCATGTACTGGAACGGTTTTTCACCAAAAACCGTCAGGAAGCAACGGATATCATGCTTCATGTTCATCGTCGGGGTGTTGGTATCTGTGGTGTTTTCACTTACGAAATAGCCGAAACCAAAGTCGCACAAGTCATGGACTTCGCCCGTGCAAACGAACAACCGCTTCAATGTACGATGGAAAAAGAATAGCTGAAAACGCTACATCGGGCTGTATTGCGTAATGGCAGGATCTACCTTTGCGACATCTGCTGTCGGTGCAGCTTCGGCATTCACACCTTCAACCTTGATATTCGGTGCGAGCCAGACTTCGTGAGAAGCCGAGCTTTGAATAACTTCTACATTGTCGATACCTGCGCTGGCACTGATGGGATTACCGTTTTGATCGCTTAATTCTATCTCCATAAATCCATTTTCGTTCATCGGGCTGATCCGTCCGGAATTCTGATCAAGGTAATAACTTTGATCTCCCGCTTCGACGATTACAAAATTGTGATTGATGGTGGCTTCTGAAAATCCTGCTTGTGATGTCGGGTCCATAAAAGAATACGTGACCTGTCCGCCGACAATTAAAACATCATCAGCGTTTAAAATACCTTGCTCTACGGCATATTGTAACAATCCTGCTTCGAATATGGCTTGATCATCGCAATCACCTTGTTGTGCTGCCAGAACCTGCATAAATGTCATCGGAATGTCTGTTTGTTGGTTTGCCGGTTCGACATATGCGACCATGCCCGCAGTAAAATCATGAATCAGCTGAAGCTGCTCATTCAGTTCAAGACCGTCAAGCTGCTGTATAAAATCTTGTAAGACGGGAGGCAGGGCGGAAAACTCAGGACGTTCGTGTACGAAATTGAGAACAGCCGCCTGCTCTGACGTATATCCCTCAACATCGCTCCCTGTTAACCGTGTAAAGTCAGGTTTTTCCATAACAAAATTATGAAGATCAATATTTAAGGAAAAGTTTAAAAAGCCGCTATATCCTGAAAATGCTGCTATTTTGTTGAAAATAGGCGGCTAAATGGCTCAAACACGGAAAAGGAAGCCACATGAGCGACTATCAAGAGCATCAACATGACCAAAGGGCTTTTTCCTGCAAACATGTTGTAGAGGATGATCGGCCGATATTGCTGGTTTGTCATGATCACAATGGTGACTGGCAATTTCTTTGCGGTGAAACCAATCATTACGGCAGCGATGACATCCGCATACTCTGCTGTGGTTGCTTGTTTAAAAAAGACGAGAGCCTAAAGGGGATTGAAGCGTTAGACATCGGATTTTCCGCTGAACGTGAAAATGGCGACTCGAATAGCTGGGCGGTTGAAACCTTAGGACCTGACGAGGATGAAGACGAAGAAGAATAACGCAATAATCTGGTTCTTGGTCCCCGAATGAACTATATTAATAAAAGAACCTAATACTGCGGATATACTCAATGCTCTCACGTAATCTCGAACAAACACTTCACAAAGCTCTCGCCGTCGCGGGCCAGTACCATCACGAATACGCGACGCTGGAACATTTGCTCCATGCCCTGACCGATGATCAGGACGCAATGGCGGTTCTGCGCTCATGCGGAATTTCCTTGCCCGATCTGCGTGATCAGCTGGCGCAATATATCGAGAACGAGCTGACTTATCTGATCAATACTGAGGCCGAAGAATCCAAGCCGACCACGGCGTTCCAACGTGTGTTGCAACGCGCTGCCATTCATGTGCAATCATCCGGTCGTGAGGAAGTCACGGGCGCGAACGTACTTGTCGCTTTATTTTCCGAACGTGAAAGCCATGCCGTATTCTTCTTGCAAGAACAGGACATGACGCGGTTTGATGCGGTAAATTATATCAGCCACGGCATCGCCAAAGTCCCGAGCCAGAGTGATACAACCAAAACGCCGCGCGGCACGGACGAAGATTCGGTCAAGGAAATCAAAACAGGTGACGAAG
>CAYGQG010000091.1:1353-8376 GCA_964351955.1 uncultured Micavibrio sp. | reverse complement strand
TGGATGATTTCGCATATGCCGTAACCAACGGCTTTAAACGTTATTTTGATTTCAAGGACCGTTCTGCGCGGTATGAGTTCTGGTATTGGACGCTGTTTTCGTTCGTGCTGAATTTTATTGCGTCTTTGGTTGACGGAAGCTTGCTTGCAGGTGGTTCCGGCCTTGCATCTTCAATTGTTAGCTTGGGTCTGTTGATCCCGGGTGTTGCTGTGGCTGTACGCCGTATGCATGATATTGGCCGCACTGGTTGGTGGGTGCTGATCAACTTTATTCCAATTCTTGGTAACGCTGTGTTTATTTACTTTGCTGTTCAACCATCAGAGCCGCATTTCAACCGCTTTGGCGAGAACCCGTTTGTTCGTCGTGAAGCCGAAGAAAGTGGCGAAGATGTAGGTAGTGATGAAGGGCGCAAGCGCAAGAATATCGAAACGCATCAATCTACTGACTAGATTAAGTTAAGCGCTTTTCTTTTGCGCAACTTCGAAATATTTGGCGGCATTCTGGAATAGCAGGATGCCGTCAGTCGTTTCAGGAAGGGATTTGCCTTCGCGCTGTGCTTTGTCTTTAGCTTCCATGTAGTCGTCACGTTGCCATGTGAACATACCGCGTTCAGGGTGCGGCATGAGGGAGAGTACTTTTCCGCTTTCGTCCGTAATACCGGCGATATCGGAGAGGGAGCCATTCGGATTGTACGGGAATTCGCCTTCAGCGGGTGAGCCGTCGGGCTTCATGTAGGTCGCGGCGATCTGACCGTTTTTCTGTAATTCTTTGAGTGTGTCTTCGCTCATCATGAAGCGGCCTTCGCCGTGGGCGACAGGGATATGCATAGATTCAACGCCGTTAAGCCACGGCGAGTTTGATGAGACTTTCAGGTCAATCCAGCGGCATTGATAGCGCGCGGTCAGGTTATGCGTTACAGCAACGAGGCGTTCGCCGTATTTCTTATCAAAAGCGGGAACAAGGCCAAGGTTGGCAAGGATCTGACAACCATTACAGATGCCGAGTGTCAGTGTGTCGCGTTCTACGAATTTTTGTAGCGGCTCCCAAAGGGCGAGCTTCATTTTCTGCGCGAAGGCGTTACCCGATCCTGTATCATCGCCGTAGGAAAAGCCGCCGGGGATCGCGAGAATTTGCGCGTCATCAAGCTCCTTCGGGTTTTCGATCACGTCATTGATGTGGCGGATTTTCCCCGTAAGTCCTGAATGCTCAAACGCATGAAGCGTTTCTTCTTCACAGTTTAGTCCGTATCCGGCGAGTACAAGTACGTTAGCAGTCATTTAGTAATCCTTTAGGGGGCGTTTATACGCTTCGTCTAATTTCTTAACATCGGCTTTCAAGACGTTCTGAATATTGAGTGTGTCGCCGTAAGCGATGTGGCCGATATGTTGAATATGTTCGAAGCCTTTAAAGTTCTTTTCGAACTTGGCTTTGTTTTGCGGGGCGACGGTGACGAGGATGCGCCCTGTGCTTTCTGAATAGAGAGCCTTCTCCGCGGGCAGGTCTATGCCTGAAAGGTCGATATCCATACCCATCTGGCTTGCTATGGCTTTCTTGGCCAGTGCGGCACCAAGGCCGCCGTAGTTCAGAGCATATGCGGATGCGATAAGTTTATCGCGGGATGCGCGGCCATAGAGCTTATATAGACGCAGGTTGGTATGGCTGTCCGTTTCGGGAACATTGTTACCAATTTTGTCGTGTAGGTCGTAATATTCTGATGCGCCAAGCTCGTCTTTGGTTTCACCTAGTAGGTAGACAAGGTCGCCTACGGCTTTTGGTGCAAGCGAGATAGCGCGATCGACATTCGGGATCACACCGATGCTGGAGACCAGCAATGTGGGCGGGGCGGAGATTTTGACCGCATTGCCGTCTTTATCAAAGCCTTTGAAGTCGTTGAACATGCTGTCTTTGCCCGAAACGAACGGTGTTTCGTATTTTACCGCGATGTCATAGATCGTTTCGACGGCGCGTTTGAGTTGGCCCAAGCGTTCAGGCTCGTCGGATGAGCACCAGCAGAAATTGTCGAGCAAGGCGAGTTGATTGAGGTCTACACCAGCAGCGACTGCGTTTCTAACTGCGAGGTCTAAGCCTGCTGCAGCCATGGCGGCGGTGTCGATGTCGCTGTAACGCGGGAATAACCCTTGGGATAGCACGACACCTTTTTCCGAGGTTAGTACGGGTTTGGTGATTGAAGCTTCGGCGTATACGCGGCCTGGTCCTTGAAGCGGGCCCAGTACGGCGGAGCCTTGAACGTTATGGTCGTATTGTGTCGAGATGAATTCCTTAGAGCAGATATTCAATTGTCCCATCATATTGCACAGCGTTTCGGCATGATCGGTTGGAGCAGGGAGGTTAGGCTCTTCTTCGCCACCACGCGTAAATGTGGTTTTCAGCGGTGTTTCCGGGTTTCCATCATGGAGGAACTCCATCTCCATATCCATGATCACTTCGCCGTGATAGGTGATTTTTGCGCGGTCATCATCGGTGTATGTGCCGACAACGGTGGCTTCAACGCCGCGTTTGGCGAATAGAGCGATTAACTCGTCTGTGTTTTCCGGCGGAACGGCCATGGTCATGCGTTCTTGGGATTCGCTGATCCAGATTTCCCATGGGGCCATGCCCGGGTATTTCAACGGCACTTTTTCAAGCTCGACATGGAAACCGCCGCTTTGTTCCGCCATTTCACCGATGGATGAAGACATGCCGCCAGCACCGTTATCAGTAATCGCCGTATATAGGCCAAGGTCACGGATTTCCTTGATAATCGCATCGGACATTTTCTTTTGCGTGATTGGATCGCCGATCTGAACCGCGGTAGCGGGGGAGCCTTCGTCCAATGCAACGGAGGAGAAAGTCGCGCCGTGAATACCGTCGCGGCCAACACGTCCGCCTGCTACAACGATTTTGTCGCCTGCGTTGGCTTTTTTCTCATGGCCGGGTTTACCGTTAATTGTACGCGGGATCAGACCGATCGTGCCGACAAAGACCAAAGGTTTGCCGACAAAGCGGTCATCGAATGTGACGAATCCTTGCGGAGTCGGGATGCCGGACTGGTTGCCGCCGGCTTCAACGCCCTCAATCACGCCCTTCATAATTGTTTCGGGAGAGAGTACGGCATTCGTTTTTGCGCTATCACGATAGTATTCAGGCGATGTGCGTGGGTCAGCAAGGCAGAAGCCATAGCGGTTGATGACGGGTTTTGCGCCTTGGCCAAAGCCCATGCAGTCGCGGTTAACACCGACGATCCCTGTAATTGCGCCACCGAACGGGTCGAGGGCAGAAGGGGAGTTGTGTGTTTCGACCTTATCCGTGATCAGATATTCGTCGTCAAAGATGATTCCGCCTGCGTTATCGGAGAAGACAGAGACACATATGTCACTCTCGCCTTTGGCTGCGCGAATTTCCTTGGTCGCTCGCTTGATATAGCCCTTATATAAGCCATCAGCGACATCATCGATCGGTGATGCAAAGATCGTGTGTTTGCAATGTTCCGACCATGTTTGGGCGATTGTTTCCAGTTCTATGTCTTTGGCGGGCCGGCCTTCTTTTGCGAAGTAATCGCGCACTGCCTGCATATAGAGTAAGCCCATACCCAGCGGGCCACGGCGAGAGCCATCAGAATCGGCGATACCTTGATTCCCTATAATCTCCAGTTCTTCGTCGGAAATATTGAGGTCGACATCGTCGGAAACTGTTCCTTTGTTGTCGAGATGGACTTTAGGGATAATCGTTTCCATACCGCCATCGGCGTTATATTCATCATTTGATTTGATGGAGACACGTTGAATGAGCGTGTTGGATAGTTCTGCGGAAAGCTTTTCAACGTCGCTATGACTCAGATCGCCCTTGATGAGATAGAGGCGAGAAGAGAAGCATTCATTGTCGTTATCAGCGCCAGCCAGCTCTAAAAGCTCCGCAGCGGTGTGTCCGACGTTATCCGTAACGCCAGGCAGGTAGCCGATTTCCAGCGCCCAGTCAAAATCTTTGGGGAGATCGTTTGCTTTTTGCGTGACGGGGTTCACCAAGGAGGTTACAAACTTGTCGTCATTGGCCATCGCGTGTTCGCTTGAATACACGTCAACGACGCGGATAGAAACGTCTTTGCCTTGCTTTTTGAGAGCGTTTTCAAGGGTTTTTGCGCGACCGTCTTCGGGCGGTGCTAGAACTTCGATGCGAGTGGCCATAAATGTATCTTAAGCAGTTGATCTTAAATTGAAACCAGATTAAACAGGTATTGCAAAAAGAATTCAAGATATGGCCACAGTAAAACTCACAATCAATGACATGGAAATCGAGGTCGAACGCGGCACGAGCATTTTGCAGGCTGCGCAAGAACTCGGTATCGAGGTCCCTCACTTTTGTTATCACGAGCGTCTGACCGTGCCGGCGAATTGCCGCATGTGTCTGGTCGAGGTTGAAGGCGGTCCGCCGAAACCCGCAGCATCCTGCGCTATGGCGTGTGGTGATGGTATGGTTGTGAAGACCGATTCCGACATGGTGAAGAAGGCCCGTAAGGGCGTGATGGAGATGTTGCTGATTAATCACCCGCTTGATTGTCCGATTTGTGACCAAGGTGGTGAATGTGATTTGCAAGATCAGGCAATGGGCTATGGTTTTGACCGTTCACGCTTCCAAGAAAATAAACGTGCGGTAAAAGATAAAGAGCTCGGGCCGTTGATTAAGACGGTTATGACTCGTTGCATTAACTGCACACGCTGTGTTCGTTTTGCCGAAGAAGTTGCGGGTACGCCCGTGCTGGGTCAGTTGAACCGCGGTGAAGATGTGGAGATTGGCACATTTGTTGACCAGCTTGTTCAGACCGAGCTTTCAGGAAACCTGATTGATATTTGTCCCGTCGGGGCGCTGACCTCCAAGCCGTATGCTTTTAAAGCACGCCCTTGGGAGCTGACCAAGACAGAAAGCATTGATGTGCATGATGCTGTTGGTTCAAACATACGTGTTGATGTGAAGGGCCGTGAAGTTCTGCGCGTATTGCCACGTCTGCATGAAGATGTGAACGAAGAGTGGATTTCGGATCGTACGCGTTTTGCCTATGACGGGTTGAACGATGCGCGTATTGATCGTCCTTATATTCGTGACGCAGATAGCGGTAAGTTAATCGAAGCAACATGGGATCAGGCCTTTGCGAAGATTGCAGAGAAACTTGATGGTTTGAAAGGTGACGAGATTGCAGGGCTGGTCGGTGACTTGGTAGAGGTTGAATCGATTGTTGCTTTGAAGGAATTGCTCGAAAAATTCGGTTCACCCAATATGGATTGCCGTACAGACGGTGCCCGTTTTGACCCCAGTAATCGTGCGGGATATCTGTTTAATTCGACAATCGCGGGAATTGATGACGCTGATGCGATCTTGCTGATCGGTACGAATCCTCGTCATGAAGCGACGTTGGTTAATGCCCGTATCCGCCGTGCACAGTTCGAGCGCCGTATTAAAGTCGGGTTGATTGGCGAAGCGGCTGATCTGACTTATAAGTATGAGCATCTTGGCGAAGGACCCGCTGATCTTGAGAAGTTCATTAAGGCGAAGTCCGGCTTTACGAAGATATTCAAGGATGCCGAAAACCCAATGATCATTGTCGGTTCAGGCGTGTTCGAACGCGAAGACGGTGAAGCTATTCATAATGCGCTTTATAAGATGGCGGATAAGCTGGGCGCGAAGCTTAATATCCTGCACCGTGCGGCGAGTCGTGTCGGTGCGCTGGACGCAGGTTTTGTTCCGCAAGCTGGCGGAAAAGATTTTGCTGGTATTGTCGAAGGCACAAAAGATGGTTCTATCAAGGCGCTGTATATTCTGGGTGCTGATGAATTTGATGCGCGCAGCCAGATTGGCTGGAAAACCTTTGTGGTTTACCAAGGTCACCACGGTGATCATGGTGCGGCGAGGGCTGATGTGATTTTGCCGGGTGCTACCTATACTGAAAAAGATGGTATGTATCTGAATATGGAAGGTCGTGTGCAGTTTGCCAAGAAGGCGGCTAATGCGCCGGGTGATGCGCGTGAGGATTGGAAAATCCTGCGGGCGCTTTCCGAAACACTCGGTCAGACATTGCCGTATGATAATCAGATGCAGCTTCGTAATCATATTTTTGAAAAGCATAAGCATTTCGGAATGATGGATACGGTTATGCCTGCGGCGTGGAGTGAATTCGGGGTTAAGGGCAAGACGGCAAACGAGCCTTTTGTTAATCCGGTTAAGAATTACTATTTAACCAACGCGATTTGCCGCGCTTCGGAAACGATGCAAGCGTGCTCGCGAGAGTTAAATGTGAGTGAAGATGAGTACATGGAGGCCGCTGAATAATGAGCAAGACAACGTTAGAGCAGGTGCAGGAATTTCATGAAACTTACGGTTTACCCGTGAAGGATTCCCCTGACATCAGTGACCCTAAAACAAATCAGCTTCGTATCAATTTGTTGGCTGAAGAAGTTGACGAACTTAAAGAAGCTTTGGAAGCCGGAGATATGGTTGAGGTTCTGGATGCGTTGACGGATATTCAGTATGTGCTTGATGGCGCGTATCTTTCATTTGGGTTGCACCATGTTAAAACTGCAGCTTTTGAAGAAGTTCAGCGTTCGAATATGTCCAAGCTAGGCGAGGACGGTAAGCCGATTGTCCGTCCGGAAGATGGAAAGATCCTCAAAGGCCCGAATTATTTCAAGCCCGATATTGCGCAATTTATCGATGATAAGGATAAGGCAGCATAATATGAGCTCAGAGCTTTCTTTAAACACTTTGGATGGAAAACCGATTAAGTTGATGGTCGGTTTGTCTTGGGACCCTAATGAAGAGAAGTGGGGTTCGTTGGATTCGAACATCAAGGTGCATAATCTGGATTTATCCTGCGTGGTTTTGTCTAACTCAAAGCAGGTTACGGATCTGATTACGCCGAGCGACCCTAAACGTGATGTCTATAAGGGTAAGATTTATCATTCCGGCGATAGTCTAAGCGGCGGCGGTGATTTTGAAGATGAAGAAATCCGTGTGGATTTTGATCAGGTTGATGAC
>CAYGQG010000091.1:0-1343 GCA_964351955.1 uncultured Micavibrio sp. | reverse complement strand
GAAGAAAACCGTCAGCATAATCATCACGATCAAGACAATCTCGAAGCGCTAGCATTAGAAGTCACACCTAAAAACAAGATTAAGTTTGAAAATGTGAAAAACGGTGAGTGCGCGTTTAACAACGCCGAAACTCTTGTGCCGTTTTTAACTGTCAGCATTGATGATATTGCGGGCGAACATCGCATTGTCGGCATTGTTAAGCGTACAGCAGCAGGTTGGGCGCTACAGGAGCTGTCAATTGATGTTAGTGCTCTTGATGCGCAGGTTATTGAGCAAGCTATGGCGGAGGTTCAGCTTTAATGGAATATGTGGTGTGGACAGCCTGGACATTGCTTTATACGTTGCTGATTGTTGGCGGCGTATTGGTGGCTGTGGCTTATTACACTTATGCAGAGCGTAAGGTTATGGGCGGAATGCAGCGACGACAGGGGCCGATGACAGTTGGTCCGTTTGGTTTGTTGCAACCGATTGCTGATGGTCTAAAGCTGTTTTCCAAAGAGACGATTATCCCTAGTGGTGCGAACCGCGTTGTGTTTTTGCTCGCGCCGATGATGCTGTTTGCGTTGTCGTTGATCGCGTGGGCGGTTATTCCGTTTGATAAGGGCTGGGTGCTGGCGAATATCAATGTCGGTATTTTGTATCTGTTCGCCGTATCATCGATGACCGTTTACGGTGTAATTATGGCGGGGTGGGCTTCTAACTCCCGCTATGCATTTCTTGGTGGATTACGATCCGCGTCGCAGATGGTTTCATACGAAGTCTCTATGGGTTTGATTATTGTATGTGTTTTGCTGTGTACGGGGTCGTTAAATTTACAAGAAATCGTTGAAGCGCCGCGCCCGTTTTTGATCCAAGTTTTGCTTTTCCCGATGTTTATCGTGTTCCTGATTTCAATCTTGGCGGAAACGAACCGTGCACCGTTTGATTTGCCCGAGGGTGAGTCCGAGATTACCGGCGGCTTTATGGTGGAATATTCTGCTATGGCGTTTGCTTTGTTCTTCCTTGGTGAATATTCCGCGATGATATTGATGAGCGCGATGACGACGATTTTGTTCCTTGGTGGTTGGTTGCCGCCATTCGGGATGGCATTTCTTGCGTTCGTACCGGGGATTATCTGGTTTGCCGTTAAGACGATGGCGGTTATGTTCTTTTTCTTGTGGGCACGGGCAACGTTGCCGCGTTTCCGTTATGACCAGTTGATGCGCTTGGGCTGGAAAGTGTTTTTACCGCTAACATTGGTATGGGTTGTTCTTACGGCGGGGCTTTTGCTGAGTTTTGATGCTTTGCCAAACCGCAGTGTTGCTTCGACTGGGCCTGTTGCTGCCGTTGAAGGCATGACTGGT
>CAYGQG010000090.1:0-8429 GCA_964351955.1 uncultured Micavibrio sp. | reverse complement strand
CGCCTTCGTTGGATTCAAAACCATCCATCTCGACCAGAAGCTGGTTCAATGTCTGCTCGCGCTCGTCATTGCCGCCGCCAAGACCGGCTCCACGGTGACGACCCACCGCATCAATCTCGTCAATAAAGATGATGCATGGCGCGTTTTTCTTCCCCTGCTCGAACATATCGCGGACGCGGGACGCACCCACACCAACGAACATTTCAACAAAGTCTGAACCTGAAATCGTAAAGAACGGCACATTCGCTTCACCCGCAACCGCGCGCGCAACAAGCGTTTTACCTGTACCCGGTTGCCCGACCAGCAACGCACCTTTTGGAATTTTACCGCCCAAGCGGCTGAATTTTTGCGGATCCTTCAGAAATTCGACAACTTCTTCCAATTCCTGCTTGGCTTCCTCGATACCTGCAACATCTTCGAATGTCACGCGGCCATGCTTTTCGGTCAGCATCTTTGCACGGGACTTACCAAAGCCCATAGCGCCGCCGCCTTTACCGCCCTGCATCTGACGCATGAACATAATCCACACCCCGATAATCAGGAAAGCAGGAAGAAGAGATACCAGAATACTCATGAAACTAAGCTCTTCAGGGCCTTCGGCTTCAGCTGAAATCTGTACAGCTGTACTCTGCAAACGCTCAACTACGTTTTCGTTCGGCGGCACAACAACACTGAACTCATCACCGCTAGCGGCAAAAGTACCCTGCAGCGTCTCGCCCTTAATGGTCACATTGGATACGCGGCCTGCTTGCGCATCCGCCATAAATTCGCTGTAAGAGATATTACCCGGCTTCGCGCTTCCGTCTTGTGCCGTTTGCACAATATTGAAGAGGAAAATGAGCACCAGCCCGATAGCCAGCCAGAAAACTAAGTTGCGGCCAATTCCATTCACGTTGCGAACATCCTTTTAAAAGTTAATCTGATAGCGGTTAAAATAGCACGTTTACAGGCGGAAACAAGCGATTCAGGTATTTTCCTGCTCTATAATCAACTGCCCGTTTTTATCATCTCTATCGAACACCAGACCACCCAGCGTCCGCTTCCGAAAATCTTCTGAACTTATCAAATCGTACAGCAGCGTTTCGACCTTTTCCATACGCGGCGCATAATCGGCATCAGGGTTAAAATGCTGAAACGCCGCCAAGACACATCGAAAAACAACCTCATCAGGGTATTTTTGTAATTTTTTATAATTATATTCGATGCGTTTCGTATTTTTTAATAAAACGCAGTCTTTCTGCGCCTTTTCGGCGTAAAAGTCAAGCGCTTCACGCGCTCTATTGATCCGCTTGGCTGTAGCAGCCAGCCTTTTCGCGCTCAACCCCTCTTCGGACAGAATATCGGCAGAGCGCCGCAACCGCACACGGGCAAAATCCGCATTTTGATTACTAGGGTCGCGCACATATTGCAGATCATGTTCATCACACAGCGCAATAAGCGCATCTTTTGAAAACTCCAGCAAAGGCCGTAGCAACGTAAGAGTATTATAGGGCTGCACAGCACGCATCCCCGACAACCCGTCCAGGCCACTGCCTTTAGCCAGCCTGAACAACACCGTCTCCGCCTGATCATCACGATGATGGGCAAGAAACAGATGATGAATTCCATGCGCACGGCAATAATCCGCCATCAAATCATACCGCGCATGCCGCGCCGCTTCTTGTATCGCCGCTTCGGGCTTACCACCCTCCCAGCGCAGGATATGCACCTCGACATTATCCCACCCCGAAACCACATTACGCACATTCTCCGCCTCATCCGCCGAGCCTTCACGCAAACCGTGATCAACAATCAATGCATGGATTTTGAGGTTATGAACACGCTGATGCGCTAACAACCACAACAACGCCATACTGTCCGGCCCGCCGGACAACGCGACAGCAACAGCATTAACCGATGACCATTCGGCCTTATACGGTTTCAAATAATCGAAAATATGTTCAGCTTCGGGGGAATGTGTGACGACAACCGCCATGATCAACGCCTAACAGCCAAGGCGGCTCATTTCCTGTGTCGCACGACGAAGAACAGGTGTCTCGCCAGCCGGATTTTCCTTCTTCAACTGACGAAGGGCGATACAGGCATCTTGGGGCTTACCCGCCGCTTCAAGAGACAAACCAAGCTTCAGCAGGTTATCAGCAGCTTTAGAGCCTTTGGGGAATTGCTGGTATCCTTCGGCGAAAATACGCGACGCGGTTTCGAAATCACCACGCACATAATGTGTTTCACCCAACCAGTATTTAGCATTACCCGCCAATTCATGACTTGGATATTGTTGCAAGAAATCTTCAAACTCGCCCTGCGCCGCGTCGTATTGACGGTTTTTCACCAACGAAAATGCGCGATCATATAATGCCGCAGGGCCCGTCGTCGCGCTCGCATTACCGGCATTATCAACCGTGTAGGAACCAAGCTGCCCATTGGTGTTATTCGTGCTCCACTGATAACCGTTTCCCTGACCACCTTGAGCCTGATTAGGCTGTGGCGGCGTATTATCAATCGTATTGATCACAGGACGATTGCTGGTGGTGGTATCAGGCGCGTTATAAACACGGTTATTAGACGGTCGTACGGACGCGCCGCTACCATCAAGATCATTCATACGCACTTCAAGATCGCCGGTGATACGTTCCATATCTTCACGCAGCTGACGGTTTTCATAGCCGACACGTTCAACCTCGCCGCGCAAATCACGAATCTCGCCTTCCATCTGCTGAAGACGAACCTCAACATCAGCAGAAGGCGCTCCACCACCGGAAAACGAGCCCGCTGGTGGTTGCTCGCCTTTATAAACGGCGCGGCTCAATGTATCGATTTCATTTTCAAGACGGTTAATACGGCTTTGCAAATCTCGGCTGTTTTGCGCTTCGACAGGAGCGCTTACAAAAACCGCCCCCGCCATAAGAATCAAAAGGCCTGAAATGCTCCAGGCCTTTAGTGATTTATAGGATGTATTGATCATCAAATTCATGCCGTCTGAAGGCCTTAGTTGACCTTGCTGACCGAACGACGGTTCTGTGCCCATGCAGCTTCATTCGCACCGGGAACAGCCGGACGTTCTTTACCGAATGTCACAGTTGTAACGCGTGTCGGGCTAACACCCAAAGCTGTCAGGTAGTTACGTACGGAGTTCGCACGACGCTCACCCAAAGCAAGGTTGTATTCACGAGTACCACGTTCATCCGCGTGACCTTCGATCACGAGATTAACGTTAGGATATTGGTTCATCCACGCTGCTTGCGCATCCAGAACCTGACGGGCTTCGCCACTCAAATCATAACGGTCAGTACCGAAGAAGATACGATCGCCGACATTCACAACCAAATCAGCCTGTGTACCCGGAGCCGGAGCATTCGGATCGATGGATGTCTCATTGTAAATCTCGTCCAAAGGACCGGTTGTGATTTCATCACGGCTATCCGGTGCTTGGTTCTCCACTACAGGCTCATCATCGCCGGTACATGCAGATACAACAAAGATAACAGCAAACAGCATCAAGTATTTTGATAGGGATCTTAGAGGGGACCGACGGGTCATAGTTTTCTCCTTCAACGAGTCGAATTATTTCAGTTAATGTTTTAGACCCCTCGCAAGAACTGCGCAAGGGGCTGTAAACTTAAAAACATATTTATTCGTTAAAAGTTCCCGCCACCTGGCAAATAAAATATCAATTGATCTGGGCCTGCAGCTCAACCAACAGCATTTCTGCCTCCATGCGGTCACGCGAATCCGGTGCTTTTTCTATATATACCGACAAACATTCAATCGCCGCTTGCGGCTGATCAAGCCGCGCATAAAGCACCCCCGCATCAAGCTTTAAACGATATTCCTGCGGATCAATTTTCATCATCACCTGCACGGTTTTTAACGCGCCGTCATAATCTTCTGCGGCAATCTGGCGATACTTAATATTATTCTGCAAACGGATCAGAACATCGCGGTTACTCGCCGCTTCGTAATAGGCCGTAGACAGCTCGGCTTGCTCCCCCAGCGCTTTCTTCACAATGCGCCGCAGGTCTTGCGCCTCAACGACCTTCGCCTCGTCAAACGGGTCAAAAATCAAACGCTGACCATCAACATCCATACGGCATAAAAAATGCCCGGGAATATTCAGCCCTGCGATATCCCATCCCTGCGCCCGTGCGGCATGGATATACAAAATACACAGCGTAATCGGCAACCCCTTCGCCCGATCAATCACCCGAATCAAATTCGCGTTCTGTAAATCATCGTAAGTATCCTGATCGCCGATATACTTAAACTCTTCAACCAACACTTCTTCGAGCGCAGCCAACCGCGTATGAAGATTATCCTCATCACCTTTTTTCAACCGATGCGCAAATGCCTGCTTCACGCTCTCGGCCAGCGTATCAAGATGATGTAAATATCGTTGTAGGGAAATACCGTCCATATCCGCCGCCGCCAATGCCAGCGCGGCTTGCGCCAGATCAATCTGCTCATCATCCATGGAACCTATAGTTTCAAGATAGGAAACAGGATCAGTATCGTTATTCAGTATGTTTTTCGCGTTCATAATCCCTGAACTTGGATGGCTTCAAACCTAATCCCAGCTAGTAGGCGATGGCTCGACTTTCTGAACAGTGGCATTCGGCAACTGATTAGACGGTCGCAACAGTCTTTCTGATGACGGGTCGGTAAGAGGAGACGGATTAGGATTAATGTTAATCCCCTGATCCTCGGGTGTCAGACGCTGTATCGTCGGGCTGGCATTGTTATCACGGATAATGATGCGTTCATCCAGCTGTTCAACCTGAATCGGCTCCACATTATTCGGATAATATTCACGCGTACCATTTTGATCCTGCGGCGCACGCACATCAAGCGGCTCGCGATTATCAACATACGGCGCGTTCGCCGGTTCTTCGTAATACCCCTGATCAGCCCCACCAGTATCATACGCATCCTGATACGTAAGATCGTCATTCGGGGTGTTTGAAACCTGTGCATCACCACCGACAAACTTCACGTAGCTCACAACACCGTTCACGCCTTTAATAGTGCGCGCAATCTCGATCACGCGATTAAGCTCTTCGCGATTCTGCGCAAACCCCATCAAATACACCGTGCCCTGCACCGTATCGATGTTGTAATTGATCGACAGCACTTCTTTATTCAGCGTCAACTTCGTGCGCAGCTGTGTCGTAATCCATGTATCCTTGGCAAAACCTGTAATGCCGCTGCCTTCGGCAACACGGATTTCATTAATCACCTGCTCGACACCATCGGGCTGCCACGCCAAACGCACGGCTTCCACGCGATGCTCGGGGTTTTGAACAACCCCCGTCAACAAGACACGTCCGTTATTCACGGTCATATCCAGCTTGGTAAACATATCGACATCATAACGAAACCAAAGATCGTTAATCTCTGCCTGAATGCGTGTATCTCTGGCTGCGCGGCTCAAACCACCCTCTTGCGAAGCGGCTACGCCTGTGGCTGCGCCAACACCCGTAGCAAGCCCTAACACCGTGCACCCTTGCAGGGCGACGGGGGCGGATAAAGCGAGAATTAAACAAGTAGTACGAATTAAATATGTGTGTTTCGTCATGATGAACTCCGACGTTGAAGGCAAATTATTGCCCCGCCAGCCACGCATTGTCCAGATGATGCACCCCATCTCCCCCTAAAAGGTTGTGCGCATCTCTTCTATCCGAAGCCCGCAACGCAGTTTCAGGAACAACAATCACATCAAACCGCATCGCGTATTCGGCCATGCCTGTGTGCTCGCTGATAAACTGCAATGCGGCCTGCTCTATCCGCCGTCGTGATTTCTCGGTGACGGCATATAACGCCTGCGTAGCATCGCTATGGGCTTTTACTTCTACGAACACAAGTAACTCACCCTTCGCAACAATCAAATCAATCTCGCCGAATTTGGTTTTATATCTGTGCTGTAATATTTCGAACCCGCGCTTTTCCAGATACCGCGCGGCGACACCTTCGGCATCGACACCTCTTTGATATGCGGCCTGTCGCTTGCGGTTCAACATAACTATCCTTTGAGCTTCAACGCCCGTTGATACAAATCGCTTTTCTGCAATCCCGTTTCTTTCGCAACGGCTGCCGCGGCTTGCTTTGTGCCAGCATCTTTAAGCGCCTCTTTCAAAAGTGCGTCTATATCAACATCCGAAAAAACCTTTTCCTGCGGCGGCGCGATAACCAGAACAATCTCGCCTTTCGGCGCGCCATGCTCCTCGTAATATTCAATCAGCTTCGGCGGCGTATCACACACCACCTGCTCATACAGCTTGGTAATCTCGCGCACGACCGCAACTTTACGCTCGCCGTAAACGGTTTGAATATCGCTCAAAGCTGCCTGTAATCGCGGCGCGGTTTCAAACGCCAGAATTGTCGACGGCACATCCACCCATTTATTGAGCAACGCCTGACGCGCACCGCTTTTCGATGGCAAAAACCCGATAAATGAAAACGCATCACTCGGCAAACCCGAAAGCTGTAACGCCGCCAGCGGTGCGTTCGCCCCCGGTAAACTCGTCACACTCACACCCGCTGTATGCGCATCGACCACCAACTTATATCCAGGGTCACTCACCAGCGGCATCCCCGCATCACTCACCAGCACCAGCGCCTCGCCGTTTCGAACACGCTCGACAATTTTCGCCCGTGCAGCTTCATCACTATGGTCGTTATAAACATCCAGCTTTTTATGCAGGCCAAAATACTTCAGCAACTTCCCCGTCACCCGCGTATCTTCGCACAACACTGCATCCGCCGCCGACAACGCATCCAGCGCCCGTAAACTTATATCGCCCATATTCCCGATCGGTGTCGCCACCAGATACAACCCCGCAGGCAGAGTTTGTGATTTCGGATCAGGCAGTAGCCATTCCCGTTTTTTTTCTTTACTGTTTTGTTCAGTTTCAAGATTCGTCATATAGATGAATGTATGCGCAAAACAGGACTGGCACAAACCAAAGCTATGACAAAACGCACCCTCATCCTCGCTCATCTTTTTCTCATCATACCTGCACTGATGCTCGCATCCTGTGGTTCAGGCAATAGCGGTTACCGAACCCAGCCGAACAGAGGCACCGCCCCCACCGCGCAAAACGCTCCAAAATCTTTGGATGATCTCAATCAGGTTATAGGCCAACAACAAGTCGCCCCCGCAAACCTGCCCACCGTCAAAGTCGGGCTTTTGCTTCCGTTAAGCGGACAACACCAAGCGCTCGGCGATGCGATGCTGAAATCCGCGCAACTAGCCTTGTTTGAAATCGGCCACGCCAATCTCGAACTCCTGCCCCGCGACACCGAAGGCAACGGTCAGGGCGCACGCAAAGCGGCGCAAAGCGCCATCGATGACGGTGCACAAATTCTACTCGGCCCTGTCTTTGCTCCGTCCGTTCGCGCCGCCAAACCTGTTGCCGAACGCCACCGCATCAACATGCTCGCCTTTTCTACCGACTGGTCATTGGCGGGTGGTAACACTTACATCATGGGCTTCCTGCCGTTTGATCAGGTCGAGCGCGTCTCCCGCTTCGCCGCATCAAAAGGTCTAAATCGCGTTGGCATTCTTGCCCCCGCATCCGCTTACGGCAATGTCGTAACAAAATCATTTAATCAGGTCGCCGCACAGTCTGGCATCAGCATTGTTGAAAACACGACATTCCAGCCCGGCACAAAAAATCTCGCGCCCGTTGTCCGCAACTTCGCCCGTTTCGATGCCCGAAATAATGCCGGCGCATTAAAAACATCCCCCTATGATGCTGTATTCATACCCGTCGGCGGACAAGATGCCCGCGCAATCGGCAGCCTGCTCTCGCATTATGAACTGCCGCCACGCACAGTAAGACGTTTGGGCACAGGCCTGCTGGACGAAACCTCTCTGGCTTCTGAATCCAATCTCGAAGGCGCATGGTTCGCCGCACCGCCGCCAAACGCCCGCGCAGGATTCGAAGACCGCTTCATCCGCACTTTCGGCAGCCGCCCGCCACGTCTCTCGACACTGTCTTATGATGCAACCGCCCTCGTCGCCATACTGGCGCAACGCGGCCTGCAACAAAGCGGTCGTCCGTCATTCAGTCAAAGTGATTTAGGAAACCCGAACGGGTTCTCGGGTGTGGATGGTATCTTCCGTTTCCGTCGCGGTAACACGATTGAACGCGGTCTGGCTATCGTTGAATTCAGGCGTGGAAAACTGATTGTGGCCGACCCAGCGCCGACCACATTCCAGTCATTATCTCAATAATTGAAGTTTTAAGAGCTTAAGCAATCTTGGCGATATCATTCGCCGCAACACTTTGTGTCGCTTTTTGCTGCTCCTCGGCATATTCGGCTCCGATGCGTTTTTGCATCGCGCTGAAAATCGCCTTTGGAATATTCACCTTCGTACAGGATTCCAATCCCTTAAATCCGGGGAATGAATTCGCTTCACAAACCGTGTAGCC
>CAYGQG010000089.1:5811-8480 GCA_964351955.1 uncultured Micavibrio sp. | reverse complement strand
GATCCAAGGTCGCGGCGTAAACCGCAAGGACGCTCGTGAAATCGCAATCGAAAAGATCAAAGCCGTGGGTCTGCGCACCGAAGTTGCCGATCTTTATCCCGCTGAACTTTCCGGTGGTATGCAAAAGCGTGTTGGCCTTGCCCGCGCCGTGGCCGCCAGCCCCGACATCATTTTCTTTGATGAACCGACCACGGGTCTTGACCCGATTATGGCGGATGTGATCAACCATTTGATTGTCGAACAGGTGCAGGAAATCGGCGCGACCGGCCTTTCCATTACGCATGATATGGCCTCCGTGCGGACAATCGCCGATTACGTTGCGATGATCCATGAAGGCAAAATTGTCTGGACCGGCCCGATAGACGAGCTAGATGATTCAGGTAATGACTATGTCGATCAATTCATCCATGGCCGTGCCGACGGACCGATCCAAAGACGGGTCGCCTAAGGGGATGCATCTATGAAATATCTCTGGTACGGATTTCTAGGATTATTCTCACTGGGGTTTTTAGGGCTGCTCGTAGTTGCGGGTGCGTCTGTCTATATCGTTGATTATTATGGCGACGACCTTCCCGATTACCAACAGCTCAAAAATTATGAACCGCCAATCGTAACCCGCCTTTACGCAGGTGACGGGCGTTTAATGGCAGAATTCGCGCAGGAAAAGCGCGTCTTTGTCCCGATCGAAAACATTCCTGACCGTGTGAAACAGGCTTTCATCGCCGCCGAGGACCAGAATTTCTATGAGCATAAAGGCGTTGATATGTTCGCTGTCGTGCGTGCCGCCGTGGTCTATGCGCGCCACCTTTTAGGGCAGGATGTCAGCGTGATCGGCGGATCAACCATCACGCAGCAAGTGGTTAAAAACATGCTGCTGACCAATGAACGGAAATTCGAGCGTAAAATCCGTGAGGCGATTTTGTCTCTGCGTATGGAACGCGCCTTGTCCAAAGACCGCATTCTGGAACTTTATCTCAACGAGATTTATCTCGGTGTCCGCAGCTACGGCGTTGCTGCCGCATCCTTGCAATATTTTGATAAGTCACTCGAAGAGCTAAGCATTGGTGAGGCCGCATATCTCGCTGCGCTGCCCAAAGCCCCGAATAATTATCACCCTGTCAAAAACCGCGAAGCCGCGATTGATCGCCGTAATTGGGTCCTGCGCCGCATGGCTGAAGAGGGCTTCATCAGCGAAGGTCAGGCCGATCTGGCGAAACTCGCTCCACTGGAAATCACAACACGTGATGAATCTCGCAGTGTGAATGCACCGTATTTTGCCGAAGAAGTTCGCCGCCAGCTCAAAACCCGTTACGGCGAGGAAAGCCTGTATCAAGGCGGCTTGGCTGTGCGCAGTACAATTAACCCCAAGCTCCAGTCAATCGCGGTCGAAGCATTGCGCGAGGGCTTAACGGGATATGATCGCCGCCACGGCTATCGCGGTCCGATCGCCAAAGTTACAGATGTTCAGCAATGGAAAACCAAGCTCGAAGAAACCAAAAAACCGGACGGCATGCTCGAAGACTGGCTGATGGCGATAGTCCTGAGCGCCGGAACGGAACGCGCCGAGATCGGCCTTGAGAACGGCCAGAAATCCTACATTCCGCTAAAAGGGGTGAAATGGGCCCGCAAATATTTGAACGAAGGATACGCGCAAGGACCGGAAATTACCGCCGCCAGCGATGTGGTCAGCAAGGGCGACATCGTCCTGATTTCATGGCTGCAAGACGAAGCGTATTACGAGCTGCAACAAATCCCCGAAGTGCAAGGCGCGATTATGGCGATGGACCCGCATACGGGCCGTGTACTGGCGATGCAGGGCGGCTGGAAATACGGCATCTCTGAATTTAACCGCGCGACACAAGCTAAACGCCAGCCGGGTTCTGCGTTCAAACCGTTTGTTTACCTCGCCGCGCTGGTTAACGGCTTTACGCCTGCAACGCTGGTTCTTGATGCGCCTTTTGTTATCGAAGATCGCCCCGGACATTTCTGGAGCCCGACTAACTATTCCAATGAATATTACGGCCCGACCCCGATCCGTATCGGCGTTGAAAAATCCCGTAACCTGATGACTGTCCGTCTGGCTGATTACCTCGGCATGGACATCATCGTTGATGTTGCCAAACGCTTTGGTATTGATGAAAACATGCAACCGCATCTCGCCAATTCTCTGGGCGCGGGGGAAACAACCTTGCTGAAAATGGTCAGCGCTTACGGCGTTCTCGTGAATGGCGGCAAGAAGATCGAGCCATCATTCATTGACCGTATCCAGAACCGTCGCGGGGAAACCGTTTTCCGCCACGATGCCCGTGAATGTGTGAATTGCGGCCCTCTGGTCCGCTGGGACGGGCAGCAAGCGCCCGAATTACCCGACACGCGCGAGCAGCTGGTTGATGCGCGCCATGCCTACCAAATGGTGTCCATCCTTGAAGGTGCGGTACAACGCGGAACGGGCGTAAGACTAAAAGAGCTGGGCCGTCCGTTGGCTGGCAAAACGGGTACAACCAACGAATCCAAGGACACATGGTTTATGGGCTTTTCGCCTGATCTGGTCGTCGGCGCGTATGTCGGGTTTGATGATCCGCGCTCGCTTGGTAAACGCGAGACGGGCTCTTCCACCGCGCTTCCTGTTTTCAAGGCCTTTATGAAACAGGCGTTGAAAGACGAGCCTC
>CAYGQG010000089.1:0-5711 GCA_964351955.1 uncultured Micavibrio sp. | reverse complement strand
ACCGCGCTTCCTGTTTTCAAGGCCTTTATGAAACAGGCGTTGAAAGACGAGCCTCTGCTGCCGTTCCGTATTCCGAACGGTATCCGCAATGTGCAGATCAACGCGACGACGGGTGCGCGCGCCAATCCGGGTGACGAGAAAGTAATCTGGGAAGCCTTCACGCAAGACACATTACCGACCGAGAATATGTACATCCTCGATGGTACAGGCATCAACCTCGTCAGCGACAGCAGCGCGTATTACAATTACAACGATCCCGAATATAATGATGCGTATCAAGATCCGTACAACAACAACGCTCTGAACGATGTTTTAAACAGAACACAAAATAACTACGACCCGCAGCGCGGTGAAAATGCGCTGGAGCGTATTTATGGTCGTGAAGAAAATCCGTTGCCCCCTGCTAACAATAACAACTCAACGGGCGGTACGGGCGGTCTGTATTAATGCGCCGCCTCACGCTTATCATTCTTGCGAGTATCGTTTTTGTCACCCTGCTTTCACACACCGTTGACGCGCAGGAAACCTATTCTTCCAAACATCACGAATTCACTCTAACGCCAATCGCTGAAGGTCTGGAGTTTCCGTGGGCGATTGCCTTTTTGCCAAACGGTGACGCGCTGGTGACCGAGCGCGAAGGCCAACTGCGCATGATCAAGGATGGCAAGCTTCTTGAACAACCGATCAGTGGTTTGCCGAAAAACATTTATGTCGCCGGGCAGGGCGGTTTACTTGATGTCGCGCTGCATCCGAAATTTTCGGATAACCACCTCGTCTATATATCCTATGCGGGTAAAGGGCGCGGCGGCGCGGGGACGGAAGTCGCACGCGGGCGTTTGGACGGTATGGCCCTCAAAGATGTCGAAGTGATCTTTAAGGTCGATCCGAAAACAAGGGGCAGCGCTCATTACGGATCACGCCTTGCGTTTTTACCTGATGGTACTTTGATGATCACAGTCGGTGACCGATTCAGCTTTATGCATCAGGCGCAAAAGCCGTCCGACCATCTCGGCAGCATCATGCGCATTAATGATGATGGCAGCATCCCTGCCGACAATCCGTTTGTTGATCACAAGGACTACAAACCAGAAATTTACAGCTACGGTCACCGCAACGTGCAGGGCTTGGCCGTACAACAGGGCAGCAGCCTGATCTGGCAACACGAGCATGGCCCTAAAGGCGGGGACGAGGTCAATATCCTTAAACCTGCTGCAAATTACGGTTGGCCCGAAATCACTTACGGCATCAATTATAACGGCGAGATCATCTCCGATAAAACCCATCAGAACGGCATGGAACAACCCGTAATTTATTGGGACCCATCCATAGCGCCAAGTGGCATGGATTTTTACACAGGTGATAAATTCCCTGAATGGAATGGTGATATTTTCGTTGGCGCTCTGGCGAAAACCCATCTGCGCCGCCTCGATGTCGAGGGCGATAAAATCACTGATCAAGAGGTTCTGTTGCAGGATTATGGTCGCATTCGTGATGTACAAACCGGCCCTGACGGCTATCTCTATGTTCTTGTGGATGCGTTGGACGGGCAGGTCTTGAGGCTTGAGCCGACACCCCCTAAGTAACTGATATGACACTTTTCCCGAATTGGTTTATAATGGGAAAGATGAAGCATTTTATTCTGATATTCACGGCAGTTATGTTTCTGGCCAATACCTTCGCGGTATCGGCCTGGGCCAAACCATGCATGAATGCGGATATGTCTTCGACACTCTCAATGACTATGGATGGGGATACACCTCCTTGCCATGAACAGCAGGATCAGCAAAACACCGCGAAACATTGCAACGGCATTTGCCTGTGCCTGCATGTTGCCATCAACCAGACACCAACACTATCCGATGGTGTCACATTCGATGTACCTCTCGTGAAAACGAAGAGAGTATTTAAATCACAAGCGGATCTAGCCTCCATGGCAACTGCTCCTCCGAAACGTCCTCCGAAACATATCTCCTGATTTTAAAGCCGTTTAAGGCTGATATTCTGCGTACGTTTTGCGTGCGCCAAAATCCATACATATCAGGAGAAAACTATGCGATATGTGATATTTGCCCTTCTCGGAATGGGGCTATTCATTCCGAACGCAGAAGCCAGACCGGTATCCTATCCGGGCGGGCTGACATTCATGACCATGAATGACGGTGATAAAAACACCGTGCATGTTCATTACTCTCCCACAGCCAAAACCTCTGTCGGATATAAATTCGAATATTGGCGGGATAACGACTTCACCCTCAACGCGGTGCAGGTCAACAACCTGATCAAGCGCTGGAATAAAAAGCACAGTCAGGCCAATCTGTATCTGAAATCGGGGCTGGGCGTTGCGACGACTAATGGCGGTCATCCAAAAGACACCTCAAGCGCTGCTGGTTTTACGGGTATATCGGCCGATTGGGAAAACCGTCGTTTCTTCACCTCATATGAAAATCGCTACACCGAAGCGGGGGATGTTGATGATTTCTACATGCAATCCGCGCGTGTCGGTTGGGCACCGTATGAAGGCGATTACGGCGACATCCACACATGGCTGATGCTGCAAGTCGATCACACTCCCGAAAGCGAGGACAACGTTACTGTCACCCCGTTGGTGCGGTTCTTCAAGGATGTTCATCTGCTCGAAGCAGGCATGAACAACAATGGAGAGCTGCTGTTTAACTATGTCCTGCGCTATTAACTCAAAAAATTGAAAAGGAAAAATATCATGAAAAAACTACTCTTACTCTCAACAATAATCGCGTTCTCAATGGCTGCCCCAGCTCATGCCAGAGTGGCGGCTGTACAACCTGAAGCTCAGGCTGAAGCCGTGGCTTTGAAATCTGGCGATGCAAAAGTCTCGGTCAACGGACTTGTCTGTGACTTTTGCGCACGTGCGCTGGAAAAGGTTTTTGGTAAACAGGATGAGGTCAACACGATTGACGTGAATCTCGACACCAAGATCATTTCAATCAGCTTCAAAGACGGTCAAAACCTCGATGATGAAACCATCACCAATCTCATCACCGATGCCGGTTATAACGTGGAGACGATTAATCGTGTCGAATGATCCGCAAAATTCGTTATGGCGGCAAACGGTTTTGCCGACCCTCAGCCTGTTCACCAGTATGGGTACGCTTGTCTGCTGCGCGCTGCCCGCCTTGCTGGTGACGCTCGGTATGGGTGCGACACTGGCGGGGTTCATAGGCGCGGTGCCGTGGATCACGGCGATATCCGACTATAAGGCTTATGTCTTCGCGGCTGCCGGAATCATGCTAACACTGGCGGCGATCATGCAATGGCGGGCGCGTTTCGCGCCTTGTCCTGCCGATCCGGCTAAGGCAAAGGCGTGCATGCGCTTGCGAAAAATCAGCTGGGGAATATTGGGGTTCTCGATCCTGATCTACCTGATCGGCTTTTTCTTTGCCTTTCTGGCCGCGGATATATTCTACGGATAAATACACAAAAGGCCCGCGGACATGTCTGTGGGCCTTGATTTTTCTGGGTTTTAGGGGAGAGACAAATGGAGCGAGTGAAGAGATTCGAACTCTCGACTTCAACCTTGGCAAGGTTGCGCTCTACCCCTGAGCTACACTCGCGTCACATTCGTTTGGATTTTATAGAGAGTTTGATCGGCTTTCGCAAGCCTAAATCGTAAGATTTGATATTAGTAAAGCTCGCCGACCTTGATCAGTGGGACTTTGTAGCCGACAGGCTCATGAGATTTGAACAACGTATAAACAATTACATTCGGACTTTTTTCAATTGGAACAGCCATATCCGCAGGAATTTCATAGTCCATAAGCTGGCCGTCTTGGTCGTTTTTATAAACAAGCATGAACAGACGTTGATCACGATAATACTCGATACGCTGGACAACATTGGGCAACGGCGCATCACACACCAACACCACACCACCATCCTTTAATACGCCAAGTTCAATATTCATCACGCATCCAATGTGTCAAAAGTTAAATTGTTGTCATATGTTTCGGAGAAGCCCGGTGCCGTAACCGAAGCCACTTTGTCAAAGGCCAGTGTCGGATTGGCCATAGGCTCGCCTAATTGTTTTTTCAGTATTCCCATCAAATCACCGGCATGGGCATATACATCGTAAAATCCTGGTTGACCGTTATCCGGGTCTGCACTCGGGTGCAAGCCGCAACAGGCATCAGGCGGCATTCTTCCTGCTACCCATGCATTATTCACATGGGCATCCCCCGCTGATTCAATCAGTTGTTTAGCTTGGATATCGTCGCTCAGTACTGTCATTTGTCCCTATTCACGCACACTTAAAGTCTGTTTGCTTTTATAATTCCCCCAATAATAGGCGACAAATCTTAAGAATTTGCTTAACATCGCAAACAATTTTCCTCGAATTGTATATAAAACAGTAAGAATAGAGCTATGACGAACCCCGAACCCAAAGCCGATCAAGAACCATTGCCAACACAACCCAAAGAGTTGCTCGATCTTCTGCAACAGCTTGATATAGAATATAAATTTTATGAGCATGAGGCGGTGTTTACGGTCGAGGAAAGCAGCAAAATCAAAGAGGACATGCCGGGCACGCATTGCCGCAATTTATATCTTCGGGATAAAAAGAAGAAAAACTTCCTTGTTGTGGCTGCGAACGAGACAGAAGTGGACATGAAAACCCTTTCCGACAAGATTGAATGCGGTCGTTTGTCATTTGGTTCGGCTGATCGCTTGTGGCAATTTCTCGGCATCCGTCCGGGGTCTGTTTGCCCGTTTACGGTTATTAATGACCCCGAACACAAAGTCCAAGTGGTTCTGGACGGTTATATGATGAAGCAGGAGCGCGTGCATTATCACCCGCTGGACAACACAATGACCATTGGTCTTGCCCCTGCGGACTTGCTCAAATTCTTCGAGCATACGGGACACAAGCCGTTAATCCTTGATTTATGAGCAGAAACCCTTACATAACGAGTATCATTTTAAGGATATAAGCAATGTTGGGATTTGGTTCCAAAGACACTGATAACGCGGCCTCTCGGCCTGACGGTTATATTTTCGAGGTCGATACCAACGATTTCGAAACCAAAGTCATGGCAGCATCCATGGAAATTCCGGTCATTGTTGATTTCTGGGCACCGTGGTGCGGCCCGTGTAAACAGCTGATGCCCCTGCTTGAAAAAGCAGTGATGGAGGCTAAAGGCGAAGTTTTGCTGGCAAAGGTCAATCTTGATGAGAACCCTGAACTGGCGCAAGCCTTGCGCGTGCAATCCGTACCGACTGTTTACGGATTTTTCGGTGGTCGTCCCGTTGATGCGTTTCAAGGCATGCAACCCGAAAGCAATATCAAAGCTTTCGTCGATAAATTGGTGCAGGCTGCGCGGGCCAATAAACCCGAAGCCCTCGATATTCCCGAAACACTAAAAACCGCCGCCGAGGCACTGGCAAATAATGATCTGTCTATGGCACAAGATCTGTACATGCGGATTTTGCAGCAGGACGAAAACAACGCGGCTGCTTATTCGGGATTGGTCCGCAGCTTTATCGCCGGCGGTGTTTTGGATCAGGCCGAATCTATGATCGAAAACGTCCCTGATGGTATGGCCAAAAGCGCAGAATTAGCTGCAGCACGTACGGCACTGGAGCTCGCACAAAAAGCATCGGGCGTTGATATATCCGCCCTTGAAAAAGCCGCAGCCGCGAAGAAGAAAGACAATCAGGCACGCAATCATCTTGCCGAA
>CAYGQG010000088.1:0-8687 GCA_964351955.1 uncultured Micavibrio sp. | reverse complement strand
CTCTACTACCATTTTGGCGATAAAAACGGCCTCTTTCACGATGTATACGAAGATATCATGCACCAGAGAATCGAAAGCGTGGGACAGAAGATGGACGCTCTTGAAGACGCGTGGGATTCATTTTTAGCAGGGGCTGACGCTTTTCTGGACCTGTGTTTACAAAAAGATTTTCGCAAAATCATCCTTATCGAATCGCAAGGCGCAATGACATATGAGCAACGATTCGCGATTCAAGAACAAACCTTGCTGGCCAAACTCAAAGGATTACTGCCCGAACTATTCAGCCGCGGTTACTTCCCCGGACATACGGGAGAGACATTTTCGATCTTTATGTTTGGTATACTGGGCGAAACAGGCCGCGCTCTGGATTTCAGCAAGAACATTGAAGAAGACAGACAGACCTTCGGCAACGCATTTATCGAAACGATGAAATGCCTGCGCGCAAAAAGCTAGTCAGCCTCCGCATCCGTCAAAATTTGCTTGCGCAACACTTTTAATTCTTCAACCTTTTGCTTCAACTCTTGAGACTGACGATTTAATTCGCGGTCTTCGAACATGATCAGCTTTCTGTACAGATTTACGAAAAGCTCGTCACTGTGATCGGCATAAAACTTCAGCAACGCGAGCTGCGCCCTCAGAATATCCTGATCCATCGCAAAGAATTGCGTAAACTTTTCCGAATTCTCGGCATGAACGGCATCCCATTTTTGCTGAATGCCCTCTTGTTCGTCTTCATCGAATTTCTCGATCAGAGGTTCAACTTCAAGATCTGCCTGCTGGAAAGACAACATAATCTCGCCCATCTGCAATTCCAGATCCATAATCGTCTGTTCCGCAAATACCGCATTTTCACGCGCATATTCCGTCTTGGTTAAATTAGACGCTTTATCAAGGTCATCAACGATTTTGCGCGCCTGTCGATACTCCTGCATCTTGCCGTAAATATCTTTCAAGAACACATTGAGAAAATCCTCAAATTCCTGCTTCTTCGCTGCGAGAGCCTCCGCTTTAATACGGGCCTCTTCTTCAGCTTTAGCCTGCTCCTCCGCCTCGACTTTCGCAATCTCGGCTTCTTTACGTTTATGATCTTCGTTCAGGATATACCCGCCGCCCGCCAACACAATCAGCAGCGCAATCACCAATAATACGTTCCAAGCTTTTATGTTCATAATCCGGCCTCCTCTAAAACTTTGCGCAGAGCTTTCGCCGCTGTCTTTAACGATTCATTCCAATCCACATCCGCGCCGTCATCGGCCCCATCGGAAATAAACTTCAAACACGCGAACGGCAAATCACCGCGCTGACAAATCAATGACAGCGCATAGGCTTCCATATCTACGCAATCAAAACTGGCGGCTTCCTCGCCGGTCGCAAAATCATCGCCTGATCCGCAAACGCCTGTATCAAGGCCTTCAAAACGTTGACCATGCTCAATAACAACAGGATCATCGGAAAACGGTGTTTTGTATTTCTCGAAACCAAGCGCGGTAACATCCATGTCCCGTTGCACAAACTGCGTAGGGTTAATAACAGTTCCGCCTGCGTGCTTTCGGCTGCCTGCTGTCCCCATGTTAATAATCATTTGCGGGTTATTTTTTGCGATATGCGTAGACAAAGCATAGGCGGCATTCACCTTACCTACGCCCGTGAACAGGACATCGTAGTCATCAAATACGTCCTGCGCTTCTTCTTTCATCGCAAATACAAGAGTCGGTTTCATGCGGTTTTTGTAGCACGAAGTGAGGGGATCTTAAAGAGGGCCAACCCGACAAAAATCGTGATAACAGAGACAGCAAGATATAGCCCCTGAATACTCATCCCCATACCGAGCAAAACGGTAGAAACCACCGAAGAGGTCAAAATAAACACCGCATCCATCATATTGGAGCTGGAGATAACACGGCTACGCACCGCAACTTGTGATCGTTCCTGCACAATCGCCCGCAGAGGGATAACAAAAAACCCGCATGCCACCGCCTGCATAAACGTATCGGCAAATAAACGCAGCCCATGGATATTAGCAATGAACGTTGATAAATCATGCAACGAACCGTCAGTCGGCGCGGGATACGCATTCGCGGCTAAATAAAGATCAATCCCGAACACGCCCATAAACATACACGCCAACGGCACCCAAACCCCGCTGGCCTTCGCTTTCAAGACTTTATGATTGAGCAATCCGCCAATCGCCACACCGAATGAAAACATAACCATAAACATCGTCAAAACGATGTTATCCGCACCCAACGTGGTTTTAGTGAAGTTCGGAAATTGCGCATGGAACGTCGCAGCCACGAAATAGAAAAATGCCACACCGACAATCCCTATAAACACGCCCGATGGCTGACCCAGCGCATGTTTGAACACCTCATAAATTCGCCCGAACACATTATAGGAAATTTTCAACTTTGGCTCAGGTGGCGGAGCCGTGGGAATAAACAACGCCGCCCAATACCCGATCACAGCGACAAACACCGTGCCCAACGAGACAAAAACCTTACCGCCATCCAACGGCGCGAGCAGCGCACCCAGGATTGTCCCGCCTAAAATCGCCATATACGTACCCGTGCTCACCCACGCATTACCGGAGACTAATTCTTCGCTTTTGAGATGCTGTGGCAAAATGGCAAACTTGCAGGGACTAAAGAAAGCAGACTGCGCGCCCAGCAACATCAGCACACAAAACGCGAAATACAAATCGCCACTAAACAACGCCAAGACAGCCAAAACCGCAATACCGATTTCCGCCATTTTGATCCAGCGGATCATGCGTGCCTTATCGTATTTATCGCTTAGATTTCCCGCCAACGGACAAAACAGGACAAAGGGCAGAATAAACAAGCCCGCGGCCACCGCAACCAGCACAGCAGGATCCCAGCCATGAATATCCCACAGCCCATAGGCAATCAGTACCACCAAAAACGTTTTCAGCAGATTATCGTTAAACGCGCCTAAAAACTGCACGATAAACAACGGCAAAAAACGATTGGTCTTTAAAAGACTAAATTGGCTATTCATGTATTTGATCCCTGAAATGCTCTACGTCTTAAACAATCAATCATTCCAGAAATTCTTGGTAACAATCACCAGAAATGTCAGCAACTCGAGCCGCCCGAAAAGCATGGCACAGGACAATATAACTTTTGCGGAATCCGGCAATTCTGCATAAGAACCAAACGGCCCGATAACGCCACCTACACCAACACCGACATTAGCCAAAGCCGCAGCAGCAGCGCTTAACGAGGTTTCAAAATCCAGCCCCGTAGCCGCCAATAACATCGTAAACAAAACATTCGCGCCGACATACAGGCTCAAAAATCCGAGAACACTCAGAACCGTGGAATCATTCAAACGATTGCCTTGGTAATTCAAAACGAACACACCGTTCGGATAAATCAATATCTTGAATTGCCGTGTCGCCACTTTCCACGCGACGATAAAGCGCATGATTTTAATGCCGCCACCCGTCGAACCGGCACAGGCACCGACATACAACAACAACAAGAACACCAAAGACGGCAAGCCGCCCCATTGCGTATAATCCGATTCAACATAGCCCGTAGTGGTCATGATCGAAGCCACACTGAACAAGGCCGACCGGAAACTGTGCTCAAGCGCATAATAGCCGCCAATCCACAGCCATAAGGTCACGCAACAGGTCAAAAACGCCAGTGCCATAATGAAAATGCGCACTTGCGAGTCATTTATAAACGAGGTCTTACGCTGAAAAACCAACCGCATATAGATAATGAACGGTACACCCGACAAGATCATAAAAATCGAAGACGCATAATGAATGGCCGGATTTTGAAACAACGCAAATGACTCGTTATATGTCGAAAAACCACCTGTCGAAATCGTTGTCATCGCATGGTTCAACGCATCAAAGCCGTTCATCCCGACAACAATATACCCAAGCACAAAAACCGCCGTCATAGCGGCATAGAGCTGGAGCATAGAGGCCATAAGCTCCATACTGCGCGGCATCACTTTCTCAGAATGCCCTGCGGATTCACTACGAAAGATTTGCATCCCGCCGACTTTCAAATACGGCAGCAAAATCGTCGCAAACAGGATAAACCCAAACCCGCCGACCCATTGCATCAACGACCGCCAGAACAACATCCCCGGCGATACAATACGCAGCTCATCAAGCACGGACGCGCCCGTAGTCGTAATACCGGAAACGGCTTCAAACAGCGCATCGACAAGACTGAGATGGAGATTAGACATGATCAGTGGCAACGCACAAAACAGACACGTCACCAGCCAGCCGCACAACGTCAACAAAAACGCTTCGCGCGCCCTGATATCCGGATCATAAGACCGATTGGCAATAACCAACCCCCCACCAAAAAACAGGCATATAACAGCGTTAAAAAAGAAAATCTGCGCGTTATCATGGTCAAAATGATAGTCAACCAAAGCCGGAATCATCAGCGTCAGGCCGATCACCGTGATAAGAACGCCAAGCGCGTATCCGATTAGCTGAAATTTCATGCCGAAGTCACGCCCTGATATACGAATAGAAAAACCATCCGCATATCAGAACCAAAAACGCCAGCGAAAGCAAGCGTATAGGTTAAATCGAGCTATTGCCTGCGAACTGCATCGGAATAACGCGGTTCACCGTGCCAACACCAACGGCCAGCTCGGTATACGGATCAATCAGGATAAACAAACCCGTATGCGGATTGGTTTCAAACACATCCATCGCAACGGGCTTAGCCAAATTCACAAAACCACTCTTAAGCGGCCCGTTATCATTGGCTGTCTCGTCATCCTTGATCGTAACCTGCGTCTGCACTTCCTGATGATGCAGCTTCACTGTCCCGCTGAAGGTATCTTTTTCTTCGTATTTCTTGTTGAGCCACAAAATATCGGCATAAAACGCTTCACCGACTTCGGATTTAGTATCAGCCAGAGCCAAAACAGACCCACGGCTCAAATCAATATCTTCAGCAACATTCACCGCCACAGACTGACGACGGTTTACAATCTCGACACGTTCACCGCTATAGACCAGTCCTTGAACAGTCACGGTTTCGTCCGTTTCAACCGACACAACCTTGTCACCGACCTTCAACGAACCGCCATGCAAACTGCCCATATACCAGCGCTTGCCTTCTTCGTCTTTCATCACATGCTGGACAGGAAGGCGAACACTCTCGCTTGTATGTGTATGGCGATGTGCTTTTTGCAAATACTCCAAAACCGTCGGCCCGATATACCAATTCATATTGCTGCTTTTAGTCGCAACATTATCGCCCGCAATCGCACTGACGGGGATAAAGTTAACCGTACAATCTGAATTCTCGTCATCGAATTCATCGAGATACGCTTTTTGGATTTCGTGATAACGCTCTTGGGAATACTCAACCGCATCCATCTTATTAATCGCGACCAAAAACTGCTTCACGCCAAAGAACCGCGCGATCTTACTGTATTGAACAGTCTGCAACCGCACACCGTGAATACCATCGACCAGAATAACCGCTACATCGGATGAAACGGCAGCCACAGCCATATTGCGCATATACTCCAAATGCCCAGGTGTATCCGCGATGCGGTATCGACAACCATCATGGCGGAAATACCGATACGCCACATCAATGGTAATCCCCTGGCGGCGCTCATCCTCAAGACCGTCAGTGAACAGAGAATAATCGATATTCCCCTCATCATCCTTCGCGGCTTCAATCTGGTCGTCCGGCACAACACCAATGTCATGCAACAAGCGACCGATCAATGTCGACTTCCCGTCATCCACATGACCACAGGTCAAAAACTGAATAGTTCTTAGATCTTTATCGTTACTCATTTTAGAAATATCCCATCTTCTTTTTCTGTTCCATGGATGCCGATGAATCTTTATCGATCAAACGGCCCTGACGTTCTGAATGCTTGCTAATGCGCAGTTCCTCAACAACCTCTTCCAGAGTAGTCGCTTCGGATTCAATCGCGCCCGTAAGCGGGTAACAACCCAGCGTACGGAAACGGATTTTCTTCATCTCAACCTTGGTGTCTTCTTCGATAGGCATACGATCATCATCAACCATGATCATCATGCCGTCGTCTTCGACCACAGGGCGCTCCTTCGCAAAATACAACGGCACAAGCTCGATATTCTCATGCATGATGTATTCCCAGACATCCTGCTCCGTCCAGTTGGAGATCGGCGACACGCGGGAGCTGTGGCCCTGTTGCAAACGGGTGTTGTACAGCCAGCCGAATTCAGGCTGCTGGTTTTTCGGGTCCCATGCGTGGAATTTATTCCGTGTGGAGAATACGCGTTCCTTCGCGCGGGATTTTTCCTCATCGCGACGCGCACCGATCAAAATAAAATCGAATTTATGCTGATCCAAAGCTTGTTTCAGCGCATCCGTCTTCATAACCTGCGTATGCTGACGGCTGCCATGCTCAAACGGGCTGATCCCCATATCCACACCGTCCTGATTGATATGTACATGTAATTTCAGATCATGCTTCTTCGCCGTATCATCACGGAACTTGATCATCTCCTGAAATTTCCATGTCGTATCAACATGCAAAAGCGGCACAGGGCATTTCGCCGGCGCAAACGCCTTCAATGTCAAATGTAATAGGACGCTTGAATCCTTACCGATCGAATACAACATGACGGGATTATCCGCCACCGCGATCGCTTCACGAATGATGAAAATCGCTTCATCTTCCAGCTCCTGCAAATAATTAGGTAATGTGCTCATCGTTCTCTTCCTCTTTAATCCGTAATTTATTCTGCTGCGACGGCTTGCTCAGCAATCGCCTTACCGTCAAATTCCTGCCCTTTGAAATGTGTGCGGAACATGTAATCCCCAAAACGCTCCTTGCCGTCACGGTTCTTCACAAATTCACCGAACAATTCATCCAGCGTTTCAAGCGCTTCAGCCTCATCGACCTCTTCTTTGTAAACAATGTTCAAACGCTCGCCTTCGTAGTCACCACCAAGACGCAGGACGTACTTGCCCGCCGCCTTACCGACAAAACCGATCTCAGCCATATAGGGGCGACCACAGCCATTCGGGCAGCCCGTCATACGGATGGTCATTGCTTCATCCTTCAAGCCATGCTTGTCCTGCACTTCCTCGATCTTAGTAATCAGATCAGGCAGATAACGCTGCGCTTCAGCCAGCGCCAGCGGGCATGTCGGCAACGCGACACAGGCAATCGCCTCTTTCCGCGCCTTTGATGCGCTCTCCGCATCTACGCCATGCTTCTTCAAAATAGCTTCCAGCTCGGCTTTATCGCTTTCGGCAACATGGGTCAGCATCGCATTCTGGTTACCCGTAAAACGTACGCCGCATTTACCCGTCTGGGCCGCTTCATAAAGCGCGGATTTAACGTTGTACTCACCAAACGCGGTTTCACCGTCAACAACACGACCGTTTTCAACAAAAATACCGTATGACCACTCGCCTTTGTGATCTTCCAGCCACCCATACGGGTCACCGCGATAAGTAAACTCATACGGGCGCGCTTCTTCGAATTTGAAACCACAACGTTTCTCGACTTCACCTTTAAAGAAATCAACGCCAACACGGTCCAGAGTGTATTTCAAACGTGCTTGGTTACGCACCTCGCGGTTACCGTAATCACGCTGAACCGCGGCAATCTGCCATACACAATCCAGTGCTTGGTCCTTCGGCACAAAACCAATCAACGTGCCGCGACGCGGATATGTTTGTAAATTACCGTGCGTAGCACCGAAGCCGCCGCCAATAGAAACGTTAAACCCTTGGAACTCGTCGCCCTCACCAATCGCAATCAAGCCGATATCATTGGAAAATACGTCGTTTTCATTATGCGGTGGGATCGCAATCGCGATCTTGAACTTACGCGGCAGGTAGATGTCCTTATACAGAGGGTCTTCCTCGGCGGGCTTACCCTCTTCCAGTTTTTCTCCATCCAGCCAAACTTCCTTGAACGCACCCGTACGCGGCAGTAAATGCTCGCTAATCTTACGGGCATAATCGAAAACTTCGGCGTGATACGGCGCGAGATCGGGATAAGCCCCCGCCATCACATTCCGGTTTACATCACCACACGCCGCAATCGCATCGAGGCCAAGCGCATCGAAATCCTTCATCGTCGGCTTCATGCGCGCCTTTACAACACCGTGAAACTGGATCGTCTGGCGCGTCGTGATTTTGACATCGCCATTGGCATTCTCATTACAGCAATCCTGCAACGCCACCCACTGCTCAGCCGTTAAATCACCACCCGGAATACGAAGGCGGATCATGTAGGAATACGCCCATTCCAGCTTCTTACGCTCACGCTCTTCACGGCGGTCGCGGTTATCCTGCATGTATGAGCCATGGAATTTAATCAACTGCTGGCCAACCTCTGGGATCGCGCCCGTCAATGAATCCGCCATCTCACCAGCCAGATCACCGCGCAAACCACGGCTATCCGTCTTCATCTTCTCATTCGCAGAGAGTTTCGCAGGATCGTTAATATCTTCGGGTTTTAAATCTTTGCTCATCAGTAAACATCCTTTACGTATCGGCCTTGCTCTTCCAGTTCGGCGAGGAAATCCTCCGCTGCTTCGGGTGAAAGCGATTTTTGTTGTGCGAATATCTCGATCAACGCGTTATCAACATCCTTGCTCATCGGGTCTTTGTTACCGCACAGATAAATCGCCGCGCCGCCATCAACCCACGCCA
>CAYGQG010000087.1:0-8726 GCA_964351955.1 uncultured Micavibrio sp. | reverse complement strand
CAAGGGCTGCGTTCCATGCCCAAACAGCGACAGGGAAATTGAACGCCGTAATCACACCGACAGGGCCGAGGGGTTGCCAGACTTCGCGCATGTGATGTTCGGGGCGTTCCGAGCCAATGGTCAGACCATAAAGCTGTCGCGAGAGACCAACAGCGAAATCGCAAATGTCGATCATTTCCTGCACTTCGCCCAAGCCTTCGGAATAAATCTTGCCGCATTCAATAGTGACGAGCTTACCCAGATCATCTTTTGATGCGCGCAGTTCTTCGCCCAGTAATCTTACGAATTCGCCGCGCACGGGTGCCGGAACTTTGCGCCATTCTTCAAAGGCCGTCTGCGCATTATCCGCCACAGATTTCACATCACCGACACTATGGGCATCAACCGCGCCAAGGGCGCTGCCGTCTATCGGTGAAAAGACTTCGATTGAACCGCCGGCTTTAATTTTAACACCGAGGCGATCCAGAACGTCTTGATACTTGCTCATAAAAACCCCTTATGCGTTTTGAGGAATTCAATTTCTTCTTCACTGCTTTCGCGACCAAGAACGTCGTTACGGTGCGGAAAGCGTCCAAACTTTTCGATCGGCACGTAATGGCGCTTGGCATACATATCACCCGCGGGATTATCATCCGCCATTGCGCCGAACAGCTCGACCGATTTTTTCTGATCGCTCAGATTTTCACTATGTTGATATGGCAGATAGAGAAAGCCGCGCTTTACAGGCTCCAGCAGTTGATCGAAACCTTTATGCAATGCCTGTTTGGCGACGAGCAATGCGCGCTCATCACTGGCGAAGGATTTGGGTGTATTACGAAACATGTGGCGGGGAAACTGGTCCAGAACAATAACCAACGATAACGCGCCGTCTGCATCCGCCGCCCAATGATTACACAGGCCATCAGCGGCCATATCATGAGTCACTTCAAAGCGTTCTTTGATTTCCGCATCTACGGTATCGCTTTGTTGAAACCATTGCTGGGGTGATAGCTCTTCGAACCAAAAGTGTAAAATTTCGTGCTGTGTGTCGCGCATGAATACGGGCCAATCCTATTGAGTGGCAGGCTCTGGCGCGATTTTTTGAACGGCTCAAGGTCGCGCATTGCCTGCGAATACATTCTCTTTGAAAGGATACCCATAAATCCTGACGGAACAAAGGGTAAAAGGACAATCAAGAACAGGCTGCGCGCTAGATTACAGATACCTTAGTGAACGTCGGCCCATATTCTCTTTTTGATGCCGTACATGATCGCCGCAAAAGCCGCCAAGAAGATCAGCACTTGTATGCCGAGTTTCTTGCGTTGTTCCATTTCAGGCTCGGAAGCCCATTGCAGAAATTCAGAAACATCACGGGAATATTGCTCAACAGTCATCGGGCTTTCGTCGGAATAAAGAACCTGACCATCCGCAAGTGGCGGGGCCATAGCAATCACAGCGCCCGGCATATACGGGTTGTAATACTGCCCTTCCAAGAGGTGAGAATCTTCGGGTGCATCCTCATAACCGGTCATCAAAGCATAAATGTAATCCGCACCGTGGTGACGGGCTTTGGCAAGCAGCGCCATATCAGGTGGGAACGCGCCACCGTTAGCGGCTTTGGCTGCGTTGTCATTCGGGAATGGTGATGGGAAATAATCACTCGGGCGGGCAGGACGTTCAAACATCTCTCCGCTTTCATCAGGGCCATCAGTCACAGTGTATTCGGAAGCAATCGCCTTGATTTGAGCTTCGTTATAACCCAGATCTGCGAGGTTTCTGAATGCTACACTTTTCATGGAGTGACAAGCGGAACACACTTCGCGGTAAACCTTATAACCACGCTGCAGAGCGCCGCGATCATACGTGCCGAACGGGCCACTGAAATGCCAGTGCTGGTGCGGGGCAGCTTTCTGGTCCCCTGCTGCCTGTGCGTTTGGCACATTGAGCACGAACAACATAGACACAACAGCCAGACATAAGATTAAACGCGTCATCATTTTATTCAGCAGCCTCCGGTGAGAGCGATTGTTTTTTAGATTTCTCTTGTTCAAGCACAGCTTCGTGAATGCTGTTAGGCAGGTCACGGCCTTTTTCATTGCGGCTGAGCCAAGGCAGAATAGCAACAAAGAAAGCAAAGTAATAACCCGTAGCCAGAAGGCCGAGGAAACTTAGCGGTATGCCAAACATAGTAGCATCAGCAGGCTGTGAACCGACATAACCAAGGAAGATAAAGTCCACCACCAATATGAGCAAGAATGTACGGAACAACGGACGGAAGCGCGCACTGCGGATCGGGTGCGTATCGAGCCACGGCATAACAAACCACAACAGGATCGAACCGAACATCGCAATCACACCGCCCAATTTAGCCGAGATCACAACGATCTCTGTGAACGGAATGCCAATATCGAACGTGATCGCCCGCAAAATCGCATAGAATGGCAGGAAGTACCATTCGGGCACAATATGCGCAGGTGTCACCAGCGGGTTCGCAGGGATATAGTTATCAGGGTGACCAAGCGAATTCGGTAAGAAGAAGGTCACCGCAGCGAACAAGATCAAAAAGACCAGTACACCGAATGTATCCTTCATCGTGTAATACGGGTGGAACGGCAGTGTATCTTGCGGCCCTTTCGTATCAATACCCAGCGGGTTGTTAGAACCGGTTACGTGCAGCGCCCATACATGCAAGAACACAACAGCGAAGATTACGAACGGCAACAGGTAATGCAGCGCGAAGAAGCGTGTCAATGTCGGGTTATCGACGCTAAACCCACCCCAGAGCAGTGTTACAATGCTGTCTCCGACCAACGGAATGGCGGAGAACAAGTTGGTAATAACGGTCGCACCCCATAGAGACATCTGCCCCCAAGGAAGGACATAACCGATAAACGCGGTCGCCATCATTAACAAGAAGATGACAACGCCCAAAATCCAGAGCAATTCGCGGGGTTGTTTGTATGATCCGTAATACATGCCGCGGAAAATATGGATGTATACGGCGATAAAGAAGAAGGACGCACCGTTCATATGGAGATAACGCAAGAGCCAGCCACCATTTACTTCGCGCATAATACGCTCAACCGCGTCGAAAGATTTTTCAACATCGGCGGTATAGTGCATTGCCAATACGATCCCTGTAATAATCATCAGCATGAGCATAACCATCGCAATCGCGCCGAAATTCCAGAAATAGTTGAAATTTCTTGGTGTCGGGAAAACGCCGTACTCTTTTTGCATCATCGTGAAAATCGGCAGACGGCTGTCTACCCACTCTACGATCGGATTATCGAACTGTTCTCTTTGTCCACTTCCCATGTCTTAATTCTCTTCCTTATCCAATCTTGATGACTGTATCGCTGACGAATTCATATGGCGGCACCTGCAGGTTCTTTGGTGCCGGACCTTTGCGAATACGTGCTGATGTATCGTAGTGTGAGCCGTGGCATGGGCAGAACCAGCCATCATAATCGCCATGAGCGTCGCTCTGTTTCTGGCCTACGGGTACACAGCCCAAATGCGTGCAAATACCGATAACCACCAGCCATTGTTCTTTTTTAACTCGATCTTGGTCCGCTTCCTTATCCGGAAGTGTGCTGATGTCCACCGCGCGGGCTTCTTCAATCTCTTCTGCCGTACGGTGTTTGATAAAGACGGGTTTACCGCGCCACATCACCGTTTTGGACTCACCCACAGAAATGGCACTGACATCGACCTCTGTGGTCGCAAGAGCCAGCGTATCTTTCGCGGGGTTTAGTGAATTGATCAGGGGCGCTGCAAAAGAAACAACACCGACCGCACCAAAGGCTGCGCCTGTCATTTGCAGAAAATCTCTGCGTGATTTGTCATCAGAAGCGTTATCCGTACTCATAAATTCATCTTTTTAAGTTATTGGACGATTTGGGAAAAGCATTTACGCCTTATTTTATAAATGATCAAGCCTCGACTATCTATATCCCATAAAATAAATTAGATATTACGCACATAAATTCATTTCATAAAGGGCCGAAAGGTAAATGTTTTATGATTTCTATCGCGATGTACCAACCGGATATTCCACAGAATTTAGGGGCAATGATCCGCTTGAGCGCCTGTATGGGCGCTGATTTGCATGTCATAGAACCGACAAGCTTTCCGTATGATGAACGTAAAATCCGGCAATCCGCGATGGATTATATCGAAACCCTGACCATACAGCGGCACGCATCGTGGTCGGTCTTTCAGGAGGTCATGCAAGGCCGGCGAATTGTCCTTATGACAACAAAAGGTGCGAATCCTTACGCCGATTTTGAATTCAGGCCTGATGATGTCTTGCTCGCAGGCAGCGAAAGCGCGGGCGTTCCCGAAAATGTCCATGAGCAGGTTGGCGAACGCATTGTCATCCCCATGCAAAAGGGTTTACGCTCCCTCAATATTGTTAATGCTACATCCATGATTTTGGGTGAAGCCCTACGTCAAACCCACGGATTCAAGACGGAGTAACGACATGAGCGAATGGGACACACGAAAAGAACAAGCCTCCACATGGTTTCGCGACTTACGCGATGATATTTGTACGGAATTCGAAAAAATAGAGACCGAGCTCTCGGACGGGCCGAAAGCGGAAATGGATGCGGCGACATTCGAGCGCACACCTTGGCAGCGCGACAATATAGACGAGCCGAATGAATCGGGCAGCATCCTGAAAGGCGGCGGCGAGATGTCTGTGATGCGCGGTCGTGTATTTGAAAAAGTCGGCGTGAATATATCCGAAGTTCACGGCATATTTGCCGAAGAATTTGCGGAACGCGTGCCTGGCGCGGATGAAAGTAACGGCGCGTTCTGGGCTTGCGGTGTTTCTCTGGTAGCACATATGCAAAGCCCACTTGTGCCTGCCGTGCATATGAACACACGGATGATTGTAACCTCGAAAGGCTGGTTTGGCGGCGGCGCGGATTTAACCCCGATGTTTCCCGACGATGAAGACACACGGGCGTTTCATGCTTCACTTAAGGAATGCTGTGATCGGCATAGTCCTGAATATTACGCCGAGCACAAGGAATGGTGTGATCGTTACTTCTTCCTGCCTCACCGAAACGAGCCACGCGGCGTTGGCGGAATATTCTACGATTATCTGGATTCAGGAAACTGGGAAGATGACTATGCCTACACACAAGATGTGGGAAAGGCCTTTCTGGACATCTACCCCCAGATCGTGCGCAAAAGCATGAACAAAAGCTGGAGCGATGAAGAACGCGAGTTTCAGCTCATTCGTCGCGGGCGCTATGTCGAATACAATTTGCTGTATGATCGCGGGACACAATTCGGCCTAAAAACGGGTGGCAATACAGATGCGATTCTGATGTCTATGCCCCCTGAAGTGAAGTGGCCTTAATCCACGGAAAGCCGCAAAAAGCCTCATAAAATAACCTCTTATACTTTTTTCTTGCATTGTTGTGCAGCGCATCGCTATAACGAAGCCACGGTTTAGAACATAATAATAAAAAAAGTAATTAGAACAGATAGGTTAAAGGCTAGAAAATTATGAGTGACTTGAGTACCCGTCGCGGCAGTTTTGCCGTCGATGTCGCAGAATTACAGGACAAGATCAACAACATGAGCGTTGATCAGCTGTTTGAAGAATTCGCCCCCCCTATTGCCCATATCATGCTTCCCAAACAAAAGGCGCTGTCCCGCATTATGCGTGATGTGCTCAATCAAGGCTCTCTGGTCTTCAAGGCGGCGACTGACCGTGTTGATTGCAGCTATGCCATAGACGCACGAACAAACGGATTATACCGCGTATCGGTCGAGCATACGGAAGATGCGCTGGAGATGATCATTGAAAACGGCGGCATGGTGACCGCCAGAGGTCGTAATGACGAATTGATCCCCACGATCGCGATTGTCGGTTATGACGGCTATGAATCAGTGCGTATGAAACGTGCGGCAAGCGAGCAAGTCACGCCCGTGGCTTTGTTCGGAAAAATGCAGACAACCCGTGCGGGCCTCGTATTTGCAGCCAAAGACCCTGAGCATCTCAGACAGCTTGAGGATCAAAGCAAGATCGCGGTCGCCGGAACGTACCAGCCATTATACGAGCAATTCCTGCGACAAGCGCTTGGCGACAAGCACGGTATCAATATCAGAGGCTTTAAAGGCGGCGTGGAGAGCAAGCCGTTCTTCCTGCCCAATGTCAATGTGATCGGCGATTTGACCGATTCAGGTGGCTCATTGAAAGAGCTGAATTACACGCATGTTATTGATGTGAGCGATTCTGCGCCTGTAATCGTTAGTCATTCGGATATGAACGAACACGTAACCGAGCCATTCGTTGACCGCATTCGTGAGCTATCCCAGCACCTCAGACGTGCCAGTGAAGCTGCATTCCCTAGAGAGAGCCTGTTCGAGCCGGTAGATGCGACGAACTACGCATCCAGCCATGCGCGCCAAGTCGGACAAGCGCCAGATCACGAAGTCGAGGCTATTGATGATTATCTGGAACGTCGCGGCAAGACAGGACGCAGGCCGGAAGCTTCAAAGAAAGTCGAAGGGGCATTTTATGGTGTCGTTCCGACAATGGAAGCGGGCTAAATCTCATCGAGATCAAAGGGTAAGGCATACTCTCTGTTCATAGCGGCTTCGAATGCTTCATCCGAACGATCATGAGCTACGGGTGTTTTGGTTTGCGTAGGTTTTGCAGGATCGCGATAAGGACGGGATAATTCATTACCCTCTGTCGGCACTGTATCGGCTGTGTTCACCCGTTCGGCAATGATATGCTCGGGCGCAAATGTCGCCATCAGATCGATTTTAGGCCGGGCTTCTTGTGTAGGGCGCAATCGTTTGCGCGCTTCAGCCATATAAACAACTTCACTCATATTCTTACTCCCAGTAGCGGAGGAATATAATATATGTTCGTTTAATATGTCAATTTTGAACAAAACCGTTCAATATCCATGCTTCTTCGCGCTTCTCCAACTCCTCGCCCAATTCAGGCCCGGGTTTGAACCCTTCCTTCATCAAATCTTCACCGGATAGCGGGAAATTCGGCACATCCCAGTTTTGGATAATATCCAGCGCTTTTGGCGCATAGCCATTCATCACACGGTCTTGAGCTAGCTCGATCATCAAGGCCTGCGCCGTCGGAACACGGCCATGCTTATAGATCGCAGTTTTAACAGCCTGTTCGTCCGACAAATCAGGCAACGCCAATACGTTTTGAATAGCCTGCATATCCTTTAAAAAGACTTTCGGGAACAAAATGTATTGCTGCATTTCCTCGATCTGTTTTTCATCAAAATCAGCCAGAACAAGGAAGCGAGAGGCTAAAAAACGTAAATTATAGTCACATTGGAATTTAGAAACGTGACGTATCGTTAAAAATTCATCTTTTGATTTAACAATCCCTGACAAAACACTGTGTTTAAACATTAATTCCAGAATTTTATCCGGTTTATCAACGGATAAGATTTTAAACATCTCCTGCGTGATGCGCTCTTTGGAGAGGGTTTTGACCTTATCAGCCGCCTGCTCACACGCCTTTAAAGCCTTTGCATCCGGTTCACCATCCGCATAGAGCGCATGAAAGCGGAAATAACGCAGGATACGCAGGTAATCCTCCTCAATTCGTTCAGAAGGCTCACCGACAAATACAATGCGCTTCGCCTCGATGTCATCCACACCCTGCCCCAGCGGATCAAAGATATTCCCGTCCTGATCAGCCAGTAACGTGTTCATAGTGAAGTCTCGGCGGCGCGCATCCTCGGCCCAATCATCCGTGAACGCCACTGTGGCGCGGCGACCATCGGTTTCTATATCCTTGCGCAGCGTTGTAATCTCGAACGGGATTTTTTCAATTACGGCGGTCACCGTGCCGTGCTCAATTCCCGTCGGTACGACTTTGATTTCTGCGGCTTCCAGCTTTTGCGTGACCTCTTGCGGCGTAAGTTTGGTCGCAAGATCAATATCATCAACATCTACACCCAGCAGCACGTTGCGGACACAACCGCCGACAAAGCGCACGTTATCAGGGCCCAGAGCCGCGAATATCTGCTTCGCGCCTTTTGATGTCATCCAGTATTGCGGGCGTATGGTCTTAACAGGGTTCATTGTTTTCCAAATACTTCAGGGCCGAATTCTTCAATCAGATTATAGTAAACAGCGCGGTTTATACGGGCATACAGACCATCACGAACATCAACATAGGGCAATTCATCGCGCAGCTCTATGCAGTTTGTCGTCGTTTCATCCATATTGGTGCGGAACGTCAGAACATCGCCGTCTTTCTCGTAATCCACAATGATAAACGGCACATCTTCGACTTCTACAGGGTATTTTTCATACGGCGTAGACAGCCAATATTTTCCGTCCTCATCAATTTTCAACGCCCGCGTAGCAAACAGGCGTGCCAAGGCTTCACGCTTGATCTCATCACCATCGTGAAACCATGTGCCGTCGCGGGCAATGCGGAAATCTGCTGTTTCTTCTATATTCTTCATAACTAGAGCTTTTCAAATGCCTCAATACTCTTAATATAACTTGTACCAGCATTCAAAGCAGGAGTATGCAGTGCCAAAATCCAGTATCAAGCCCGAAGAATTCTTTGACGAAGCTGTATCCAAGCTTACGGCTGCAAAAAAAGAGATTGAAAAGATCGTTATCGGCCAAGGCGAAGTTGTTGACAACACGTTGGTGACATTAGCTTCCGGAGGCCATGTTTTGTTAATTGGCGTGCCGGGGCTGGCAAAAACATTACTGGTGGACAC
>CAYGQG010000086.1:5221-8751 GCA_964351955.1 uncultured Micavibrio sp. | reverse complement strand
GCCCCTATGCGCCCATCCCCTGTAATCAGGTTCAATGCCGTTTCCGATACGCCGGCTTCATGCAAAATTTCAACCATAATCGATGCGATCAACGGTGTCTGTTCCGCCGGTTTGGCCAACACGGCATTACCCGCCATCAATGCCGCAGCAATTTGCCCCGTGAAAATCGCCAACGGAAAATTCCACGGACTGATACACACAAATATGCCGCGCCCCTGCATCAACAGATGATTGGATTCCCCTGTCGGTCCGGGCAATTCTAACCCTTCGGCGCTAAACAGCTCCTCGCCCTTTTGAGCGTAATAACGTAGAAAATCGACGGCCTCACGGATTTCCGCAACCGCATCAGGCAACGTTTTTCCGGCCTCACGGATCAGCAATCCGAGACATTCATCCCGCCGTTCTTCCAACATATCCGCGGCCTGCAACAATGTTTCGGCGCGCTGAACGGGGTGGGTATTGGACCATTGCTTATAGCCCTCATCAGCAATCTCGAATGTGCGCTCGACATAGCGCAAATCCAGATTATAAACATGCCCGACGACATCGCTAAGATCCGCAGGATTTTTGATATCCTCGGCTACGCCCTGACAATACGTCTCTCCGCCAATGATCGAAGCAGATTGATAAATTCGCGGCATATCGCGCAACGCATCATACAAAGCATCGACTTCCTCAGGTGCATGCAGGTCCATACCGCGTGAGTTGATGCGACCCTGCGGCGGCTCATGCTGAAACATATCCTTGGGCAGCGCAATTTTAGGATGCTTGAATTCCTTATGCGATTTGGTTTTTTCCACAGGACAAGCCACAAGCTCGTCTACAGGAACATCCGCGTCCAATATACGGTTCACAAAGGAGCTATTGGCACCGTTTTCGAGCAATCGACGCACCAGATACGGCAACAAATCCTTATGCGGACCAACGGGCGCGTAAATACTCACCCCGTGCCCTTGCTCGATCATCTGATCGAACAACGCCTGTCCCATACCGAACAATTTTTGAAATTCGAACTGCCCATGTTTATCCGCCGCCATCTCCAGAACAGCCGCGACACTATGTGCATTATGCGTACCGAACATCGGATAAATATTATCCGTTTTCCCTAGTAGTTTTTGCGCGCAAGCAAGATACGCCATATCTGTATGCGCCTTACGCGTATAAACGGGGAAATCATCAAACCCCTCTACCTGCGCTTTTTTAATCTCGCTGTCCCAATATGCGCCTTTGATCAAACGCACCTGAATACGACTGCTATAATCCTCTGCCAACTCCGTAACATGATCGATCACATGCGGCGCGGATTTCATATATCCCTGTATCGCCAGCCCGAACCCCTGCCAATCGCCCAAAGATTTATCTTCCAAAATCGCTTCAAATATCTGCAAAGAAGTGTTCAGCCGTTCGCTTTCCTCGGCATCAATCGTCAACGCCATATTGTAATCTGCCGCCTTGCGCGCCAATACAGATAATCTTTCAACCATTTGCGGCACGCATCGGGATTCCTGCGCATATTCATAACGTGGATGAAGCGCCGAAAGTTTGACGGAAATACCCGGGCGTTTTTCATCCTCGGGATTCGCACGCTCACCTATGTAGTCAATCGCATGCGCATACGCTTCAAAATAGTCTTCAGCATCAACCGCCGTACGCGCACCCTCGCCGAGCATATCGTAAGACATGCGATAGCCGACCTTCTTATACTTCTCCGCATTCTGGAACGCCGCTTCGATATCATGACCAAGCACGAACTGCTTACCCAGAATCTGCATCGCCCGCACCATCGCCTCGCGCACAATCGGCTCACCGGCGCGGCGCAGAAAACTATTCAGGGTCTTGCTCGTCATGAACAACCCCATACCGGCAGCTTTTACAAACCAATCATCGCTTGATCCGATATTTTGCAACCAGTCAGACGCGGCAACTTTGTCATTAATCAACGCTTGGGCGGTTTTCTTATCGGGAATACGAAGCAGCGCTTCTGCCAGCGTCATTAACGCCAGCCCCTCCTCGCTATTGAGGGAATAATCGCGCATAAACACTTCAAGCTGGCCCGCAGCCCGCTTTTGCGCGCGCACCTCCTCCACCAATCCCTTGGCCCTTTTATGGGCTGCCGATGACTTTTCATCACCCCAATCAAGCTCTTTCAACAGCGCTGTAACGGCCTGTTTTTCACTGTGCTGGAAATACGATGAAAAAGATTTGGACATATGCCTCGCAAAAGGTTGTTTTTATTTGATCAGGAACTCTATCATAGATTCATGTCTGAAGCTGAATCAAAGAAATCGAACGTCCCCGAATTTTCGGTGCAAGAACTCGCATTTTCCCTCAAACGCACATTAGAGGAAAATTTCGGTCGTGTTCGAGTACGCGGCGAGCTCTCCCGTGTTTCCATCGCAGGCTCGGGACACATGTATTCATCCTTGAAAGATGACGGCGCGGTTATCGATGCCGTGTGCTGGAAAGGCACAATGGCCAAACTTTCGATTAAGCCAGAAGAAGGGCTAGAAGTTATCTGTACGGGCCGTATCTCGACATACCCGCAACGCTCTAACTATCAGCTCATCATTGAATCAATGGAATTGGCGGGTGAAGGCGCATTGCTGAAAATGCTCGAAGAGCGTAAGAAAAAACTCGCCGCCGAAGGACTATTCGCGGCTGAGCGCAAAAAAACTGTCCCCTTCCTGCCCACAACAATCGGTGTCGTGACTTCGCCTACAGGCGCGGTTATCCGTGACATTCTGCATCGCCTCAATGACCGCTTCCCGCGTGATGTTCTAGTCTGGCCTGTGCTCGTCCAAGGCGACGGCGCGGCAAAGCAAGTAGCGGCGGCGGTTCGCGGTTTTCAAACCATCCATGAACAAGGCTTTGCCAGACCCGATGTCATCATCGTGGCACGCGGCGGTGGTTCGCTCGAAGATCTTATGCCGTTTAACGAAGAAGAGGTCGTCCGCGCCGTTGCGGAAAGCGAAATCCCGATTATCTCCGCCGTCGGTCATGAAACCGACACGACTCTATGCGATTTTGCCGCCGATTTGCGCGCGCCCACACCGACAGGTGCGGCAGAAATGGCCGTTCCCGTACGTGCCCAATTGGTTGCACAAATTCTGGACGATGAAAAACGCCTCGTTTCCGCCGCCAGCCGTATATTGAGCGAACACCGCCAGCGCATCGAAAATCTCGGCGCGCGCCTCGGCGATCCAAAACGATTGATGGAATCCCAAGCCCAGCGGCTCGACCACGCGGGCGATAAGCTCCGAAGTGTTTTCCGCAGCTATCTGGATGTCAAAGGCAACCGCCTGATCACGGCGAAAGCCAAACTCCGTAGCCCGCAAGACAGGCTGGACCACGCAAGGCGCGATCTCGAAGTAGTCGCAAAATCACTACTATCGAATAAAGACAAACTGACCGAAAAACCCGCGCAAAACCTCGAACATCTCGGCAAAATGCTCGAAGCCTACAGCTTTAAAAACGTTCTAAAACGCGGCTTCACGGTTATTCGCAACGATAAGGGTGACATTGTCAGTGAC
>CAYGQG010000086.1:0-5211 GCA_964351955.1 uncultured Micavibrio sp. | reverse complement strand
AAGTTTTTCTGCTATTCGCATTGCTCCTTTCAAATCTTCAGCACGGTCAAGCATTGGAAATCGAATTTCGTGAAGATACTTTTGTCGAGGTCGCCGTCGGCACAGAACCCCCGCCGGCAAAAACACGTACACCCGCCAAAAAGCCAAAAGCCAAAACGGCCTCAGCCAATCAACAAAGTCTTTTTGATTAATGATCTTCGGAAGAATGCCCGCCCTGAGAGAACAAATCGATCAAACGGTCTGAAATTTGATCAAGACGTACGGCATTATCATAGGATTTCTGAACAATAGCCGTCGCCTCTTCCAGATCCAGATCCGGCTCCAGATTAATATAGTCCGGCTTATTCTTGATACGCGCATAAAAGTGAACGACATCAGAAGACAAATCATCCCCGAGAATATCGAGCTTATCGGTATTGCGGTCAAAGACAGACCGTTCCAAAGACGGCTGTGCCTGTACGATATCGCCCGCCACTTTGTATTTCGGAGGTTTTTCAGTGTCCTTCAAATCGCGTAACATCTCGTCATACACAATCAAATAGGCCTCGATCTTGGACTTATTCGCCTTAATCTCGGAATCCAGCATCGTTGCAAAAATCTGTCGTTCTTTAAGCCGTAGCTCACGTTCACGCGCAATCATGTCTGTATTCTGGTTCTGCGCTTCGGTAACACTTTTAAAGCCGCGAATAATGAAATAGGCCAGGCCCGTAAACACACCAAGGATAAGCAGCAACGCAAATCCACCGAGAATTATATAGAACTGCGTCTTATCATCCTGCGCGCGCTGTTCGGCATCTTTCTTCCAAACACCCAAATTCTGGATACGCGCATCTTTTTCCGCATTCAAATAGGATTGCTCATACACCGTGTCGTAAATCACATCACGATTAACAGTGGCATATCCTTGCTGGAGCATATGCAAACCCAGATCGATTTGCGCCGCATTCGTACATTGGGCAAGAATTTCATCATCCTTACGCCCTTTGAATTCACAACGCACTTTATTAGGCTCGAGCATGCCTTCAATCGTTGTTAATGCGTTCAAATAAAACTGTGCGGGCATACCCTGCACCGCTTGCACACCCCAAAGACGAACAGTAGATTTACCGGCTTTGAATGTCACAGCATCCGACGGGCGAACGGTCGCCTCAAAGAATTTTGGCTTGGCCTTTGCTCCGTTATCATCTTGCGCATGCGCAAACGAAAAACCCCCTAAAAGCAAAAGGAGGGCTAATATTCCGAAATGGATGTTTTTTGAAATCATAGGCGCTATCTTTGAACCGTACACCATCACAAGTTTTAAATTATACCATTGTTAGCATGAATGATTGAGCGTTTCTTTAAGGAAAAACCCTGAGCCGCCGTTATACAAGCATTAAATCCACATTTCTGCTATGATGAAAGAATGTCGAAAACCATTGTTTTAACACCTATAACAAAGCATATTTGACATCATATGCGCGTTCCTTTGAACAAATTAATGGAAAATCTGGGTGTGAGTTACGTACTCTCGCCTTATGAAACACGTCCGTGGCTCGTCTATAACGAAGAGCGCGGCATAACGTGTAGCGCGGAAGTCCGCATGGGTCCGACCTCCGAAGATGTCGAAGGCGAAATCCAATTCCTGCATGACGAAGTTGACGAGGACTCCGAAGAATCCGGTGATAGCGGAGAAGAAGGCGAAGAAGGCCCGATCATCTCGGCCGATGGTCGCGAACAAATTTTGTGGATGCGATGCCAACCAATTATCGAAGACCAATGGACAGTCAAATTGCTACGCATCAAAGGCAAAGATTACGTCAACGAATTCCATGACTGGGAAGCCAAGGGGTGTGAATTTTTTCTCTCCTGCGTAGAAGCTTTGCAAATGGGCGAGCTACCGGACATAGACACATTGATCGAAGATAAAATGCGTGATGATTCAATGTGGGGCGGCGGCCGTCGCGGTAAAATCGGTCGTAAATCGCCAAAGATCAAACCCGCATCCCTGCTGGGTATGAAAAAACCGTAATTAATACGAAAAAATAATTATTCTTGATTGATAATACAGCCGTAACGTCGGGCCATTTCGCCTAAACCACCGGGTACAAACTCGGCTTCGGGTTTGAAATGCCATTTCGGACCTTCGCGGTTAATCGCACCAATCACCACGCCGGTTTCTTCTTTGTCATCCAAAACATCATCAATCTTGAAACGACACAGCTCGACTTTGGTGTCCGGATTCACAAGACGTACATACGCATTACGAACCATATCAAGGTTCTGCTGCTTCTCGTATCCCTTATAAATCGTAATCGTGATCAATATACGAACGATATCAAACGGCACTGACTGCAAATCAATCGTGATGTTTTCATCATCACCATCACCGGCCCCCGTACGGCTATCGCCGTGGTGTCTGATCCCGCCTTCCAGAGCGTCCGGTTGATTGTAAAAAATAAAATCAGGATCATGTCGCGTCATTTCGCTTTTATTCAAAAGGAAAAGACTAAGATCCAAATCCAGCGCTTCGGCATTAAACGCATTCAAATCCCAGCCCGCGCCAATCAACACATTGCGCAAAGTAGGATCTTTAGCGGTCAAGTTAATATCATCGCCCAGATTGACAAAATTGTCCTCCAGATCGATTTGCTTACCTTCAAATCGGGTATCGAAAATGTCATCTTCACTCATACAAACTTACCTGCTGTTTTTCTTATCTTAACATGAGATGCCAATGGGCTTAACCACCAAAATTAATTGCATAAATATAAATCGTATACGCGGCATACGCACATATAAACCCTATACCGATCGGCTTGTTGATTTTGCGATACCCCAAAACCAGCCCTGCAAAAACCACAGCCGTAGCCAGCATCACCCAAATATCAAACGTCAGCAATTGCTCCGCATAGGCGTTATGGTTGATCGGTTTGACGATGGCGGTAATCCCGATAATCATCAAAACATTAAATACGTTCGACCCGACAATGTTACCAAGCGCCATATCCGAATGGCCACGACGCGCACTAATAATACTGGTCGATAATTCCGGCAAGGATGTACCAAAGGCGATTATGGTCAAAGCGATGACATCTTCGGGCACCCCGATAATTATGGCTGACTCACTGGCTCCACGGACAAGCAATTCCGCACCCAGAGCAACGCCGATCAACCCTATAAACAAGAAGATATAAGGATGCGATGTCGCCTGCTCATCATTCTCCGCATGTTCGATAGCTTGCGGCGCATCAACCTCGATCTCGCCTTTCAACGCCATCCGATATTGAATAAACACATACCCCAAAAGCAGCGTAATCATCGCAAAGCCCGCAAAACGGCTAATATCGCCATGGATCATAAACGCCATCAACAAAACCGATGACAGCAACATCACGACCATGTCTTTGATCAGGCCTTTGGAAATTTTGATATACATCGTTGAAATCATCGCCGCGGCACCGACAACCAGCAGAATATTAGCGATATTGGAACCGATAACATTTCCCATCGCGATCCCTTCGGACCCGCGCGTAACCGCCAAAATCGAAACAATCAATTCGGGCAACGATGTCCCGAACGCCAGAACGGTAAAGCCAACCACCATGGGGGAAAGCCCGAAACGCTGCGCGATATATACGGCAGCGTCAATCGTCCAGTCACCACCTTTTATCAGCAGAAATATCCCGCCGATCATAAATACCAGCGGCATAAGTAAAGACTGTAAAGTCACCAGATCCATAAAAGCGATCGCCTCGAATGATAAAATTGCCGTGTGAACATCACGACAATCGATATAGAATTTTTAGGAGCAAAAGCATTACTTCTGTCCGTCGCCCCATTCTAACCCGAAACCGAAGGCGCGGTCCATCTCGTAATGCCCCGGAAAATATTCAGTATAATTGGTCAGTTTGATGCCGCCGCGAACATTTTCCAACCCGCCGACAGCACATAACGCCAGCGCATCATCATGCGCACCCAACGTGACGATGAGATCATCTTCACCCGGTACATCCAGAATAATTTGCGGATTAATCACGCTCCATTTTGGCGCACCTTCATAAATATAAATGTAAACCAGGATACGCTTGATCTCGCTCCAACTCCGGCCGTTAACCATGATGAATTCATCATGCCCTTCGGCATTACCCGTTCTTTCATCACCCGAAAGCTGCATAAAAGGCGGATTATCATAGTCGCCAAATTTCTCGCCAAACGCTTGAATCGCACCGCGTGTACCGTCTTGCATCTCGTATAGACAGCCAATATCCAGATCCACGCCTTCATTACGGACCTTTTTAAACATCTTGCCGAAAAAACCGGCTTGCTCAACCTGAATATTGTCCCACGCAACACCGATCAACAAAGACTCAAACCCTTCAGGACCGGGGCTAACAGCCACGCTTGATCCAGGCTCGTTCAGAAATTCACAATTATCCGGATTGGTCGCCACCTCACGATAACCGGCCGCCCCCAGAGAACCGCCGTGTCCTGAAAAACTTGCTCGACTGCGCGTGGCTTCCGCCAACGCATCAACTGATGTCTTATCTTTCTCCATAACATTCCCTTTTAAACAACAGGATTTAATCTCTTACAGGCGAGACTACCACCTGCGTTGCTATATGCCAAACCCTCTGTAACAGGCACTGTGCGCTTGACTCTATACTGTATATTTGTCACTCATGGAGCATACTAAAACATTCTAAAAGGAGAGAGAGCATGGCACACCCAGCTTTTCAATTAAAAACAGCCAAAGACGGTCAAACATACTTCACATTGACTGCAGGTAACGGCGAAGTCATCGGTAAATCCGAAATGTACAAAGCAAAATCTTCTGCTGAAAACGGCATTGCATCTGTTCAAAAGAACGCACCAATTGCTGAAGCTGATGGCGAAAAGAACCCTAAGTTCGAGACCAAAGAAGGCAACGACGGCAAAACATACTTCAACCTGACAGCAACAAACGGTGAAGTCATCTTGTCATCACAAGGCTACGCTTCAAAAGACGGCGCGATCAACGGCATCGAATCCGTTAAGAAGAACGCACCTGCTGCTGAAATCGATGATCAAACAGAACAAGCGGCTGCGGCTTAATATCTGAATATCGTATATTAAAAACCGCGACTCTGATGGAGGCGCGGTTTTTTTATGGCCGCTTTAAGGCCAAACGCTTGGCCCCGACACCCGCATGCGAATGACACCCCTCAAGATGATCATTCACCATACCCATCG
>CAYGQG010000085.1:0-8752 GCA_964351955.1 uncultured Micavibrio sp. | reverse complement strand
GCATTGACTTCACGCTCAGTAAAACTGACCTCACGTATTGCACCTTCTTCGCTATAAGCTTGTGGCTCTAAAGGCTCTTCAACTTGTTCAGCTTGCGCTGTTGGTGTGTTTTCAATTTTAGGTTTAATGGCCGCGATTTTTTCTTCTAAAACGCGCTCTTCTTTAGCTGATAATTCAACAGGCCTAAATTCACCCGGAAATATAAACATCTTAATGCCAACGACCACGAGCACGGCCGTTAATACACTGGCAAAGACAACAATCCCAAAGATCTTCAGACAGCCGCCAGAGGCGCTTTTTTGAGATAATGGTTCTTCGATGTTCTGCGGTTCGGTTGTCATGTTTATCTAAGCGCTTTTTGCAATAATCTCTTTAAGCTCACTTAAAGAGAGGGTGGTGTTTTTCTTTCTATGCACCATAGCATGGCAATTAGGGCATAACACACTCAAATCAGTGGCAGGATCGATATGCGATGGGCCTGTTTCGCTAACAGGCTTGTTATGATGTACATGAATAAAACCTGAGCCTAGCTTTCCATACGTTTCTTCAAAATTAAAGCCACAGCCCATACAGCTCAGCCCGTGTATGTCTATCGCGCGCTGTCTATGGATCGGGTTGCGCTCATAATAGGTCGTATAACGCTGCTTTTTTGTGCCCTCAATCGGACCATAGCTCTCAAATTCACCGCTGATTTTAGGAAGCTTAATGCTGCGCTTTTTTAATGCTGTATGATTGAGGATACGCTCGTACACCTCTTTGCTGACTTCTCGTACCCCAAAACGCCAGTAATTGTTTTGGCGGCTTTCAGGAATATCCTCGAGATACTGATCATCAATCTTGCTTGGCACCGCCTGTTTAAATTCTTGATAGTCCAAAATCTCGCAGTAAAAATCTTTTTTAGATGAAGCCGTATCTTCAATCGAATTGCCAATTATCCCTGCGCCAAAATAATGTGGCTCAGGACTTAAACGCTCGGCTTCAAATGCTTTGTTTTTCATCCGGCCTTTGTAGTAAATGATCTTGCAGCCTGGGGTCAGGATTTTTTGATACGTGTTGGGGTAGTGATAAAGATCACCCTTAATGTCATCCCACTGAGACTCGTCATTCTGAGCTATAATCGCGTATTCAGCCATTATCCATTTCTCGCGCGGTAATCTTCGACTTCTTCATCACTAACATCTTCTGGGTAGCATTTTGGGCTGGCACCGCCTGGTTTGCTGTATGCACTATGTCCGCCGCATTTTCGGCCGTTGCGCATAATATTATAGGGGCATGGGCAATTCCCTGAATAGTTGCGTATTGATTGATCAATGATTTTTTGACGTATCTCAGCATCACTTTGTGCAAGCGCAGGTAGCGGGACAAGCAGTAATATAAGAAGTAGTTTCCTCATTCCCAAATTCCTAAACGTCCCTCGCGCGCAAACCGCTCTTCGCTGCGGTAAAAGCCGCCACTATATTTTGTGAAATCTTTTGCAAAACCTGTTTGTACCATTAGGCCACCTAAATCGGTATCGTTGACGAAGCAATGCATGACAAATCTCTGATAGCGGTCCATCTCGATATGTTTGCAGCGTAAATCAGCACTCTCCATGTAAAGCTCTAGGGCCTTTTTACTGATCTCAAACATCGCCTCGTTTTTTTCAGGGGCATCAATGCCCCACATTCTGATCTTTTTACCCGATGCATAGAATGTATCGCCATCGACGATGCGCTCCAAATTTAATGGCTCGTAAAGTGAGTTTGTTTTTTGCGGTGTTAGCTCGCCGGCTGAAGGGGTGGCGAGTGCCGGGGCTGTGATAAGGCTGAGCAATACTACATGCAGAGTTTTTAATGACATGTCTCATCTTTCAAATTTTGAGGCATCTGCATCCATTCAATCGCCCACGCGATTTGGTTCCAGCATTCGCGTCCCTGCACATCGCCCTTAGCCTCAAACTCTTCAATTCTTTTCATAGCCTCCAGTAAGGCTCTATCGCCATGCTGTTTGATGAAAATTTTAGCTGAAGCCAGTATGTCTTTATTTGTAACTGTCATAACCTAAAGCTTATACAATAGGAATATTTTCACGGCAAATTAATGCGGGTAATACTGATTTTAGCCATTATAATTGAAGTATTACACATTCAAGGCAACGAAGAATTTTATGCCTTTTATAATCTCTTAGTTTAAGGATCAGACAAGAGATGCTGGTTTTCAAAAAGTCAAAGTCGTGGATTTTATTCATTGTGTTTGCAGTGACACTCTTGCTAACGCTCGTTCAGATTTTTTACAAGTTTGGCCTCATTGGTTTTTTATGGAGTTTACTACTTAACGACAGCTTCGAGCGTTTTTATCAAAACCCTGTAAACCTAGAATACAGCCGGATCATTGATATATTAGGATGGCTGCTTATAGCTCTGTCGATATTTGGTCTGATGGTTGGTGCGCATTTCAAAAAACACGTCTTTGAAAAAGATGAGCAAACGAATTTATAATTGAAACGTAAAGGTGGATAGGCACAAAATTACATATAATATTAATTTTGAAAATTAATTTATGATTTAATTTCTTGTATTCTGGTCACCTAAAAAAACATATAAATTTTGAATTTAGCCAAACCATTAGGCGATAAGCCTATCCGGTGCACACTATATTAGACTGATAATATTTTATGAAACGGTTTTACACCGCATGGCACGAAAAAAGCAGTTCATAGGCGTTGATCTTCATCATAATAATTTCGTTGCCTGTTTTCTAAATAAGGATCAGCTTTCATTCTCTTGTAAATATGATCTGAATGCTGACGGATTTAAAAGCTTCTTGTCTATGGTTTCTAAAAGAGACGCTATAGCTGTTGAGGCAACGACAAACGTTAGCTTTTTTGCAGATAAAGTTGCGGCGCACGTAGCTGAGGTCGTTCCTATACATGCGTATGCTTTTAGGGTTATTGCGACCTCAGCTAAAAAGACTGATGCACATGATGCTTATAATTTAGCGCTCTTCTTAGAAAAGGGAATGTTGCCGAAAGCTCGACTTAAACCGTTCACACACGCTCAGATTCTATCTCTACTTACAACACGGCAGCTGTTTGTTCGTAATAAAGTCGCACTCAATAGAAAAGCTTATGGGATACTTATACGCAACGGCATAAAGGTCCCAAAACGAAAGCTGGAATACCCAACTGGCTACCAGCGCTTTGTTTTTTGCAATGATTTACCAGACGAAGTGCTTTTTGAATTAAATGTCATTCATGCTTCCGTATCTAATACGCAAGAACAAATAAAAAAGATCGAAGTTGAATTAGAGGATTTATGCAGTGAGATAGACGATTATCACATAATTCGATCAATCCCTGGAATGGGACCTGTTAATTCTGCAATTATGTTAGCGGTCATTGTAGATGCCAAACACTTTGAAACCTTTCCAAGGCTTGCTAGTTATTTCGGGATTGTTCCGCGAATACGATTATCTAACGACAAAAAGAATACCGGTAAAATCACGAGACGAGGAAGCAAGCTCGGGAGAAGTGCGCTTGTTCAGTCTACATGGATTGCAATTCAGCGTTCTTCTTATTTGAAAAACTATTACGAACGACAGAAAATCAATAAAGGTGCAGCTCAGAAGGCGATAGTTGCTACAGCTAACAAATATCTAAAAATCATCTACGAGTGTATGAAAGATGAAATCTTATATGAGAACTATGTGGCTCAATTTGAGAAAAAAGCTGAGTAGTAGGGGCATTCACACACACTCTTTTACATGAGATAATTTACAAGCTTTGGTTTTAGAGGTTTAAGAGGATAAGCATGGATAGAGAGCCAGAATATAGACGTAGTCGAGAGTCTCATACTAAAACCATACTCATTATAATTGCATTGGTGGTCGGAGCTTTTGTTGCGAGTCCTTCAACACGATCTTACTTCAGTAATTTAAAAGACAAAGCCACAGAATACGCTGAAGAATTACCGATTGAGTTTCATGATGATTATGAGAGCGCTCGCGATGCCGCAGAGCTACGTAGAAAACAAGTCGAACGGGCTATGTATGAAGCTGAGTATGGTAGGTCGCCGTCTTCTAGCGTAGCCCCCGTAAGTGATGCAGCGGACTTGATTGTTTCAGGTTACATCACACGAAAAGATCGTCTTCCTAGTCCGGCTGGGGGAAAATATTATTTGCACCCTTATCAAATATATAAAAATAACTTGGCTTCTATAGAAGCTGTGCCGATACCGGTGGTTTTAGATTCCAAGAGCGCCGATTGTAAAAAATATAAAGAGGTTGGTAACATCTCCGCCCATAAAATCTTTGTATTACGTGAAGAGTTTGGAGGGGCTGTCCTGATTGATTACTGTACAGACCTTCCTATGTATGAATTAGAAAGCTTAATGGTTAGTCGTAACCTTGTGCCTTCAGCTGGGCAGTGGATTAAAGATGAATGCTTAAAGCGCGGAGGAGAGGTTATTGAAACTGGGGACAAGCAATCTTTTAGGTGCCAAAATCCGAATTAGCTTTAGCTGGGGGTATAAATTTATCCTCATTAAATTTTATTCTACTATATAAGAGCCTTATGGCTTCAGTTCGAATCCCATCGCTTTTTTCATTTTGACGAACGCAAGAAAATCTATTTTAGGTTTCTTTTTTAAAGGAGAATCCACAAATGGAAGAGTATTTATTATTGAACTTGTCAGAGCTAGCTGAGCGTAGGGCGCGTAATGTGCGCGAAGAGGCGATGATGTGGGATATTCTAGGCCGTGATTTAAAGCGCGAAGCAAAACGCAGGCAGGAAAGAGCTCTAAATAAACCTGTTCAGCCCAAGATGCCGCCGCCAGAGGACGTGCCTGTTCTTGAAGATAGGCTTTACCTCAGGATAAAAGAAGCCAGAAAGATTATGGGTATTGGTAACACGTCTATCTATAAGGAAATAAATGAGGGGCGGCTGCCTGTTAAAAAACACGGCAAGGTAAATCTAATCGCGGTGAAAGATATTCACGCTTGGTTCGAAGCTTTACCAGAAAAGTGAGAAATGGCTGGGGTGGCAGGATTCGAACCTGCGCATGGCGATACCAAAAACCGCTGCCTTACCGCTTGGCTACACCCCATCAGGAATAGTGTCAGAAACTTATACAAGAGCTTAAAAAAAGGCAAGTATCTTCAGTGAACTTTTTAGCCGCTGCTGCAAAAATTGGGCTGATAAACACCTAAATGCGCTGAAAAAGGCTTGTAAACTTACACAAATTCTTACGCACTCACTTACACGCTGAGTTTTTATTGTTTAATTACAGTGTATTAGGTGCTGTTATATCAGTCTCATAACCTGAAGGTCGTAGGTTCAAATCCTACTCCCGCAACCAATTTTTTCAAGCAGACCGCCGTTTTCGGCGGTTTTGTTTTGTCAGGGAATTCTTGTGTTATACCAGCCTGTGCAACGCGTTAGTTCGCAGTAGTTCATTAACCTCATTGTATTGGTTGTTTTCATTGCTGGCCGCGCCATTCTTTACACCACCTAGAGATACACTTGGTTATTCGATGACCGCCATGCTTTTGTTAGCAATTGCAGATTTAAGTGGCGTAAATAACTTACAGAGTGAAATTGATACATTTAGGTGAAGTGCATGGTTTGCCCGCAAAGGGCGATTACCAGCTTTATAAGAAAAAATAGTTATTTATAGGCTTGAGAACGCATGTATTCACTGCTGCGTCGCGTTTTCCGCGCTGGGGTAAATTTGACAAAATTGCCCAAACCCCTTACTAATGGCCCCAGAGCTTGGCAAAAGCCCTCTATGAGACGATTTTTTGCGAAAAATGTCTACCTGCCACGGTAATGTGTGAGCGTACGTAAAACCTCACCTCTTTCAGCGAAGTTTAGCTTTATAGTTTTGCGCCTATTCGGGCTTTGAAATGCGACCCTTGTATCGTACGGGGTGCACGCATAAACGCATCTATATTCAGCGTTTGCAAGAAAGAGGAGGCATGAATATGCCCGTAGTTACATTTCCAAATACAAAACAGAAAGCGCGTCTAGAGGACGAGCGAAGGCAACCCAAAACGGCGATCGTTTATTGTGAAGGCAATTTCGGACGCATAGACGGTAAAACCGCCAATGGACTTGTTCGTTACTCAGAGAAATACACAATCCTTGCTGTTATCGACAGCACAAAAGCCGGCCAAGATTGCGGCATGGCGCTAGATGACATTCCCAATAACATTCCTGTTTGTCGCGATCTTGCAGAGGCCCTAGAAATCGCAGGCGGTACGCCCGATAGTTTTATTTACGGTATGGCCCCGTTAAGCGGCATGCTGTCTCAACAAGAACGAAAAATCGTGCTTGGAGCGATAACGCTCGGCATGAATATTGTGAACGGTCTTCATGAGTTCTTGAATGATGATCCTGAATTCGCTGTCGCCAGCCTTGAGAATAACGTCACCATTCTTGATGTGCGCAAACCCCGCGATAAAAAAGATTTAAAAGTATTCAGTGGTCGTATCAACGAAGTCACATGCCCGCGCATTGCCGTGCTTGGTACGGATGGTGCTATCGGCAAGCGCACCACGGCTACGATCTTAACCAAAGCGTTGAATGATTACGGTATCAAAGCCGTGTTGGTCGGCACGGGCCAAACCGGTTTGATTCAAGGGGCAAAACACGGTATCGCGATTGATGCCATTGCTCCGCAATTTTGTTCCGGTGAAATGGAAGCTGCAATTGTAGAGGCATTCGAGGAGGAAAATCCCGATGTTATTATTGTAGAAGGCCAAGGCGCATTGAGCCATCCGGCCTATTTGACATCGGCTTATATCTTAAGAGGAAGTTTGCCGGACGGCGTTATTTTGCAACATGCGCCCGCCCGTGAAAACCTCTGTGATTATCCGGAAGTTGCAATGCCGAGCGCGACGAGTGAAATTCATCTTATCGAGACTTTCGCCGATACAAAGGTTATTGGCCTGACGATTAACCACGAAGACATGACGGAAGACGAAATTAGTGCAGCCATTGAGCGTTACGAAGATACGCTTGATATTCCGGCTACGGATGCATTAACGCGCCCTTCCGCACATTTGGTGGAAATGATCCTTTCGGCCTTTCCGTCACTTGAAAGAAGGATGCCACCTGCGGTCGCACGATGAGTGCTCCGCGACTGGAAGTTGATCTCCAAAAAATTCATCATAATGCCGAAATTTTGGTTAAGCGCTTAGCTGTTCATGGTGTTTCGGTTACGGGCGTTACAAAGGCCGCGCTCGGGTCATCCGAAGTTGCTGAAACGTTTTTAAGCGCGGGGGTGGCGACCCTTGGCGATTCCCGTATTGAGAATATAAAAAGAATGAGAGCGGCGGGTGTCAGCGCGCCGATCACGCTTATTCGCTCTCCTATGCTTAGTCAGGTTGATCAGGTTGTGGCGTATGCCGACACCAGTTTTAACACTGAACTTGATGTTATCAATGCGCTCTCGGTTGCCGCCAAGAAAGTGGGTCGTACGCACGGTATTGTCATTATGGTTGAGCTTGGTGATTTGCGTGAAGGTGTTATGCCGAAAGATGCTGAGAGTGTTGTTCGCAAAACTATCGAGCTGCCGAATTTGGAATTTAAAGGTATTGGCGCAAATCTTGCGTGTCGTAGCGGCGTTTCACCCGACATTAAAAACATGGGTGAGCTGTCGGCGCTGGCGGACTCTCTTGATGCTACATTTGATATGAAGATGGAGATTGTTTCGGGTGGTAATTCCGGCAATCTCGAATGGATTTTGAACAGCAAAGATACGGGGCGCATTAATGATTTGCGTTTGGGCGAAGCAATTTTACTCGGTCTTGATCCGCTTAATCGGGAACCAATCGACGGCCTGCATACGGATGCTTCCAAACTTATTGCGGAAATCATCGAGGCAAAAATTAAACCGTCACAGCCATGGGGTGAAATTGCACAAACCGCATTCGGCGTTGCGCAACCCGTCACAAATCAGGGTGATATCATGCAAGTTCTTGTGGCGTTGGGTGAGCAAGACACGGACCCAAGCGGGTTAATACCACCGAACGGTATTGAAATTCTCGGGGCGAGTAGCGATCACTTAATATTAAATGCGGGCACTGAACAGGTGGCGGCAGGTGACGAGATAATATTTCAGCCAAATTACAGCGCTTTTTTGCGTGCTTTTTCTTCGGCATATGTCACTAAAGTTATGGTTGGTGCTGACATACCAATCTAACTAGAGGTTGGTTTTGGGCTGGCTTGTGAACCGGACATTGACTGTCGATAAACAGGATAATTTTTTAGTGATTTCGAAGGCGCGGGGTAAGGGAATGCAAAGCATAAACCCACGTAAATCAATGCCTTAAGCCAATTGTTAGTAACCTTTTATACGTTCATGTATTCTTTATAAAATCAGTATATAATAAGAATTGTGCCTTAAGTATTAAGGCATTAGGGCTTTTCGTTTTTGCAAAATTATAGGAGATAATAATGCAAAACAAATGTATTCAAATCAGACGCTTAATCGAGGTTTAGGGCTTTATACTCACGGTATAAATGCCCTTTATTAGGTTATGGTTGGTTCGTCTGTAGCAGTTATAAGCGCTTCACAGCGCGAGATTCTGGTCGCGACAAAGCAATTGTCGCGCACGACTGATGGTTTGCAGGAATCCCTAGCGTCAGGTAAGGACGTTAACAGTGCCATTGATAACCCACAAAATTTCTTTAATAGCTTTTCTTTGCAAAACCGTGCGGCTGACTTAACAAGATTGCTCGATGATATCGGCGGATCTGTAAGAACGGTCGAGAT
>CAYGQG010000084.1:1273-8773 GCA_964351955.1 uncultured Micavibrio sp. | reverse complement strand
GTAAAAATCTCCTCCTTTGGCAGTTTTTCCGTACGTGAAAAAGGCGAACGCATTGGTCGTAACCCGAAAACGGGTGTTGAAGTGCCGATCTTGCCACGTAAAGTTCTTGTTTTCCGTGCCTCTCACGTGTTGAAAGACCGCATTAATGCAGGCGGGGCGGAGTAATTATGACTGAGCAGTATTCTTCCGCCGAAAACACACAACAAGATATTGAAGCACAAGCAGCCGAGCCGACAGGGCCTCTGACAGGTAAGCCTGTTGAGAAAACGGCTGCTCAGGCTCCCAAAGTGCCTTCTTCCCGTAAGTCACGTAAATCTGCGTCTGCGTTCCGTACAATCAGCGAAGTTGCCGACATTCTGGATGTTCAGCAGCATGTTTTACGTTTTTGGGAAACTAAGTTTTCGCAAATCCGTCCGCTGAAACGCGGTGGTGGTCGTCGCTATTACCGTCCTGAAGATCTTGAGCTTTTGAAAAAGATACACCATTTACTCTACACCGAAGGTTACACGATTAAAGGTGTTCAGAAGCTTCTTCGTGAAAAGGGTAAAGCCCAGCTTTTACAGGAGCAGCCTACGGCTCCCGCGCAGAACAACAATGAGCCAAGTATTACTGCTTCGGTTAAAGGTTCTGTCGCTGTCGGGATGAGCAATCCCGAGCGAAAAGCCCTTAAATCTGTGGTCGGTGAGCTGAGAGCTCTGCGTGAGATTATCACCGGCGAATAGTATTGCTTTTTCAGCACTGATCTTTTATTCACTTTCATAATCGGAGTGTGGCGTAGCTTGGTAGCGCGTTCGGCTGGGGGCCGAAAGGTCGTGGGTTCAAATCCCGCCACTCCGACCATTTTTCATGTTTCTTATCTTTAGTAGCGTTTGGTTCTTCTCAATGAAGTGAACCCACGTTTTATTATAAGGGCGCGGCAAAGCCGCGAAGGGGTTCAAATCCCGCCACTCCGACCATTTCCTACGTTTTCTTCCATTTTCTTGTGAGCACTTCATAAAATTGACCTGCCTTCAGTTTCGACTCATGGGATGATCTTGGGTATGAAGATTCTCATGAGCATAGGCGTTTTGATCGTTTTGTCCGGCTGTATCAGCACTGGGGGCGGAAGATCATCATCAGGTGGCGCGTTAAGGTTGGCGCAGGCATCACCGGTCGAAGCCACTCCTATTCGCAGCGGGCCTTGTCCCGGCTTTACAGCGGGTATTACCGAGCTGGAGCACGTGATGGCTGCTGAACAGGCTCTCATGAGCGTAATGAATTAACTCTTCTGTGGTACAGTTAAGTTTATGTATTTGGTCTATGTTACATATCCATCGGTTGAAGAGGCACAGACGGTTTCCAGATCTTTGATCGAGAGCCGTCTGGCGGCATGTGCGAATATTCTGCCTGCGCACCAATCTATGTATTGGTGGGATGGGGAAATACAGGAAAGCGCCGAAGTAGCGGTTATCTATAAGACCAAGCCTGCCGTTTTTGACCGTTTCAAAGATCATTGCGAGGAGCTACACAGCAACGAAGTGCCTTGCATTGTTGCTTTGCCTATACATGACGGGCATAAGCCCTTTTTAGCATGGATAGCGGAGCAGACGGGCGAGGAAGTTCGGGAAGACGGACTAAACGCTAAAGGCAACTGGACGCTGTAAGTTCAAAGCGCGGTATAATGATACCCTAATTTTATCCTTCTGTTTTTATTGATTTTTATTGACACAAAACGGCCTGTGCTGCATAAAGCGCATGATTTCAAATTAAGTACTCTATAAGGAACTTGGGAATTATGAGCAAAACTCTTGCACGACAAACAACATCTGCGAAACCAGCAGCTGTTGAAAAGAAGTGGATTTTGGTTGATGCCGAGGATGTCGTTCTCGGTCGTCTGGCCTCTATCGTTGCTTTGCGTTTGCGCGGAAAGCACAAGCCAGACTTCACTCCACACGTAGATGGCGGCGATCACGTTATTGTTATCAATGCTGATAAGGTTCGCCTTACAGGTAACAAGCGCGAAGGCGATATCTTCTACTGGCACACTGGCTATCCTGGCGGTATCAAGCAGCGCACTAAAGGTGAAATCCTTGATGGTAAGCACCCTGAGCGTGTTGTTCAGAAAGCTGTACAGCGTATGCTGCCTAAAGGTCCTTTGGGCTATAAAGTTTTCAGCAATCTGCGCGTTTACGCCGGAACCGAGCACGGACACGAGGCACAGAAGCCTGAAGTACTCGATGTTGCATCCATGAACCCTAAGAATAAGAGAGGCTAATCGACATGGCCGATAAGAAAACAGAAGCAAAAGAAGACGCTGTTAAAGACCTGAAAGATTTGGGCGAAGCGGTGAAAACTGAAGAAACTAAAGCAGAAGACAAGGCTGAAGCGCAAGCGGATGCTCCTGAAGCCAGCACACAGCCAATCGAGCGCGTTCAGGTATTGGACGCACAAGGCCGTGCATATGGTACAGGTCGTCGTAAAGACGCGGTTGCCCGTGTTTGGGTTAAGCCAGGTTCAGGTAAAGTGACCGTGAACGGTCGTGACCAAGCTAATTACTTCGGTCGTCAGACACAGCGTTTGGTTTTGAACCAGCCATTCCTGATTGTAAACGGCGTTAACAAGTTTGATGTTGTTTGTACAGTTAAGGGCGGCGGTCTTTCAGGACAAGCCGGTGCGGTTCGCCACGGTATTTCCCGTGCGCTTGAAAAATTCGACCCTGATATGCGTCCTGCGCTTAAGAAAGCCGGAATGCTGACACGTGATGCACGTATTGTTGAGCGTAAGAAGGTTGGTAAGCACAAAGCGCGTCGTACGAAGCAGTGGGCGAAACGCTAATACAGAATTTGTGGTTTCCTCTACCAAGGATACAATTCACAAAACAAAGAAACGCCCCGGAAATTCCGAGGCGTTTTTTTATTCGCTTTTGACTTTGACGTAGGAGCCGGGGGCGGGTTCGATCGGTTTCTTGATTTTGCGGGCTGTGACTTTTGCGCCGCTATGAGCTTTAAGCCATTTGTGCCAGTCCGGCCACCATGAGCCGCTTGTTTCCTTTGCGCTTTCGAACCATGCTTGCGGATTGCGCGGGGTTTTGTCGGCGCTCCAATAGCAGTATTTCTTTTTATCCGGCGGGTTTACAACGCCCGCAATATGGCCCGAGGCCGCCAGTGTGAATTGCACGGGGCCGCTAAAGAGCTGGGTTGTTTCGTATGTGGCTTTCCATGGCGCGATGTGGTCGTCTTTGGTCGACAGGAAGTAGCTCGGCGTTTTGATTTTGGTCGCGTCGATGTCTACACCCGCGATTTTTAAGCCCTTTGGTTTGCAGAGCAGGTTGTCGCGGTACATGTTTTTCAGGTAGAAACCGTGCATCGCGGCGGGCATGTTGGTGGAGTCATCGTTCCAGAACAGGAGATCGAACGGAAACGGCTCTTTACCCATCAGGTAGTTATTCACCACAAAGGACCAGATCATGTCATTCGCACGGAGCAGGGCGAAGGTGCGTTGCAGTTCCTTGGCTTCGAGAACGCCTTTACGGCTCATCGCGTCGGTCATGGCTTCGATTTGTTCGTCGTCCATGAACAGTTTGAGGTCACCTGCTTCTTCGAAATTAACCAGCGTGGTCAGGAAGGTCGCGCTTGCGACACGGTCAACCTGCTTTTTCTCGGTTAGGTATGAGAGCAGGGTGGTTAGTAATGTACCGCCGAGGCAATATCCGACGACGTTGCATTGATCTTCCTTCGTGATTTTTTTGATCTCATCAATCGCAGCTAATGGCCCTTCGAGCATGTAATCCTCAAAACCCTTAAGCGCCAGTTTTGCATCCGGGTTGACCCATGAAATGCAGAAAACGGTATAGCCCTGATCGACGGCCCATTTGATGTAGGAGCTTTGTGGTTGTAGATCGAGGATGTAGTATTTATTGATCCATGGTGGAATGATCAGCAGAGGTTTTTTGAAAACCTTTTCCGTGGTTGGTGCGTATTGGATCAACTGCATAAGGTCATTCTGATAAACCACAGCGCCTTCGGTCATCGCTATGTTCTTGCCAAACTCGAATGCCTTATAGTCAGTCGTGCTGATTTTTAGCTGTCCTTTGCCACGTTCGAGGTCTTTTTGCATGTGTTCGAAACCGCGAATAAGGTTTGCACCACCGCTTTCGACGGTTTCTTTCAAAACCTCGGGGTTTGTGAAGATGAAATTGGAAGGGGAAAGCGCATCCAGCATGAGCTTGCTGGCGAAGTTCAGCTTTTTACGGTCTTGCTCGCTCATTTCATCTGCGGTGTCGATGGCTTCTTCGACGTATTTACAGGCAAGCAGATAGTATTGCTTGATGAAGTCAAAGAAGACGCTTTGCTCCCATACTTCACCTTTGAAGCGTCGGTCACCTTTTTCAGGGGATGTGGTTGCTTCGGCTGTTTGCCCATCAAGCTTCAATAGGCTGTTCTGCCACAAATCGGCTTGTTTTTGCGCGTATTCGAGCTGTAATTCCATGAATTTCATCGGGTTGGTCGTGAACGCGTTGATAAAGTTGAACGAGGCCCCGCTGACATTCATTGGGTCGGGGTTGAACTCCTCATGCTCGGTCTTCGAGGCTGTTTCCTGCATGGTTTTGAGCATTTCCATGAACATTGGCTGTGAATGCTGGTAGGCATTCATTAGCGCTTGAGACAGGCCTGCGGGGCTGGGGAGAGCTTCCATCTGTTGTTTGAGGAAGTCTACATCATGCGGCTTTTCGGGACTGTTCTTGGTTGTTTCGCTTTTTTTGCTCATGATTCCAATGTGTGTGTCTTTGGTTTGAACGTCGCAACAATACACAGTTATGCCCGCGAACGCGAACGCAAATTATGTTTGCAAATTACGGGCCAAGTTGCCGCGAGGGGCTTGTTTTTGCACTGGAATTCGCGGATGATAGCGGTTCAACATGCTTAAGTGGCTTAAATATGATTTTTACACCTAGAAAAACCCATTTGTTCCTTTTAACCCTCGTTGTCGGGGGGTGCTCGTATTTTGATAGTGGGCCTGATCCTGATTCACCACAGATTGACCTGACGCAGCAACAGCCTGCGCCTGTTCCACAAAGGGATATCGGGCAGGTGGTGTATGAAAGTTCAAACGGTAGCGTACAGTTATTCAGCCTTGATGATGCGTCTGAAAACTTTGATGTGGATTACCAAATTCCACAGCAGGGACAGAGCGCGACGGAATGGAGCTCTGAAGGCCCTTTTATTGATGGGTCACTGGCACCCTTAAGTTCAGAAGATCCGAGCGTGGAGATTTATCCGTTCGGAGATGTTGTTTATGCCGGCGCTACGCCAGCACCTTTGCCTAAAAAGCCGCAATATGAGCGACAAGGGCAGGATACTGTTGTTGTGTATTTCGGACATGATTCCGTGGCTTTGAATGCCCGATCAAAAGACAAGTTGTCCGATGTTGTTAGTCTTTATAAAGACGGCGGCATGATGCCGATTACGGTTGAAGGCCATGCAAGCGTACGGGCGAATTATCCAGATGAAACAACGCGCAATGCGGTGAATTTAAGAATTTCGATGAATCGTGCATTCATTGTTGCGAAGGCGCTTATGGATGCCGGTGTTCCGGCTGAAGCTATCAAGCTGGTTGCGCGCGGTGATACTATGCCTCCTTCCGTTTTAAATGGAAAAACGCACGAAGAGGCCGCAAGACGGGTTGAAATTAGCCGCTGATTGCGTCACCAATACATTTCCAAAAGTTAGAAAGGTTATCGATATGGCTGAACCCCTTCGTTTAGGGATAGCAGGATTGGGCACTGTTGGAAGCGGTGTTGTGAAAATTATCCAGAAACACGGTGATGTTTTGGCAGCGCGGGCTGGTCGTCCGTTAGAGATTGTCTGCGTTTCCGCGCGTGATCGCACGAAAAATCGCGATATTGATATTTCGAATTGCGATTGGGAAGACGATGCGGTCGCGATGGCTGCGCGTAACGATATTGATACGATTGTCGAGATGATTGGCGGTTCGGAAGGGACAGCGAAAGAGCTTGTTACCAAATCCTTGCAATCGGGTAAAAATATTATCACCGCGAATAAGGCATTGTTGGCGCATCATGGGTTTGAGCTAGCCAAACTGGCCGAAGATAACGGCGCAGCTATCGGGTATGAGGCTGCGGTTGCTGGTGGTATTCCTATCATCAAGGCGATGCGTGAAGGCTTTGCAGGTAATGATATGACGGCTGTTTACGGCATCCTGAACGGGACATGCAATTACATGCTGACCCAGATGCGTGAAACGGGTGGTGATTTTGACGATATCCTCAAAGAGGCACAGGAAGCGGGTTACGCGGAAGCTGACCCGAGCTTTGACATTGATGGTATTGACGCGGGGCATAAGCTTGCATTGTTGGCGGCGATCGCATTCGGGACGAAGCCTGATTTCGAGAGTTTGAAGATCAAGGGTATTCGCCAGATTACATCGACGGATATCGAATATGCCGAGGAATTTGGTTACCGCATCAAGTTGCTGGGCATTGCCCGTAAAGACGGTGACAAGATGATGCAGGTTCTTGAACCTTGTGTTGTGCCGATCTCGAACCCTCTTGGTGTTATCGAAGATGTTTATAATGCGGTTTACGTTGCCTGTGATTCAGTTGAAACGCCGTTGCTTACGGGTAAAGGCGCAGGCGAGGGGCCAACAGCCTCCGCCGTGATGAGCGATGTTATTGATTTGGCTCGGGGTTTAAAAATTCCGACTTTCGGCATTCCGGCTGATGATTTGAAAGATGCGAAGTGGACTGATCTGGGTGAAACCAGTTCTCGTTACTATTTGCGTTTGGCTGTATTGGACCAGCCTGGCGTGATTGCCGATATTTCCGCGATTTTGCGTGATCAACATATCTCTATCGAGGGGTTGGTGCAGCGCGGTCGTGACCCGGGGCAGGAAGTGCCCGTTGTTTTAACCACGCATGAAACGAAACATGCCGACATGTTGAAAGCATGCGAGTTGTTTAAGGGGCTGAATTCTGTTGTGGATGAGCCTTGTTTGATGCGTATAGAGGAGCTAGAGTAGCGCCATGACACAAGCTGAAGCACAGAAAGTAGATAATAATATGGCCGAATTGGATGCATTTATGGATCGTAACCTTGCGCTCGAAGTTGTACGCGTAACCGAAGCGGCGGCATTGGCGGCCTCGAAATTGGTCGGGCGCGGCGATAAAGTGACCGCAGATCAGGTTGCGGTGGATGCGATGCGCGATGCGCTGAATTCCCTGCACATACAGGGACGCGTCGTTATCGGCGAAGGTGAGCGAGACGAAGCACCGATGCTCTATATCGGTGAAGAAGTCGGTGACGGCAAAGGGCCGAAGATTGATATTGCGCTTGATCCTCTGGAAGGAACGGACATTACGGCAGCGGGTGGTTCGAACGCTTTGGCTGTTGTCGCGATGACGGATGAAGGCGGATTTTTGAATGCGCCGGATACATACATGGATAAAATTGCGGTTGGACCGGGAATTGACCCGAACATTCTTGATCTTGATGCGCCGATTGG
>CAYGQG010000084.1:0-1263 GCA_964351955.1 uncultured Micavibrio sp. | reverse complement strand
GAATAAACTGGCGAAGGAAAAAGATGCGAATGTCGATGATTTGATGGTTTGTATTCTGGATCGTCCGCGTCATGAAGAATTGATTGCCGAAGTTCGCAAGACGGGCGCTCGTATTACATTGATTGATGATGGCGATGTCAGTGCGGTTATCGCGACAACTGATCCGGACACAGGCATTGATTTGTATGTTGGTAACGGCGGCGCGCCCGAAGGTGTGCTGGCTGCGGCGGCTCTACAATGTATTGGCGGTTCTATGTTGGGTCGTTTGGTGTTCCATACTGATATCGAACGTGAGCGTGCTGAACGTTGGGGGATTACCGATCTGAATGCGATTTATACGATTGATGATCTTGCCAAGGGTGACAATGTGATGTTCGCCGCGACCGGCGTTACCGATGGCACAATGTTGCGCGGTGTTCGTCGTTATGCCGGCGGTGCGAAAACGTCATCAATCATCATGCGTTCAAAATCCGGTACGGTTCGCCGTGTGGAAGCCACGCATAATTTCAAGCGTAAAGACTGGATCAAATCCATTTAGCGCTCTACGCTTACTTCCATGGATTCTCTTTCATTGAACAAGGCCGCTTGGGTATTGCCCGATGCGGATATCTCAGCGGTTGAAAAAATCGTGCGTCAGCATGATTTGCCGGAAGTAATTGCGCGTATGCTCGTGCAGCGCGGTGTTTTGCCGGAAGATATTGAAAGTTTTTTAAACCCGACATTAAAAGAGCATCTTGCTGACCCGTTTAGTCTGGCGGGTATGAAGAAGGCGGCGGTTTTCATTGCGCAAGCCATTCAGGAACAGAAACAATTCGCGATTTTTGGTGATTTCGATGTTGATGGTGCAACTTCATCTGCGCTGTTGTATCGTTTTTTGAAACATTGCGGGATGGAAGCGCCAATATACATTCCCGGTCGCCTTACCGAAGGGTACGGGCCTAATACCGAAGCGTTGGCACAGCTGAAGGAGCAGGGGGCGGAGATTGTATTCTTGCTCGATTGTGGAACGACTGCGTTTGAAGTGGTTGAAGCCGGGGCGGAAATGGGCCTCGATATCATTATTGTGGATCACCATGAAGCCGAAGAGGCGCTGCCTAAGGCGCGGTTTGTGATTAACCCGAAACGTAAAGATGATGTGTCAGGTTTAGATGTTTTGGCGGCGGTTGGCGTAACGTTTATGCTGTGTGTCGCGGTGAATAAGACATTACGCGATATGAGTTTCTTTAAAGACGGGCAAGCGCCGCTGATTAACTGGTTGGATAT
>CAYGQG010000083.1:0-8777 GCA_964351955.1 uncultured Micavibrio sp. | reverse complement strand
CGGCGGATGGTAAAGACCTCGTCCCCGGCGGTTCATCCGGCGGTTCTGCGGCGGCTGTGGCTGCACGCATTGCGATGGGTGCAACCGCTACAGACACTGGTGGCTCAATCCGCCAACCTGCTTCATTTTGCGGTATTGCGGGAATTAAACCTACATACGGACGTTGTTCACGTTGGGGCGTGGTGGCGTTCTCGTCTTCACTCGATCACCCCGGTCCACTCGCTCGTACAGTCAAAGATAACGCATTGATGCTGCAAGCGATGGCGGGCTACGATGCGAAAGACAGTACATCCGCGAATAAGCCTGTGCCTGATTACGCAGCCGCAATGACGGGCGATCTTAAAGGTAAGAAGATTGGTATTCCAAAAGAATATCGCCTTGACGGTATGCCCGAAGAGATCAGCAAGCTATGGGATCAAGGTGCGGAATGGCTTAAGGCCGCAGGTGCGGAGATTGTCGAGATTTCCCTGCCGCATACTAAATACGCCCTTCCCGCTTATTACATTATCGCGCCAGCCGAAGCGTCGTCCAACCTTGCGCGTTATGACGGCGTGAAATACGGACACCGCACGGCAGACGCGGAAACACTGGCCGAGATGTATGCCAAGACCCGCGCCGAAGGTTTCGGTGATGAAGTTCAGCGCCGTATTATGATTGGTGCGTATGTGCTTTCCGCCGGATATTATGATGCGTACTACATCAAGGCCCAGAAAATCCGCCGCCTCATCCTCAATGACTTTGAAAAAGCGTATGAGACGGTTGATGCTATTCTTACGCCGACCGCACCATCTGCTGCTTTTGCCATTGGCGAGAACGAAGACGATCCGATCAAGATGTATCTAAATGATGTATTCACCGTTACGGCCAACCTTGCCGGTGTACCAGGAATGTCCGTTCCTGCAGGCTTGGATGTAAACGGGTTACCGCTTGGATTACAGATTTTAGGGAAGGCTTGGGACGAAGAAACCGTATTTAAAATAGGCGGTATCATCGAAGAAGCCGCACAATTTAACGCCATGCCACAAACAGTCGTCAGCAAGGCGGCTTAAGAAAGGTTCGTGATCATAATGATCAATAAGAGCATATTTACGCTTCTGGTAATCTTCATCTGCGCCTTATCCGTAGAGGCTTTCGCGCAAGCCCCTGAGTTGTTTGTAAGGCCCGAACCTAATGACCCGACAGACCTCGAACAGCTGCTCGATGAAGTGCCGGACAGAGAAGCGCCGCAACCCAAGCCGACAGACATCAACGAATTCGCACAGCAGTACTACCAAAACTGTCTGAAGCAAGATCACGAAAGTTTATCGGGAGAGAGTCTAGAGCTTCTCTGCACATGTACCGCCGCGAAAATCCCCGAAAACATGACCATGCGGCAAACATATCACATGCAACAAAACACCAATCAGGGCCGATTGCAGCGTATACGTTTCATGGAATTCGTGTACACGCCATGCCTTAGATATCCTGTGACTGCGCTTGTCGAACAACGATGCCGTGACAACAAAGAAATCTCGAAGAAATACCGCAATTACAAAGCAATCTGCGGATGTGTGGGCGATAGAATGGGCGATTTTATGGATGACAAATCCCCGGGTTATGTTGATCTGGCGCTTAGACGCAACCTACCCAATATCGACCCGCTGGAAATGTTGTTGGACAGTGAGCAATTTACCAAGCGGCAAGGATTACATATGCGGTATTGCGTAGATGTTTATGAGTATGGAAAGAAATAAGAGGACATCATAGATGGCAAAACTAATTCAAGGTGAAACAGGCGAATGGGAAGTCGTGATCGGCATGGAAGTCCATGCGCAGGTGATTGCGAATTCCAAACTATTCTCCGGCGCGTCTACGCAATTCGGCGCGGAGCCTAACTCTCAGGTATCTTTGGTGGATGCGGCAATGCCGGGCATGCTGCCTGTGTTGAACGAATTTGTGGTTGAACAAGCCGTGAAGACGGGTCTGGGCCTGAACTCAAAGATCAATAATGTCTCTGTATTCGAGCGTAAAAACTATTTCTACCCTGACTTGCCGCAAGGCTATCAGATTTCGCAATTCGAACACCCTATCGTCGGTACCGGCGTTATCGAGATCGACCTACCCGATGGCACGGTCAAAGAAATCGGCATTACGCGCCTGCACCTTGAGCAAGATGCGGGTAAATCCATGCATGACCAACACCCGACCAAATCTTTCGTAGATTTGAACCGTTCGGGCTGTGCGTTGATGGAGATTGTCTCCGAGCCTGATATTCGCGGACCGGAGGAAGCCACCGCGTATCTAACCAAGCTGCGTATGATTTTGCGTTATCTGGGTACGTGTGACGGCAACATGGAAGAAGGCTCAATGCGTGCCGATGTCAATATTTCGGTTCGTAAACCGGGCGACGAGCTTGGCACACGCGCAGAGATCAAGAACGTGAACTCTGTTAAAGCGGTTCAGCAAGCGATTGATTTTGAAGTGCAGCGCCAGATCGAAATTATCGAAGATGGCGGCGAAGTCGTGCAGGAAACACGTCTTTGGGACCCGAGCAAGAACGAGACACGCTCTATGCGATCCAAGGAAGAAGCCCATGATTACCGCTACTTTCCTGACCCTGACCTGTTGCCGCTTCATGTTAGCAATGACCAGATCGAGAGCATTCGCAAAACCCTGCCCGAGCTGCCCGACCAGAAGAAACACCGCTTCATGGACGAGTATGGTTTGAGCCTGTATGACGCTAGTGTGCTGATTGCCGAGCAATATCGTGCACAGTATTACGAAGATGTTGCCAACGATAATGACGCGAAACTGGCCGCTAACTGGGTAATTAACGAGCTTTTGGGAATTCTGAACAAGAACGAAACCAAGCTGGCAGACTCCCCCGTCAGCGCGGAACAGCTTGCAGGTTTGATCAAGCTGATCTCCGATAACACCATTTCAGGAAAAATCGCCAAAGACGTGTTCGCCGAGATGTACACATCGGGGAAAGATGCAGCCGCTATTGTTAAAGAAAAAGGGCTGGAGCAAGTTACCGATACAGGGGCGATCGAAGCAATCGTTGATGAAGTGATTGCCGAAAACCCTGATAATGTGGCAGCCTATCAAGGCGGCAAGGACAAGCTGTTTGGTTTCTTTGTCGGTCAGGTTATGAAGAAGACACAGGGCAAAGCCAACCCGGCAGCCGTTAATGAATTGCTTAAAGAAAAATTGGGGTAAAGCATCATGAAAGTATTTACAGGGCCGAACAAAGGCCAAAACACCGCCATTCAGATATCTGAAACACAACGTGACCGCGTGCTTATCGGTTTGTCATGGGATATGAAAGAGTTTGAAAAAATCAAACTGCCCAAGCCGCAGGTCATGTTCATTAAGTCCGCGATGCAGGAAGTTGAAAACATTGTTCATCGTTATCGTACGTTCAAGTTCATGGACCGTCCCGTTAATGAAAACGATGATCCTGACGCAAGAGACAGCGATTTTGGTCATTTCGATATTGATTTGTATTGCTACATCTTCGATGAGAATGGCGAGCATGTAGATACGGTTGAGCCGGATTACAAAAAGCTGATCAACGACAGTGAAACCGTTTACCACAGCGGCGATGACTTTACGGGTCTCGGCGGCGGTGATGACGAGCAAATTTACATCAACACAAAGCAATTGCCTGAATCCTGCAAACATTTCGTATTTGTTGTGAAAAGCGATTGTGCCTTTAGCCTCGACGAAGTCGAAAAACCTGCGATCCGCATTGCCGACGGCAAAACGAATGATAATTTTTTAGAGGTGGATATTACCCCTGCTCCGAATTTGAACGCCGGCGCGTTTATTTTCGCCCATATGGCGGAAGTGGATGGCACATGGACGATCACCAATATCGGTGAATATGCCGATGCGGCCTTTGATATTCCCGCATACTTCAAAGAAAACATGCAATAACATGGCAGACAAATTCGAATATAAAGTCGCGATTTACCGTGAAAGCATGTTGGGTTCGCTGTTCCTTGGCGGATCAAAAGTCGATCCGTTGAAATTCTCCGAATTTTTGAACGCCAACGGGCAACAAGGCTGGGAAGTTATCACCATGGAACGCGAAATTCGCCGTATGTTGCTGTTCTTCAGCCGTGAGGCCTTCCTCGTCATCATGAAAAGGACGATATAATGCATAAAGCCATGCTTATCGGTCTTGTCCTTATTGTCATCGCCTCGGCGGGGCTTACAATTGCGCAGCTCTGGTTTCCTGTTGTGAGCTGGGATAACTACATCAAGCTGATTGTTACTTTCGGTATCGTGGCCTTGGTTCTTGGCTTTCTTATCATCATCAAAGCTGATTTTGGTGAGAAGAAGAAGCTCAAGGACGAAAACTATCTGGATTAACCCTTATGGCCCCGCGCATTCCCAAAGGACAGACTGTCCCGCTTAATGTTACGCAAAAATCCAGCCACAGGGTGTTTGTCGGGCTGGGTTGGGATCCGAACGAACATATCAGCATCAAGGATAAGGCGCTTGGTGCGCTGGGGATTAAAGACACGCACCATGATCTCGATCTGTCCTGCTATATCTACGATCAGAATAAACGCTACATCACCCATATTTCGCATGAATCCGGCAAAGAAACCGACCAGACAGGCAAAATATATCATAGCGGCGATAACGTCGAAGGCGTTGGTGACGGTGACGATGAGCAAATTTCCATCGAATTGAAAGATCTCGACCCGACAATAGATGCGATTGTGTTCAAGGCCACCATCAAAACTGATAATGTTTTCAAAGACGTAACCGATCCCGAAGTGCGGATTGCCGACGGGTATTCCGACCATACGTTTTTGCATGTTTCATTGGCCCAAGGTGAGACATCTGTTTTTGTTTTCCTTTGCCTCAAACGCGCGCCGCAAGACGACAATCCCGACGCGTGGACGGTTCACCATGTCGGTGAGTTCATAGAAAAATCAAAAGCCAGTGATTGGCCAGAGATTTTAAAGGCTTATATCGCTTAAAAGCTTCATTTTATATTGAACTGGGCAGCGCAGACTGTTACTTGTTTACTTATTGGACATGTGGCCGAGTGGCTGAAGGCGCTCCCCTGCTAAGGGAGTATAGGGTTTATAGCTCTATCGAGGGTTCGAATCCCTCCGTGTCCGCCACTTTAAACATTTTCGCACTCACCTATGATTGACTCATATTTCAAATCTCTTCCCGCTTTTACTGCTCGTAAAAAGAAGCAGCATTACACCGTTTGCGTGATCAAAGAGAAGGCCTTTAAAGGCTGGTTGAAAAAGCAGAGTAAGGCTTTGAATGCGTTGGCGCAGGGGCACGGCTTTAAGCCTGATGCGACAAGCATATTGCTGGATGCGGAAAATCAGACGCTTTATGCGATAACCCCTGACCAAATCAAAATTCATGACGGCGCGAAGCTATGTGATCGCATTGCGAAGCTGATCCCTGATGACATGTTGAAAAGCGCGACATTCGATTTCGACAATATCGCAGATGCAGATACAGAAAACCTATGCGTTGGCTGGGGATTGGCTTGTTACGATTTTAATGCTTACAAGGCCAAAACCAAGCCTAAGCCTGTACTTGTTCTTTCCGAGAATTCGAAAACTTTGCCCGTATTCAGCAAGGTCGCCAGTATTTTTGCTCTGCGTGATCTGATCAATACACCCGCCAATGACCTTGGCCCCGAAGAGATTGAGAAGACGGTTAAAGAGCTGGCAAAGCAGCATGAAGCTACAGTTAAGGTCGTAAAAGACCAGAAGCAGCTTGAGAAGGATTTCCCTCTCGTCTTTACGGTCGGCAAGGCCAGCCCGCGAAAACCCCGTATGATCGAGTTGAACTGGGGTAAAGCCAAAGACCCGAAGGTCACACTCGTTGGCAAAGGTGTTGTGTTTGATACCGGTGGTCTGGATTTAAAACCATCGCAATATATGCGGTTGATGAAAAAGGATATGGGCGGCGCGGCACATACGATTGCGCTGGCGAAGCTGATCATGGATCACAAGCTGCCTGTACGGTTGCGGTTACTTATCCCCGCTGTTGAAAACGCGGTGGCGGGTGAAGCATTCCGCCCCGGTGATATTATCAAGTCGCGCAAAGGTATCTTCGTCGAAAACACCAATACAGATGCCGAGGGTCGTTTGATCTTGGCCGATGCCCTTACTTACGCATCCGAAGGTAAGCCCGAGTTGATTATTGATTACGCCACGTTGACTGGCTCTGCCCGTGCGGCACTTGGCCCTGACATTCCGGCCTTGTTTTCAAACAACGACAAGATCGCGGCGAAAATTCAGAAAACATCAGAGAACACAGAAGACCCTGTATGGGCTATGCCGCTTTGGAAACCGTATAAACGCCACATAGAGAATTCCGTTGGTGATTTGGTCAATAGTGCGGGCTTGCCCGGCGATTTGATCTATAGCGCCCTCTTCCTCGAGCGTTTTGTCGATGAGAAGATTGATTGGGTTCATCTGGATTGCTTCGCATGGGAGCACAGCGGCAAACCAGGCCGCCCGCAAGGCGCAGCGGATACAGGCCTTCTCACCCTCTTCCAGTATTTGCAGGATCGTTATGCCTAAGACGATGCATATTGATGCCCCGCTTGTCACAATGTTCGAAACGCCGAAGCTTGCCGGCGAGCCTATCAACACATTGCTTTATGGCGAGAGTATCACTGCGCATAAACAAAAAGGTCAGGTCGCGAAGATTACCGTTGATCACGATGGCTATGAAGGTTTCATCGACGCTGAATTATTGGCCGAACATAGACCAAAGACCCATAAAGTAATCGTGCCGATGACGCATCTGTATGAGAGCCCCGATTTCAAGGCCGAGCCTTTTGTTCCGCTTTATATGATGTCGCCCGTCCACGCGACAGAGGAAAAGAAAGACGGTTTTGTGCAGCTCGGTAACGGAAAATGGATATTCGAGGAGCATTTAGGTGCAATCGATGCCACACACACCGACTTTGCCGAAATGGCGCTGAAATTCCTTTACACACCCTATGCTTGGGGTGGCCGTACCGTATCGGGCATGGATTGTTCGGGGTTGGTGCAAATCTGCCTGAATGCCGCAGGGTTGCCCTGTCCACGCGACACCAAAGACCAGATCAATGTTTATGGCGAGAATATTGATCCGTCAACGAAGCTTAGACGCGGTGATTTGGTGTTTTTCGAACGTCATGTCGGCATCATGCTAGACAGCACGTTAATCGTGAATGCGACTTCACGACATATGGCAACAGTTGTCGAAGAGTTAAGCGCCCTTACGGATGCCTATAAGGGCATTATAGCAGTCAGACGCGTCGGGCGACCTCAAGCCTGATCTATTTAATCATTTCCTGAAGATGGCGGAAGCAATGATATCGGACTTGAGACCGGTGGAATGCCTGCGCTGCCCTGTGCCGGATTGATATCCAACCCGCCCGCAGATGGGCCGACCGGCTGTAAATCACCTTTACCGCCATGCGTTCCAGAAGGCGGCTCGCTCAATGCGAAGTTATTCGATGAGCTTTGGACACTTGCGCCCTCACGACGGAGAATCTCGATCGGCGGCGCGTTCTTATCACTATTCAATGACGGCGCAGACGGAGAGTATTGCTCTATCTCATAATCTTCGGGTTGACGAATATCAGGTGCATTTTGCGCAGGTAGGTCAAAACCTTTAACCGGTGTGTCGGTGAAGTTGACTTCGATTATATCAGGATATTTCCAAAGAGCCTGCGATGCGGCATCCCACGCATAACCAACGCCCGCTGTGGCGATATTGCCGTATGACGAGCGCTCAATGTCAGGTTCGATATAGACGACTTTGCGACGATTACCGGGCGCAAGGCAATCAGCTTTCAATGTATCGTAAGATTTAAAGAGGTTCACCGTTTGCGGCGGACGTACCACGTATTTCACCTTCTCGATGTAGACGTTACAAACGGCATTGCTCGCGCCCGGAGTTTTAAACTCCACGGGCTGAATCGCGCCATCCTGCACATAGGCACAAGCGCCGATAAGCATGAGAGGGATAAGGGAAACTGTTTTTTTAAGCATGTCGAAAAGATCCAGAAAGGATAAGACTTACACCTGATAGAATATCCGAAATGGCGATGGCTGGCAATGCGTGGTGAGTAAGTTAAATCAAGCGACAGATTTAATGTCAGAATCATCTTCGTTTTTACGGATGTTCTTAACATCAAAGACCAACTCGCCTTTTTTCTCGCTGATTTTGACATTCGCGCCATCGGCAATTTCGCCTCTGAGTATCATTTCAGCGAGCTTGTTCTGTAACTCCGACTGGATAACCCGCTTAAGCGGCCTTGCCCCATAGGCGGGGTCATACCCGCGGTCACCCAACCAGACCTTGGCCTTTTCATCAATATCGAGATGGATATGGCGGTCGGCAAGCAATTGATCCAGATATTTGAGCTGGATATCAACGATTCCCGTCATGTGCTCACGGCTCAAACGTTTGAACAGCAGGATTTCATCCAGACGGTTAAGGAATTCGGGTCGGAACGCGGCACGGACAGCATCCATTACGGGTTCACGCACCTCTTCTACCGATGTGCCGTCTTTTTGATTCACAAGATGTTCAGCGCCGAGATTCGAGGTCATGATCAGCAGTGTATTGCTGAAATCGACCGTGCGACCTTGACCATCCGTCAGGCGACCATCATCGAGCACTTGTAGCAGGACATTAAACACATCGGGGTGCGCCTTTTCGATCTCGTCAAACAAGACAACTTGAAACGCACGGCGACGGACGGCTTCAGTTAACGATCCGCCCACTTCAAAGCCGACAAATCCCGG
>CAYGQG010000082.1:7681-8871 GCA_964351955.1 uncultured Micavibrio sp. | reverse complement strand
ATCGGTAGCGATCTTGTGATTCTGGCTGTGCCCGTCGGCGTGATTAAAGACGTAGCGGAACAGATTTGCCCTTTGATGGCACCGAACGCAGTTCTAAGCGACGTTAGCTCGGTGAAAAAAGCCGTGATCGATGCGGTTGAGCCGTTGCTCCCCGAAAGTGTCTATCTTGTTCCTGCACACCCGATTGCGGGTACTGAACATTCTGGTCCCGAAGCTGGATTTGCTGAATTATTTGATGGTCGTTGGTGCATTCTTACCCCGTCTGCGGCTACACCGATTAAATCGGTTGAGAAGGTCACGGCGTTTTGGGAAGGCTGCGGTTCTATGATCGAAATCATGGACGCGGATCACCACGATCTGGTCTTGGCGATTACGTCGCACTTGCCGCACTTGATTGCCTACACAATTGTAGGTACGGCGGACGAATTGGAAGACGACATTAAATCCGAAGTGATTAAATACTCCGCATCTGGTTTTCGTGGTTTTACGCGCATTGCAGCCTCTGACCCGATCATGTGGCGGGATGTGTTCTTGAATAACCGTGAAGCGGTGCTGGAAATCCTGCAACGCTTTAACGAGGACCTGACAGGAATGCAGCGCGCGATTCGTCGCGGCGATGGTGAGTACCTCGAAGACGTATTCACACGCACACGATCAATTCGCCGTGAAATTATGGAGATGGGACCTGAAGGCTATCCGAACCCGAAAGTGATGCGCCGTTTGGCTCCTGAAGAGAGTCCAGAGGAATAGAACGCCTGCGCGGGGCTTCTGTGATTTGTTCAGGAATAACAATCAACGGCACAGGCCCGAGCATGATGGTTTTATCGTTTTGATTTAACGGTACTTCAATCGCACCTTCTTTGTTCACAAAAAACATCAGCGCGCCTTCGGCAAATGACGCAGACCGTTTATCGATAATCTCGGCGTTAACCAGCTCTTTTAAAAAGGACTTGTGATTATTAAGAGTAATCACCATGTCGGGCGCGGGCACAGGCTCTTGTTTAAGGTCCAGAGTACCTTTTAAGACAGCGCTGAAATCACCTCTGTTTAATTCACTGTCGCGTACATTCAGAATTTGCCCGTCCGTGTTTACAACAGCCATTAGAGAATCGAACGTAAGCGGATCACGCCAGCGAAAGCTGCGCGCGTTGATCGGCCCTGTCGTCAGCGTGAATGGTGCGTTCGGGAAC
>CAYGQG010000082.1:4606-7671 GCA_964351955.1 uncultured Micavibrio sp. | reverse complement strand
CGGCCATCCATGCGCGCGTATAGTTTGAATCTCAAAATTTGCAACAGGCGTGACAAGACGTTCCTGATCCACTGCCATCCGTATTTTACCGGGAAACCCTGTAATAATCGGCGTTTGCGGTTGCGTGTCGGCATCCATCAAATCTGCAAGCGCTAGCGGGTATTGGCGTTTGATCTCGCCGGCAACGTAAAACCAAAGCGCGCTATAAGCTGCAAACAACAGGATAAATATTCCAAGCACACCAAATGCCAAACCTCTAACACTTGATGATTTGTTAAGCTGTTTTTCTTTGGCTTCGTTCATAAGGCTGATGCTCGCGGGTTCGATTGTGTGTTCCAGTTTTTTGAGTAATTCTTCGCGTGATAGTCCTGGCTCAATAGGGGGCAGGAATTCAAAAACAACCGTACCCGGTGATTTAAACCAGCTATTGCGAGGCCAGAAAAGCCCCGCATTCATCGCCATAGGGATGATCGGTAAGTCGGTCGCTTCCTGAATACGGGCAACGCCGACCTTATACGGTTTTTGTGCTGTCGTTGCATCAACGCTAACGCGCGTTCCTTGCGGAAAAATAACAATCGGACGACCTTCCGCTTTGATTTGCTTCGCACCAAGCTGGATAGATTCAATAGCAGCATCGGGTGTGCTGCGGTCAATTGCAATCGGACCGCTTTTTTTCAAATACAAACCCCACAGCGGGATAAGCAGCAGTTCTTTCTTCAAAATAACAGCAGGGTCTTTGAACAAGACATGCAGCTTCATCGTCTCATAGGCGGATTGATGTTTCGCCGCGAGGATGTATGAACCGTCTTTCGGTAAATGTTCTGCGCCCCGAATTTCATATTTTAAGCCGAGTAATGTTCGCTCAAGAAATCCAACGGTGTGCACGAACAAATGCACTGTGCCCATGAAAAAACGACGCGGCAGAACAAGTGTCGGTAGCATCACAACGCACATCACGCCAACGACAATATAAAAGAACAGATTGAAAACTGTTGAACGGATAATCGCAGGCTTCATAGTTTACGCGTCCGTTTGCTTCAGTGGCTTTTGCGGCGTGATAAGCAAGACTGCCTTGCGGTACATCCATTTGTGATACTCAACAAACACCAGCTTGATAAAACGGGTTGAGAGGTAATCGAGATCGGGTTGCTTCATCGGGTTCGGATAAATGTCGATATTCGGCAATGCGTGTGCTAACTCGGCATAAGCACGCGGCATGTGATAATTGCTCGTAACAAGGCGGATTGAGTTGTAATCCTCGCTCTCAATCCATTTGCGTGTTTCTTGCGCATTCTGCTCCGTTGTTGTGGCTTCGTAGCCTAAGGTGACGCAGCAGGGTGGCAGGGCATTGTCGCCTTTCCAACGTCCCAGTATTTCACGCTTTTTTACGTCTTCGTGTACACCGCTGATGAATAAATGCGATGTGCGACCCATAGCATACAGTTTTAAGCCTTCTTCTACACGATCACGCCCGCCCGTGAGCACGACAATGGAGTCTGTTGTTTCATCAACGCTTTGCGGGCTCATGCTCACGACTGAAATCGTGAACGCAATAAAGCCCGCAGCCCAGAGGACCAGAACAGAAAGGCAAATCACCAGAAATTTTTTGAAGGCTTTCATGATGCAAATGTTTTACGGCATCTGACCCAGTACACGCAAGACCGTAAAACGTGCAGTTATCCATGCGATAAAACTAATGACGATAGGAAGCAGCAGCAAACCCGCTGTATTCAATATGCTCAGCGTAAGTCCCGGCATAACGGGTGTGTCTGATGACCCGATAAGCGACATCAAACCGATAATCACCATTCCGGCGGCCAGCCCGAAAACACTGCCTTTAATCGTCAGAATGAGCGCATGCCGTTGTAACTGCTTGGTGATGTACATATCGCTCGCACCCATGAGGTGCAGTAATTCAATGTCGTCTCTGTGCTCCGCCATACGGGAACGAATAGCTCCCGCAATCGCGGTAATCGTTGTAAAACCGATGATCAACGTGACCAGTGAAGCAGAAATTTTCAATGTGCCCGCCAGACGCAATATATCGTTCAGCCATGTTTCATGCGTATCAATCTTAATGTCAGGCGCTATGGCCTGAACCGCATCTTCAACTGATTTTAACCCCTCCGCATTACGGGCGTTCAATTGCACCGAGATCAACCCCGGTAGTGGCATGTCCGAGGCGCTTAAGTCTTCCCCCAGCCATGGTGAAACCAAGTCTTGGATATCTTCCCGTGAAAGAACATTCACTGCTTCGATCTCGGCGAAGGGCAATAACGTGTCATTAATGCGGGTAGAAAGTGCTTCTATCTCTTCTTGATTGCGCAGCTTTCCGGCTTTGTCTGTCGCCGGAATTTCAATGGTCAGGCTGTTTTCCAGTCCTGATGACCAGTGATGCGTAACACTGTTCAGTAAGAACGTCGCACTCAACGCCATCATCGCCAGAAACGTCATCAACGCGACCAGTACGATCATAAAATTCGATCCTGTGCTTTTATTTAGGGGCAGATCATAGCGCCCTTTAGCATCGGCAACGCCCAGACGTTTATTTTTGCGAAACCGTGACATCAATACACACCCTCGATATTTTTTTGCACCCAGTTCGCTTGCTCATGCACATGCAATGTCCCCGCATCCAGAACAAGGCGGGGATGCCCGAAGCGCTCCATAATGCTCTGGCTGTGCGTGGCGATCACAATTGTCGTGCCCATACGGTTCAGCTGCTCGAATAAATGCATAAGGCGGAAACCGATATTGTCATCAAGGTTTCCTGTAGGTTCATCGGCAAGAAGAAGCTTGGGGCGCGCAATCACGGCGCGCGCAATCGCAACACGCTGCTGCTGCCCCCCTGAAAGCGTCAGCGGCAGAACATTTTTGTAATCGCCCAAGCCAACCCATTCTAGCAATTCATCAACATTGCTTTTGATTTCGGCTTCGCGGTGGCCCGTAATGCGCAGGGGCAGGGCAACGTTATCAAACGCCGATAAATGTGGCAGTAGGCGGAACTCCTGAAACACCACGCCGATTTTTTGACGCAGTTTCGAAAGCTTTGCCCGGTCCATATC
>CAYGQG010000082.1:0-4596 GCA_964351955.1 uncultured Micavibrio sp. | reverse complement strand
GTCCATATCATAGACGTTCTGGTCGAACATGGTGACGAGGCCGCGGGTTGGTTTGCGCCCCAAAAACATCAGCTTCATAAGCGAAGTTTTACCCGCGCCACTCGGACCGGTCAGAAAATGAAAAGAACCCGGCTCAAGCGTGAAGTTCACATCGGACAAAACTTCTGGTCCGATACCGTAGCGCAGCCCTACATGTTCAAACTTGATCATTCGGCGGCTTTCTTGTGTTTTTCAACATCACGCGGCTTTTGCGCATCGAGCACATATTGCAAGGCATTGGCTTTTTTATAAGCATTCTCGATCAACATTGCCGCATCAAGCGCTTGCTGGTGATGCTCGCCATCAGCCAGTATTTTAGAAACAATTGCATACGCCTTATTACGAAATGAGAGGCTATCAATACGTGAGATGCTGGTTTTCGCCGATACGAAATCGCCATGCTCGGCCTGAATTTCCGCTGTCTCACCATACGCTTTATGACGAAGCGCATCATTCTCCATATCCGCTGCGGTTGCCCATGCGCCTTCATTGTTACCGGCAAAAGCCTGAGACATGGCGATATAGGTGAGTGCAATCGCATATGATGGTGGGTGGTCTATGGTTTCGGCTTTTGCGCGTAATTTTTTGAACGCCGCATCATATTGTTCTTTAGGCAATTTATTATCCGCAACAGCCATGCCGATACCGCGAATAGTCAGGGCTTTTGTGTCGGGGTTTTGTATTTTATCGACAATGGCGAGGCCGCCATCAATGTCTCCGTCGAAAGCCTTGGTCTTTGCAAGTTCGCGGTAAGTCTGATCTCTCCATGATTCTCGCTCAATCTCGCTCGATAGCTGTTCGATGTGTTCAAGCACACAGGCACGGTTTTCAATCTCGCAATTTTGCGCCATGGCATTGTTTGATACAGCCAGAATCGTAATGGTTATCAGAGCGACTAAACGGATTGTGCCCAGCATTCTTACTCCTTGAGGTTGAGAGTCTCTTGCTCCTTAGGGTGCTAACCCATATAAATACAAGATAAGGGGTTCCATGAGAAGCGTCTGTATCTAATGATTTTAACTTGTCCCAATTGTACCACACGGTTTTTACTGTCCGCGCAGGCTTTAGCCCCTGACGGCAGAACTGTGAAGTGTTCGAATTGCGAGCAGGAATGGTTTGAAACACCCGATGAAGATGAGCTGTTTGGCGGTTCGGACGATGGAGCAGATGGCACGGATACATACCTGACCCAAGAACACGAAGATATCCCCGATGCGATTAAGCCGTTCAACGAATATGTTGAAGAGCATCAGCAAAATGATGCCGACACGGATGAGCAATCAAAAACCAAAGAAGGCGGACGCGCCGCGGGGTACTTGGCCGCCGCCGTGGCTGGTGTTGCCGTTTTCGGCGCGTTGCTCGCGCTTAAACCTGCTGTTTATACCGCGTTTCCGGCCTCTGCTGGCTTCTATCACATGTTCGGTTTCGATGTGTCTGTGCCTGGCGAAGGGTTGGTGTTTGATCGTGTGAAGGTCAACGCCTTGAATGAAGAATCAATTTTGATCGAAGGCACGATCATCAATAAAACATCTGAAATACAAACCCTACACCCAATCGAAGCATCTATCAGGGACGAAGCAGGTAAGGTGATTGATAAAACCGTTCTGCGCCCGCCATCAAATATCATGGATGCCGAAAGTGGCTTGCCGTTCCGAACGGTGTATCAAGGGGATGTTGAACAGGCCGACCATGTCCAATTACATTTTGTATTGAATGCGGATAAGGAAGAAGAGGGTGAGCCTAAAACCGTTTCAGAAGACGGCGGTAATACTCCAGCTCCTCCTGAGGACGCTCACGCTGACCCGCACGGCGACGCAGCTCATTAAGAATATCCTGAACCCATTTCTTCTCGGCTTCGTCTGGTACTTCAACTTGCGATCCTAATGGCGGGCCGTTCTCGTCGCTGTCTTGCCCGTATGGACGACCCAACGGATCCATACGCCCCGGCGCAGGGCGGGCCATAGAAAATCCCATCATCTGTTTCATGCGCTGTTGGAGCTTTTGCTGTAATTCTTCCTGTGACTTTTTCAAATGCTCAATGGCCTCGTCTTGATAAGGAACGGATAAATCAGGCAGATTGCTCTGTAGCTCTTGTGAAGACATGCGCATCGCTTGTTCGGCCAATCCCATATTCTCCGGTATTTCATCGAGCTTCTGATCCGCATCCAGCATCAATTGTCCGAGAATAATGCGTAGAGCTTCTTGCTCGGCGACGTTTTCTTCCGTGTTGATAAATGGCGGTGGCTCATTGCCCTGACTAGGGCGGCTCATGCCTAAACCTTCGAGTGTGCGCATCAAATCCGCTTGTTTGGCGGTTTGGTCACGTAAATCTTCCTGACGTTCGATAAGTTGCTGAAGCTCGTTTATGCATTGCTGCATGGTCTGCATGTCCTGCGGCATGGAAAATTCCATCGACGGGTTCATCATGTCCATCATACGCTCAAGACGAGACAGCATATCTTGCGCAGCGCTACGATCGCCGTTCAGCATGTCTTGCTCCATCTGCTGCATCATCTGCGCGAAGTCTTCCATATCCATCATGTCTTCGAGCATTTCTGGCGGCACAGTCGGAATTTCCAATCCTTGCTCCGCCATACGTTTTTCAAATTCACGGGCGAGGGATTGCATGTATTGCGCCATCGCCTCGCGCAAATCCTGCATCAATCTTGCGATCTCTTCTTCTGTGATATTCGGGTCTTGTAAGGCTTCTTCCAAAGCTTGTTGGGCTTCGCGCAAATCACGGGCCGCCAGACTTAAATCTCCGTCTTCGAGCCTCAGTGCAGTATCCCACAGCATAGAAATCAGGCTCATCGATGTCTCGATAGAAGGCTGGTTATATTTCATCCGCGCACTCATCACGCTTAAGGATAAATACACCCGTGTATCGTGATTAAAGCTTTTCGGTAGACGCTTAAGCCCCTCAACGGCGATAAACGCATCGCGATAAGAGCTTTCAGGGTTCCAGACCATATATTTACGCAGCTCGATCAGCTTCTTGGCAATCGGGTGTGTAAACTCACGCTCGGACAAAACGATTTTGATCGGCTCCAGCGTACCTGTTTGACCAATGTGGTCGATAGCGGTGAAGTTGAATACAACCGGCAAGCCCGCCCATGTATGCGCGGTCATGTCGTAAACAGGCGACATCTGAAAATCCGTAGCGGCGGGGGAGAGCACGGAACGCTGCATTTCAATCGCTTCGCCCAATGGCGCATCCTCAACCACGGGGTCAAGCTCCATTCGCATCTCTAGGCGTTCAACGCTGTAATCATCATACAGGCTGAGCATGAATTGAAGCTGGCTGTCCGAAAGTGTCTTTTGCTCCTCTACGGTCGAAATACTAGGCGGCAGATCGGGAATGTGATTCACATCCCAGCTCTGGCTTTTGAGCCAGCTTACATTCAGTGTGAGCGCTTCCGTATCCGGTACAGCCATCTCGAGAGAGAACGTACCGTCTTCGCTCTTCGTCATTTCGAATTTCTCGTCACCGAATTGGATAGAAGGCTTAAAGAACAACATGGTCCATGCGCCGAGATCATTTTTCAAAAACGCCTTCAACACACTGCCTTGCGGAATATCCAGTGCAGTATCCTGATCATGGCTTAAAACAAGCCGTTCCGCCTTTGTATATTCGGGTGGCGTAATCCATAGTGATACGTGGGTGTTCGCAAATTGTGTCTGTATGCTCGGCGGTACGGGTAAAACCCCGCTTAGAATACGGCTTTTCCACGCTGTCCCCGCGACAATCAAACCGCAGAATAACGCCAAGAGAGCAGCAAGACGTAAAGCATAAGGGTCTTTTTGCGGCAGAATATTACGGCTTTTTGCGGCTTTTAAACTCGCCAGCAATGTCTGCTTGCGGGTTTGTTCTCGTTGCCAGAGCGCACTTTGTTGTTTGTCGATCGGTGTGTCGTGAAGAGAAGTCAGCGGTCTATGCGCAACCGCGCTGCTCCCCTCGATACGGCGCAGCACATCTTCCTCGGTTGGTCTCTTGAAGCACCTGACATCTTTGCGGATGAAATAAGCTATGCCGACAAGCGCGATGATCGCAATCGCTACATGCCCGAATTCACCGAATAACTGCGGAATGTTGAGCAACCACAGCGCGGCAAACCCCATCAACCAGCTAAGTAAGCGCCAGAACCGCAGGCCGAACTCTTCGGCAAACAGAATCCAGTAACTCTGTCTTTTCAAACGTTGAATTTTTTGCGGAAACCGTTTGCGCTTATCGACATACTTTTCTTCGATATATTTATCTCTGTCAGCGCGTCTATTCATGGGGAACGGGTCGTCCAGTCTTTATTCTTTTTGGCCAATCCAGTCAGGAATGTTTTCAATACCTATTATATCATTATAGGTCTGGCGCGGTCGAATGACAGCGACATTATCACCATCAACGAATATTTCCGGCGGCATCGGACGCGTATTGTAGTTTGATGCCATACAGAACCCATAAGCGCCTGCGGATTGGATAACAGCCAGATCACCGGGATTCATCTCCGGTAATTCACGGTCGGTTGTGAATGTATCGCCAGTCTCGCATATCGGTCCGAGAAT
>CAYGQG010000081.1:0-8947 GCA_964351955.1 uncultured Micavibrio sp. | reverse complement strand
CCGCGTGCTTTCTTCCTTAGTATGGGATGAAAAACGCTAGCACATAATTTTAGATGAGGTCAAAAACTTAGGCGGATTTGATGTCCTGCTTGCTTTCTCCGGCTTCACTGGCTTTTAGCTCGTTGAGCATATCGGTGAAAATTTCACGCGGCACGTTCAGGCCGGTTGCTTTACAGGCCTGTTCCAAACCACGAAAGCCCGGGAAGGTGTTCGCTTCACAAACCGTGTAGCCGCCCTGATCATAAAGCAGATCAATACCGGCAACCTGTAAGTTCAAAATTTCTGCAGTAAGGATCGCAATCTCGCGCGCTTCGTCATCAGGAATAAACTCGACAACCTTTGCACCCTGCGTGTAGTTAGCCTTGAAACCGCCATCACTCGCACGACGCTCCATAGACGCGACAACTTCACCGTCAACAACGAACAAGCGCAGGTCACGACCATGACTCATCGCAATGTATTTCTGGAAGATAAGCTGAATGTCGGGGCTGGTCTGCTCGATCAAGCTCATCAAATCTTCGAATGATTTGTGGTTATCGATCAAGAACACGCCAGTACCGTTAACACCGAGCAATGTCTTCACAACAATCGGAAAACCGATATGACGCTCGACCAAATCAATATCAATCGGGAACTTACCCAACATGGTCTTTGGTGTAGGGATATTACTCTCGCCCAATGCCTGATGCGTGTGCATCTTGTCGGAAACCATCTCGATCGACGCGGAGTCGTTAAAGATGCGAACGCCCATGCGCTCCAACTGACGAACGACAGCGAGTGAAAAATATCCGCTATCAATCACGTAACAACGTGGAAGTACAAAATCTGGAAGTGGTGTCGGTTTACCGTCAATAAGGATCGTATCTTTATTATCTTCGTCAACCACCAGATCAAATTGCTCAGGGTGGAAAACTTTCACATCGATTCCCATTTCACGTCCTTCGGACAAGAATCGACGAATTTCAAATGCCTCTGCTGAAGAGGACTCAATTTCTTCGTTAAATAAGATCCAAACTTCCATATATACTCCCTTTCTTAATTAAGGTGTTAAACCCTTCAAAACCTGCGTTCACCGCTTATTCTGGAATGCACAGACATTACACGAAATTGATGTTTTGCGCAAACTTTACCATAATACTGACCGTATTTCCCTGATTATTCAGGACGTTACTTTAGGTCTTGTTTTTTCGGGTGCGCTGCACCATAAAGGCCGATATGAACTTTGCCAAACGCTTTTTTCAGGTTCTTGCAATCACCGCGGCCATCATGCAGGTCAGCGCACATCTTGCACCTGTTCTTGCCGAAGCAACGGGCGCTCTACAAATCACAATCTGTTCGGGCTACGGCACGCGCGATATCGTCATTGATAAAAACGGCAACGAAGTCCCGCAACCGCCGAAAAAAAACATGCAAAACTGCATGGTTTGTTCGGCTTCTCATGCGGCGGCACTCACACCTTCGATAGTAACCGTAGCAACCAATACTCCCGCATTTGAAAAAGTAGATATAGAGGCCAACACCCTCTTATTCGCACAAACCCCGCCACGCGCACATCAAACCCGCGGCCCACCCACACTGTCCTAACCCTCCATTTTTAACTTTTACAATTAGGACAAAACAATGAAATCGATTCTAAAACTCGGCCTATGCGCCGCAACACTACTCACCCCTGTCGCGGCACACGCCCACGGCAACGAAACACATGACAACCACGGCATCACTGCCTCCGGCACACGTGATCACGGCTCCATCCACGCCCCTATCGGCGTGATGGGCGAACACATGCATGACAAAGGCGAATGGATGGTTTCCTACCGCTATATGCGTATGGAGATGAGCGACATGCGTGACGGTACGAATGATCTTTCCCCCGAAGACATCGTTGGTAACGCCGCCGCCTTCCCGAACCCGAATGCGGGTCCGGCAGGCTTTCGCGTCATTCCTGATGAAATGACCATGCAGATGCATATGTTCGGTGCAATGTACGGCGTAACCGACTGGTTCACGGCGATGGCAATGGCCAACTATATCAAAAAAAACATGAACCACATCACCTTCGCGGGCGGTGCGGGCACAACGCGTCTGGGCGAGTTCGAAACCGAATCCAGTGGATGGGGCGACACCTCCGTCGGCGGTATGTTCAAACTATACGAGGACGACACCCACCATGTTCACCTCAACGCGTCTTTGTCGATCCCGACGGGATCAATCAAGGAACAAGACACCGTGCTGACACCGATGGGCACAACACCGACCCTGCGCTTGCCTTACGCAATGCAACTCGGTTCGGGTACATATGATGCCCTGCCCGGTCTGACCTATACGGGACATAACGATGTCTGGAGCTGGGGTGCGCAATACGCCGCCACCATCCGTCTGGAAAGCGAAAACGACCAGAACTACTCTCTGGGCGACAAGCATAAAATCAGCAGCTGGGGCGGATATCAATTCACACCATGGCTGCGCGGAACGGCCCGCGTAACGGCGGAACATGTCGGCAAAATCGACGGTGCAGACGCACTCATCGCCGCACCTGTAACAACGGCTGATCCAAACAATTATGGTGGTGATTTCGTCGAAGCCGGTATCGGTTTCAACCTTGTCCCGCAAAAACAGCTAGCAGGTGCACAAATAGCGGGCGAATTCACCGCACCGCTATATCAGGACCTGAACGGCCCGCAAATGAAACGTGATTACGGCTTCACAATCGGCCTACAGTATTCATTTTAAACACTTTTTTGCGTTCCCCTCTCTCTTTGGGGAACGCATTATTTTGTGACTAAATCTTAAACGGCCCTTAACAAAAACCCTGTCATAATAGTAAGATAGCGAGATCGCATCATTATTTGGGGATTTGTGTGAGGGATTTTTACCACCGCATCCGAAAAATTTCCCTGCAAGCAGCCCTGTTTGCAGCACTCTTGGCTGCGCCCGCGATAGCACAGGATATTGATTCTAATCTGGTCGGACACTGGAAACTCAACGAAACATCAGGAACAACCGCCACGGATTCCAGCGGCGGCGGTTTCAACGGCACGATGACAAACGGCCTAAACGGCGCAAATGACAGCGTCAACGGCAAGATAAATGATGCCCTCGATTTTGACGGTAACGACTATATCGATATGGGCAATATCGGCATCGTCACCGCGCAACCCGCATCCTCGATCTGCCTTTGGTATGACTATCGCGGCGTGGACCCGTTAATCGAGCGCGAAATGCTGATCGCCGAATGGCAATCTGGATTCCACGGCTGGTTCCTGATGCTGGACAACGGGGCCCAGACAATCGCGTTCACACCGAGTACCTTGTTCGGCAGCACAATAAACACAGGTGCAAACACCATCACCTCAAACGAATGGACGCATGTCTGCGCCACATTTCAAGGCAACACCTTTACACGCCTATACATAAACGGAGTGATGATCACCGAAGATACTACGGGTATTCCGGCAACAATGCATAACGGCTCTTTGCCCCTTCGCATAGCATCCCAGCAATTCGGCAACCAATTCAACGGACGGCTTGACGATGTCCGCATCTATGACCGTGCCCTGACCCACGAAGATGTACTGGCCCTCGCCAACAGCTTCCCCGAAGCCCTCACCTGCGATGCCGCACACGAAGCTGTCATGCTCTACAACAACGCCGAACGGATCATGCAATATTGTAACGGCACGGACTGGATCAGCGTCGGCGCGAAGGGCCGCGAAGGGCCACCCCTAGCAGGCTTAATAGCATACTGGCCACTGAACGACACATCCGGTGCCAACATCGCTGATGTCGCCGGAAACAACTATGCAGGAACATGGATTGACGGATCAGGAAACGATGTCGCTGACGACACCGTAGCCGGACGTGTCGGCAACGCGCTCGACTTCAACGGCACAACCGACCGGATAATGATCCCGACAACCGCGCCGGGCGGACCGTTCGATATCGACCAATTCACCTTAAGCGCTTGGGTGCAACTCAGCGCACTAGCCAGCGCGGAAGTCCGCCGCATAATGATGCGCCGCGACGGCAGCTACGGAATTTTCAAAAAGGCTGACGATCGTCTGGCTGTCCTCGCATCCACCACAGATGACGGTGGCGCAAGCTTGCAAGCCGAAACCCCGAACCCGTTAACAACGGGCGATCTGAATAAATGGCTACACGTCGTGGGCACATATGACGGAGTTACTCTGCGCCTGTATATAGACGGGACGGAAGTAGACAACGTCCCGCAAACGGGGCTGGTGAACGACACCCCTACAGCCTTTTTTGCAATCGGACAAAACTCGGACGGCACAGCCGGATCTCGTTGGCCGGGCTTGATCGACGAGGCATATATATATGACCGCGCCCTCTCCTCGACCGAAGTTGCACAGCTATATCAAGCTGGCGGCGGGACACAAGGCATCGCCAATAATTGCACATCTCCCGACGGCATCGGCGGCGAAGTCAGTTACAATTTCACCGAAGGAATCATGCAATATTGCAACGGTACAGCATGGATCAATATGGGCCCGAAAGTCGCTGGCGCAGGCTCCGCCGCAATCACCTACACAGAACCGACAGGCAATTTAACAGGCCATTGGGCGCTTGATGAAACCGCAGGCACAACAGCTACCGATTCCTCGGCAAGCGGAAATGACGGAACGGTCAATGGTACGGACTTCACGGCAGGAAGCATTGCAGGTATTTCGAACACAGCCCTGAATTTCGATGGCGGTGATGATTTTGTAGACACAAATTACAACACCGACTTTGCCAGCGGCGGTTTCAGTATCTCGGCTTGGGCCAAAACCTCCTCCAACGGCATCTCGCGCATATTGAGCAAATACAGCGCAGGCGGCAACCAGAAATGGCTTCTATTTAATGCCGGACAAATTGAATTCGGCATCACGGGGTCTACAGGCGGCATAACAACCGCCGGAACATATAATGATGACCAATGGCATTTATTTACCGCGACGACGGATGCCACCAATATGTATCTCTACATCGACGGTATTCTGGACAGCGTCTCTACCCATGACAACACCTTCACTTCGAACGCTATAAACTGGCATATAGGGCAGCGCAACGACGGGGCCGAATACTTCAACGGCCAAATCGATGACGTTCGTATATATGATACAACCCTCTCCGCCGAAGATGTCTACAGCCTATACAGATCAACAGGCGGAACAAATACCGGCCTCGCCCTCCACCTCCCTTTTGATGAAATCGCGGGCACAACGGCTGCCGATCTTTCCGGCAATGCGCTGGACGGAACGTTACAGAACGGACTGGACGCAACCAATGACAGCCTCGCAGGCATCACAGGCCGTGCTCTCGACTTCGACGGTGGTGATGATGCCGTCCATGCTGGCAACGACCCGCTTATCAATGATTCAGGGGCGTTCACATACTCTGGTTGGTTCTACCCCACAATCCTGTCCTTTAACCGCCGCCTGTTTGAAAACGGCTATTCTATATTAAGCCAAGGCAATAACGGCAGCCTCTATATGAATTTTGGACGTTGGTCGGGCGGCTACGCGGCATGGAACACTGCCGACAATGCACTGGCTCTGAACGAATGGCATCATGTCGCCGTCACCTATGATTATGCGAGCACAGCCAATGATCCGATCCTGTATATTAACGGCGTAGCCGTGGGCCTAACCGAAACCGTAGCCCCATCCGGCACGGTGAACACAACCAACGCACAACTCTACGTCGGAAACCGCGCCAGCGCTGATCGCCCATGGGCGGGACGCATCGACGATTTCCGTTACTATAATCGTGTCTTGCCCGCCTCTGAGATCGCAACGCTTTACGCCAATACCGGTGGCGGCTCTCTCCCTGTAACAGGTTGCCCGAATATCGGCGATGTCTGTGACGATGGCTCTTTATACGGAGGGGATATGAACTATGGATCAACCACAGAAAAAATCTACGTAACCGATCAGAACGACGCAGGCGGCGCACAGATTCAATGGAAAACCTCAACAGGAGCAAATGACATAGCAACAGATTCAACATCTGACGGTCAGTCAAACCAAAATCAAATTTCTCCTCTAGCCAGCTTTCCAGCATTTCAAGAATGCGCAAACTTAAACAAGCACGGAAAAGACGATTGGTATCTGCCCGCCGAGGATGAACTCAGCATGCTTTACACAAACAGTGCCGCAATTGATGCAAACGCAGTTGGCGGCTTTAGCGGCGGCAAACTTTGGTCATCAACAGAAGCCGATACAGCACAGGCCCGCTCAGTCGGCTTCAGCTCTGGCGGAATGGCCGACGACCCTAAAACCAGCAATTTCCGTGTCCGCTGCATCCGCAAAAGCGGTACAACAGCAGGCGGCGCATGTGCATCTCCACGTGGTGTCGCAGGTGAGATGATCTACAACGACGATAACAATATTATGCAGTACTGTAACGGTTCGGCATGGGTCGGAATTAAATAATCTATAAGCTATAGCATATTATAACTTTCTTATATCTTTTTACCCCCATTTTTTTCATTTTTTTGCAGAATTAGGGTTGCAATACAGCATGTGCCGATGCATTCTCTTTTCACTTGATAACACGCATTCAAATACGGCACTGACCGTTTTGAATTTATGGAGAGTGGAATATGGTACAAGCGGCTTTAAAACAATCAGTAACGTCTCAGACTGACTCACGTAGACGCGGTCGCCCCCGCAGCCAAAAATCAAAGAACGCGATTCTAAAAGCCACAAACAATCTTCTTTTGCGCTCCAGCGTCCAAGATCTTTCCATCGAAGCCATCGCCAAAAAAGCCAAAGTCGGTAAGACAACAATTTACCGCTGGTGGCCGAACAAAACCGCAATTGTAATGGATGCATTGGTCAGCCAGCCGGGTATCCAAAGCCCGTTGCCGACACCTAAGAACAACGCCGAGGCAGTAACAATGCAACTTGATAAACTCATCCGTCTCCTCGACGGCAGCAACGGCGAAACAATTATCCAGCTCTTCAGCGAGGCACAAGCCGACCAGAAAGCACAGAAAATCTTTTCTGACACATTCCTCATTCCCCTGCTCGACGCGATCGAGTTCAGCATCGAGGAAGGTCAAAAATCTAAAGAATTCCGTGGATCACTGGACACAAAAATGGCTGTCGACCTGCTCTGCGGGCCGATCTTCTTCCGTCTGATGTCACGTCCACACGAAATGACTTCCGACTTCCGCGAAAACTATCCTAAAGAAGCTGTGAGATTGATCAGCGCTTAAAGCGATTAAGCGTTAGGGCTGCTATCAGGCCATCCTTCAACGGGCAAAACCCGATGTGGGGCCAACGTATCGTATCCTAATCCGCCAAGACCTTGTCGGGTCGCTGTATGGAAACGGGCTTTAACCTCATCCATGTCCCCATGAATCTGGATCAAACCACGAATAATGGTATGGCCTGTGGCTTGCTCCGTCTCTGGATCGGTGCCGGACTGAACAAACTGGTGAATAACCGCCATATTGCCTTCCATATTCCCTAAACCGCCATCAAACGCATTGATCAAGCGTCCCGCTTCCCCTATCGGGTTTTCGCGATCATTCAATCGGCTCAAATATGTCGTCGCAAACGGTGCTTCTTCGCCGTTGAACGGAAACTGTCCGTGACTACTCTGCACAACGGCTGTCGAAACACGGGCCTTGCTGGCTTCAAAATGACTAACCGCACTTTTGCTATACCCGTATGTCGGAAGTGTCACGCGCTCAACTGCATCAATAATGCTTTGGCGAATTTTCTGCGCATCGGCACTTTCGTCCAGCGCCACAATATTCAATCCCTGATGCGGGATATAGCCATTATCAGCAACCGCGTAAATCGCCTTCACACCCTCGATTTCAGCCACAGCATCATAAATTCCATGCGCGTAAGGCGGAATTCCCAAAGGATCACGATGAACATCACGCGGAACATCAAACCACGCACGCGGCAGTTCAACGGTAATGGCATTCGCCTGAAAAACAGGGTTGTCAGTAGATTGTTCAGTGGCTTTGGACACAATAATTCTCCGCAGTTACTCAAAAAGCTATGTTTGTTTACAGAATAACGGCGGAACGCGCAATATAATTTTAGTATATAATGCTATTTTTTAATACGTCACACCCCAAACACCCCGACAAAGATATTCCGGACTGATTATGTGTCTCCTCTTTTAGAACAGGGGCGAGATGTGTAAAGTAAAACCATGTTTGAAAATTTCAATATCGTGCGCGTGTGGAATTCCATTATGGATTGGTGCGGAATCTATCTGTTCAACACCAATACCCTCTATCAAGGAATCATCGTTCTAGGCAGTTTCTTGGTAGCCGCCCTGATCTACAGCGCTATCCGTAAAAAGGTTCACGCCCGTATCGATGACTATAAAGGCCCCGTCGCCGCGCGGCGCGTATTGCGCAATCTGGCGCGTTTGATGTTCCCGACGATCACGCTGGCCCTCATCTTTCTGGCGACCGAAGCCATCCTGCTGCTGAATTTCGATGTCAATGTCGGCATCGACGTTGGCTGGACCACGGGAACAATGAAAGTTCTCTTGGCATGGATCGCCATCCGTATCGCTGTCCAGTTCATCGCCAACAATGCAGTTCGAAACTTCTTTGCTTTGATTATATGGATCATCGCGGCTTTGAGCATCTTTGGTGTACTCGACACCGCATCGAACACCTTGGACACCTTCGCTTTCACCATCGGTGAATTCAGGCTTTCCGCCCTGACCGTAATCAAAAGCGCACTCATGCTGGGTGTATTGCTCTATCTTGCAATCTTCCTCTCCAGCTTCGTTGAGCGCCAGATTTTCCAGACCAAATCCCTAACCCGCACCTCGCAAGTTTTGCTGGCCAAGGTTATACGCGTCGTTCTGGTCGTTTTTGCCTTGCTGATCGGGGTAACCTCCGCCGGCCTCGACCTCTCACTCTTCGCCGTCTTTGGTGGTGCGATCGGTTTGGGTATTGGTTTTG
>CAYGQG010000080.1:0-9032 GCA_964351955.1 uncultured Micavibrio sp. | reverse complement strand
ACATATGGCCTGTTTGCCATGACCGAACGTAACGCCAACATCCATCCACTGCCACAACTCGTGACAATGGGTAAAGGTCTTGTTGAAGCAACTGTTCGCAACATTGCCGGTTCAACAATGTTTGCCGTCGGTGGTGGTCTTGCAACAGCTCTTGGTGCGCAGGGCGGCGGCGGTCTTGGCGATACGGCGAGTAGCTTCCTGTCCTCCACGGCCTTTATCGGTCTGACAGCAGGCGTAGTTCTGTTCTATATTCTGCCGTTCCTGCCGTTCGTATATTTCTATTTTGCCGTAGCCTCTTGGGTCAAAACGATTTTCGAAGCCATGGTCGGCGTACCGCTTTGGGCTCTTGCCCACCTTCGTCTGGATGGTGACGGCTTGCCTGGGGAATCCGCCGCAAATGGGTATTTCCTTATCTTCGAGATATTCGTCAGGCCGGTGCTCTCGATAGCGGGGCTTGTCGCCGCTATGATTATCTTTACGGCACAAGTGCGCGTCCTGAACTTTATTTGGCTCCTCGTTACAGAGAATGTCGGCGGTCACAATGGTGACCCGTCTATCGGCTTTGCCGAGATCCAGTTCAAACGTGGTGTTATCGATGAATTTTTCTACACAGTAGTCTATGCGATTATTTGTTACATTCTGGCGACAACCGCATTCAAACTTATTGATAAAATCCCTGACAACATCCTTCGCTGGATGGGCCAAGGGGTATCATCCTTCGGTGACATCAACTCTGACCCGACTGAAAGCCTGACAAAATACGCGGCTCTTGGTGGCTTAACTGCCGGTCAACAAATCGTTGGTGGTATCAACACGGCAGGTAAAGGTTTAGGCCAGGCCATCGCAGCAGGACGAGCTGGCGGCGGCGGTTCAGATAGACACATCAAAGAAGACATCGAATATTTGGGTCTGGAAAACGGTATTCCTATTTACGCCTTTAATTATATTGGCGAACCCGAACGTTACAAAGGTGTAATGGCGCAAGACATTCTGACGATCCAACCTGAAGCAGTTTACATGTTGAATGGATATCTCGCTGTCGATTACGACATGATTGGAATTAAGATGGAACGGCTGGATACAATCGCCGCAGGGGGCAAAAAAGCATGAGCAGTATAACGCATAAACAACTGCTGAGATATTCCTTCCTGCCTGGTTTTAGAGGCCGGTTTAAAGAGCTATTCGGCACTGGCTTCCAATACATTCCCTATTTCATTGCGCTAGTTTATGGAGCAGTTAGGCTCTTGCCTGCCAACCACCCGTATTTATTAGCGTCCAATATGGGGCGTTACGGCGTACGTCACGTTATTGCCGAAGCTGCAAATAACATTGTCCTGTCGAGACAGAACATTGACCAGATCATTTTATTCTTTGCCGTCATGATCGGGGTTATTTTAATCGCGATTCAGCTCGGCTTTTTGGGCATGGCTATTTTCATTCAGCCCGCACTTGCGGCAATGCCGACCAACTTTGGTGGGTTCTTTGTAACCGCCGCACCACAGCAAGACTTAGCCTACATAATGCTGGATATGGTTTTTGGTGTACCTGACCTGTTTGATTCCTGTATTTCAGACACAGCAGTCGCCTGTACCGACGTTCGCGGCAATGACATTGTTGCCGTCGCCGGCGCACCGACCGGACCTGATGGATGGTCATACCAAACCGCCGCATTTCCTATGCCGGTCCATGACGGTTTGCACACTCTATTCCTTACATACAATACAGCTCTAACAGTCGTCGCTGTTATGATCAGCATGTATTTCCTGACAACGGTTCTACTGGAAACAGCACAAAGCGGCACAGCATTCGGCAAGCGTTTTAACAAAGTATGGGCACCCATTCGTTTCGTGGTTGCCTTTGGCTTAGTTTTCCCGATCACACTCGGTTACAGCTCGTCACAATATATTGTTCTATACGCTGCAAAATACGGTTCTTCATTCGCCACAAACGGATGGCTGATTTTTAACGACGTTCTCAACGCCTCTTATGGCGCAGGTTTCAGCAACCTGCTGAACGACGGGGATACAACGGGGCAGAGCATGGCCGTTGCACCGAATATTCCGGAAGTCGGTACATTGTTGCAATTCATGTTTGTAGCCAAGACCTGCGCAGTAGGTTACGCATTCGCAGGTAAGGAAAGAGACCCACTCGCCCAACTGCCCGTCCAAATGTACTTAGTCAAAGATCCTCTCTCGGCAGTAACAAATACAGCTGTTACAGCCTTCGGTGCGGTGGATTATGATGCCTTGATCAACTTCGCCGATGGAGAAAGCAAGGTTATTATCCGCTTCGGAAAACGAGGCAGCGACACGATCCAGGCCGAAGGCGGCACAACAACGGCCGTTGAACGTTTCCCAACCGAAAAAGGCTTTGTCGAACCGACATGCGGCGAATTGACGTTAGAATTAAGCGACCCGAGGCCGGCAACTGATGCCGAACCGGGACTGCGCATTATGCAGGAATATTATTGGTTCATCATTCGCGAACTCTGGTTCAGTGTTTTGGAAGGCGGCGCGACTCTCGCGGTAACGACGAACGACACCTTCCCCGAGCACTTTATTTGTAAATACGCACAATTTTCAGCGTCGGAAGTTACCGGAGCTGGTGTAACCGTTGCCTTACCAGGCTACGGAACCGCCTGTAATCCGGCTCCGGTCAATTTACCCCAAGCTGAATATCGATCCGAATTACAAGATTTCTATTCTGCCGATATCCGCGAAGTTTTAACCGGTAACCCTGATCCCGTAATCGGTACAACCGGTATTGTCGGTATCGTCGGCGGCACACCGGCGCTAGACGCTATGGCGGCATCGGGACGATGGGCAATTGATGCCAATTTACGCCAAAAAGGCTGGGCAGGTGCGGCTATCTGGTACAACCGTATTGCAGAAATGAATGGTGGCCTTACCAATGCCGTCTTGAGCATACCGTCACCGAGTAAATATCCGAAACTGATGGAAAAAGTATATGCAGAAAAACGTCAGGGCGAAGAAAACGTCAACTTTGAACGTCGTTTTGACCCCTCATCCAACACAGGAACAGCCACGGAAGGTTTATCCGAAGAAGAGGTAACCCTCGCGAACCCGTTATGGCTGGCCTTTGATTTCTGGCAAAGTGGCGGAGGCGTTGCCTCAACCCAGACAGCCGAAACAGGAAATGCGGCCGTTGATATTTTGAACACACTCTTCGGTACCGAAGGTCTATTCAGTATACGTCGTAACAATGATGCACATCCATTGGCACAGCTCGCGGGCGTGGGACGATCTTTGGTCGAAGCTTCGATCAGGAACTTAATCGCCGGTGTATCTATCGGTGCCGGTGGTGCAATCCCAGCGATTTTCGACAAGACAATCGGCGCGACAAAACAAGTGCTCTCCAGTGTCCTGTTTACAGCCGCTATGGTCGGTTTGACAGCTGGCTTTGTACTCTTTTACATCGTGCCGTTCCTGCCGTTCATCTACTTCTTCTTTGCTGTAGGCGGCTGGATAAAAGGTATTTTTGAAGCGATGGTCGGCGTACCGCTTTGGGCTCTGGCACACTTACGCATTGATGGTAACGGCTTGCCGGGTCAGGCCGCCGTAGCGGGGTATTTCCTGATTTTCGAGGTCTTCCTGCGACCGATATTAATTATTTTCGGCTTGCTCGCCAGTATCTCGATTTTCTCGGCGTTGGTCAGCGTACTGCACCAGATTTTCGATCTCGTTGTCTCGAACACAGGGGGTTTCGACGCAACCCTCGAAGTATCGGCACCTGCGGGCTATTTACCCAAAGTAGGCAGCTGGCGCTCAGCGGTTGATGAATTCTTCTTCACTGTGATCTACACAATTATTGTGTACTTGATGGGACTGTCATCTTTCAAACTCGTCGATCTTATTCCAAACAACATCTTGCGTTGGATGGGACAATCCGTTGCGACGTTCGGCGATCAACGCGAAGATTCAGGCCAGAGCTTGGTCAGCACATCTACTGTTGGTGCACAACAGACTCTCGGTTCACTGAACAAGGGTCTGGATTCAATCTCTAAAGCAGGAAACTAATCATAGTTAGCTAGGACATGAACATTCAATGGCAACACGAAACGACATTCTGAGATACACAATGCTTCCGGGTTTTATTCCCCGGATTGTTGCGTTTTTCAGAAGCGGATTTGCGCATACCGCGTATATAATCGCCATTATCTTCAATAATGTCCGGCTTCTGTCTCCAGAACACCCTTACTTACAACAAGAAAATTTTGGCCGGTACGGCATTCGGCATGTAATCGCGCAAGCCTCCTCAAACCTTGTCTATTCCCGAAAGAATATTGACCAGATCATCATCTTTTATACGATTTTGGTCGGAATGGCTTTGCTGCTTCTGCAGTTTGTATTGGTTATTACCGCGCTATACGCATCGCAACCCGCCTTTGCCATAGGGGTTTTCACCGATTTTCGGGACATGTTCCGAAACCCTAGCGCAACCGCCGGTTCTTTAGGGCCGGATCAAGACATCGCCTTTATGGTATTGGACTACGTATTTGGCCTGGGTGACGGTACGGCGGCCAATAACTGGTATAATTCATGCGTCTCCAACCTCGGCGTTGCCTGTACGGACATGAACGGAGTGGCCTTGCCCTCTCCCGCTGCTTATCCATTCCCGTTTCACGATGCTCTACACCAACTTTTGAGATTTTATTCATTCGGCATCCTTTATATCGGTGCCATGGTCATCATATATCTGGTAACCGCCATCGTCGCCGAAACCGCGCAGACAGGCATTCCTTTTGGACAAAGATTTAACAAAGCATGGGCCCCTGTTCGCTTGATTATGTTCTTTGCACTATTGATGCCTTTAAACACCGGCGGAATGAACGAAGGTCTGAACGGCGCACAACTGGTCACATTTCTAGTTGTAAAATGGGGATCAAACCTCGCGACAAATGCATGGTCTTATTTCAATACAGGGGGCGGTGTAACCAACCCCTATGTCGCATTTTTAGACGATCAGGTCGAACTGGTCGGTGCCCCACAGATACCCGAAGTCACGGACTTGCTCAGAAGCATGTTTATCATTCATACCTGTAAAGCAGCGTACGCCAAGAAATACAATATGCTCATTGACGGTTATGTCGTCCGTACACAACCTCCGCAGACTATGGGCACTATCCCACCGGGCAGCCAACCGCTGACCCCGAATGCTGAATTATTTTCTACGACCAACTACGCCGCAGCAAATGCCTTTGTGTATGAAGGTAACATCGACATCGTCTTCGGACTTTTAGGTTCAGAAGACCCTGAAAATGCAGGTTCTCTCCTAAGCGACTTCGAATACTATAAAGGCAACGTCAAACCGATTTGCGGCAGCATTACCCTGCAAACACAAGGCAAGGCCGAGCCCGGTTCTAATGAAATCTTCGAAGGCTATTACAACATGTTATTGGAGATGTGGAACCCTGCTCTCGATCCTACATTCCAGACACACGCACAATGCTTGGTCGATAAAGACATGGCACCGAACCAAAACCCGAACTGTACGCCAAAACTTGACGACAGCGGCGCATGGGGAGAAGGCAGAAGAGATTACTACACAGGACTGGCGCGAACAGCCGTAACAAATGGCATCACCACACAACGAACAGGCGGTACATTTCTGGCACCGCCCGGAATTCTGGATCGCGGCTGGGCCGGTGCATCGATTTGGTACAACCGTGTAGCCGAAATGAACGGTGCCGTAACAACAGCCACACTCAACATTCCAAAGCTCACTAAATTACCGATGCTGATGGAAAACGCTTTACGTTCAAACGTTGCTGAAAACAAAGATATCGACACCAAAGACTTGTTTGATCAAAACATGGCCAACAAAATCGGCCTGAACGTCCTGTTCGATATTGTAGACGAAGATTTACGCCTAATGCTCAGCATTATGTCCGAGGCAAATGATTACTGGATACGTGAAGGTTACGGGCTTGATTCCACATTCAACCGCCCGACCAATAACTTCCTGATCGAAGCCGCAAACTCCATCCTCGGTACCGAAGGTATCTTTGAAATGCGCCGAAACACGGATGTGCACCCCCTCGCACAGCTTACCTCAATCGGTCGGGGCATGATGGAAAACACATTGCGTAACGCAACTTATGGCGTAGCCCTATCAGGGCTTAGCGGCCTCGCTCCTAAACAATTAGGCATGGAAAAAACAGCAGCCAAAACCGCAGGCGGGTTCTTCTTGGCCATGGTCGGCGCGAGTGTAGCCATTTCGATCATTCTCTATTACGTACTGCCGTTCCTGCCATTCATATATTTCATGTTTGCGTTAAGCGGGTGGCTCAAAAGTATTTTCGAGGCCATCGTAGCGATGCCATTATGGGCGCTCGCACACTTAAGAATTGATGGGGAAGGCTTACCCGGTCCGGGCGCGAGTAACGGCTACTTCTTGTTGCTGGAGATATTCCTGCGACCGACCTTAATCATCGTCGGCTTCGTGGCCAGTGTCGGCGTATTCTCGGCATTCGTAAGCGTATTAAACCAGATTTTCGACCTCGTGGTCTCCAACGTTGGCGGTTACGATAACGAACTGGAGCAGCTCATTCAGGACGGCGCAGCCGCACCTAAATTTATCGCTAAGCTGCAAGTAGCACGCGGACCAATTGACGAATTCTTCTTTACCGCGATCTACGCCATTATCTGCTATCTGATGGGCTTGGCCTCATTCAAACTGGTTGATTTGATACCGAACAACATCCTGCGTTGGATGGGCGTATCCGTATCGACATTCCAGGAAAATGCAGGCGACCCTGCGGGCCAACTAACCAGCAACGTCTACCGCGGAGCCAACTTGACGGCGAACCAGATCAGAGGCCAGGTCCAAGGAGACCTTGCATTGATCGCATCATAACAACAATTATAAAAGGGATTTTTTTAAGATCTCAGATGTTCAAGCAATGCTTCAACATTCCCGCCGCCACGTTGAATGACGGATGCGAAATCGGAACGCTGCGTTAAGGACATACTTACGCCTTCAACAATGACATCGACGACTTTGAATTTGCCATTCTTATCACGACGAGACAATCCACACGAACATTCGGGCCACTGCTTTGCTTCAGCAAAGAAGACACAAGCACATCTCTCTTACCTTCGGGACGAGAACCAATCACTTCGATTTTCTGCCCGTTATAATTCTGGAAGCGCTGTGAATACACATTAACAACCATCACTTTAAACAGCTTCAAATATTCATCACGCTGGGCTTTATCCGCGCTTTTCCAATAACGTCCCAACGCAAAGCGACCGATTGTACTCAAATCGAAATCGCGGTTCAAAATGGTTTTGAATTCTTGCTTTTGCTGATCAACGGACAGCGTTTCATCACTTAAGAATGCAACGCCATGATCTGTCAGGTTTTGAATAAAACCTTCCGCAGCGCTCGCCTCTTTCTCCTCGGCATGAGCCATGGAAGTAAGAGAAACGCCGGAGGCATCAACCACCATAGCCCCTGCGAGAATCGCAGCACTGCTCAGAAGGATAAGGCCCAAACGCGCGTTTTTAATCTTCAGCATATTAAAGAAACTCTCTAGGTTAATCGTCGTAATCTGGAATATCCGGAACTGCAAATTCACCGGAGTCCTGATCATTCACCAATGCCTCACGTTGCTGGTAATAAGCACTGCGTGTTGCGGCATAGTAATCAATAGAGCTGTTTTCCAGATCTTCCAGCACATCGACAAGCGATGCACGAAGGTTCAGATACTGCAAACCAACTTTGCCGTAATAAATTCCCTCTTCATCGATATTAAAGAGATACCAGCGCAAAGGATCGAGATATGAGTCTACGAAGAAACCGACATAATCACGTGCAGATGAAGGGCCGATGATCGGCACAACCAAATAAGGGCCGTGTGGAACGCCCCAAACAGCCAATGTCTGACCGAAATCTTCAAATTCGTATGGAATACCTTCATAAGCAGCCACATCAAACAGACCGGCACCACCGACAAAACTGTTCACAACGGCGCGAACCGCTACGTCATGGACACCCTGCGCATCGCCTTGCAATGCCTGGTTGGCCAAATCTACTGGGCTACGAAGGTTACGTAATACGTTTGTAACGCCTGTTCTGACCGGACTTGGCAAAACAGTGTTATATCCTTTGGCAATCGGGTGAATAACTGCATCATCAACAACATTGTTGAATGCAAACACAGCCCGGTTTGTATCCTCATATGGATCCTGAATAGTCACGGAATCCACTGTGATTGTTTGAGTTTCGGTGGTTGAACACGCGCTCACACCCAAAGAACCGACAGCCAATAAGGCCAAAACTTTAAATTTGTACATCGATGTTTTCATCTGAATATTCCCTTGCAACCCCTATTAAGTGATTGATTACGATGATTAAGTCAAGACTAGAAAAGACGAAAAAGAACTTCCACCCCTCCCTGAGTATTGCCTACGGTTATTAAGGATTCGTTTAAAAGTGTGGAAAAGTCACAAACTCCAACAAATTAGCCATCTTCCAGCGACAACAGCGCCGTAATTCCCAGCAAAAGACAAATCATCGCGGGCGACCACGCCGCCAAAGAAGGTGGTAATTGCTGCGATGCACCCAACGCTTGCAGATAACTCGAGACAAAAAAGGTGAAAAAACCGATCCCGACACCCAAAGCAATCATGCCGAGCACCCCGCCATGACGCGGTGGGCGTATGGATACCGTAGCCGCAAGCAATATCATCGCCACAAATAACAAAGGCTGCGACAACAAAGTATGGAAATATACGCGCAGGCGGTCTGCACCGAACCCTGTCTGCTCCAATGTCTGTATGTGTCCGGGCAAGCTCCAGAAAGACACGCTCTCAGGCGAAGAGAAGCTCTCTTCAATATCAGCAATCGTAAGCTTGGTCGGCAGAACAACCTGCCTTTTCGTCAATGATGGTATGCCCGGCCTATGCAATTTTGCCTGTTGGAACACCCATTGCCCATCTTCCAAAGAAGCACTCGGCGCATCAAGGCGCGTCAACAAACTGTCGTTTTGTCCGAAATAGAACACCGTC
>CAYGQG010000079.1:0-9040 GCA_964351955.1 uncultured Micavibrio sp. | reverse complement strand
GGAAAACATTAAGCGTCTGACCGCGGGGACAGAATCCAAGATCGGTGCGTCTAAAAAGAAAGAAACAGATGAACCAGCCGCAGATACAGAGTAAAGCGTTAAGCCAATCTGAAAAACTGAGCTGGCTGCGTTTGGCCCGCACAGAAAATGTCGGACCGATTACATTTTATCGCCTTATCGAGAGGTACGGTTCAGCCAGCAAGGCACTTGACGCTTTGCCCGAACTGTCCAAACGCGGCGGGCGCAAAAAACCATTAACAGCGCCGCCTGTATCTTCAACCGAAGCTGAATATGAAGAGCTGACAAAACATGGTGGCGATATTGTCACGGCGATGTGCGAAGCTTACCCCATCGCCCTGACCGCGACGGATGATGCGCCGCCTATCCTTTCCTATTTCGGAGACATCAGCCTCGCCAATAAAAACTGTATCGCCATGGTCGGTGCACGCAACGCATCTTTGAACGGGCGTAAGTTTGCCGAAAAGCTGGCGAGCGATTTGGGCAGCAAAGATCAAATTATCGCCTCGGGCCTTGCACGCGGCATTGATACCGCCGCACATAAAGGCGCGTTAAGCACGGGGACAATCGCCGTTGTGGCAGGCGGTATTGATATTGTTTACCCGGAAGAGAACATGGATCTGTTTATGCAGATAAAAGAACGCGGATTGGTTCTCGCCGAAAGTCCGTGGGGACAAAAACCATTTGCGCAGAGCTTTCCGCGCCGTAACCGCATTGTATCGGGCATTTCAAAAGCTTGTATCGTTGTTGAGGCTACTACACGTTCCGGATCTTTGATTACGGCGCGATTGGCGTGAGTACAAGGGCGCGATGTCATGGCGGTACCGGGTCATCCGCTTGACCCGCGCGCGCAAGGGCCGAACCATCTTATCCGTGAAGGTGCGACATTAATCCGCAACGCCGATGACGTACTTGAGATCATTCGCAGCTTTTCCGGTAATACGTTGCGTGAGCCTTTACACATCTCGAACAGCTTTTCAGAACCCCCTGCAAATGACGAAGATGTACCCGAAAATGCACAAGAAACAGTTTTGTCCAATTTGTCTTTTACACCTATAACTGTTGACGAATTGCTTCGATCCTGCCATTTAACGATTCCTGTGATGCAAACCGTGCTGCTTGAATTAGAGTTGGCCGGACGTATCAAACGAGAAGCTGGCAGCCGCGTTTGCTTGCTTCAGAACGAATAAAAACCAAGGATAAACCTTTGAGCGCATCGAACCTTGTTATTGTAGAGTCGCCTGCGAAGGCCAAAAAAATCGGCGGGTATCTCGGCGATGATTATGAAGTGCTGGCCTCGTTCGGTCACGTACGCGATCTGGTCAACAAGGACGGTTCGGTTCTTCCCGATGAAAATTTCGCCATGAAATGGGAATTGGGCGAGCGCAGCGCCAAGCATGTTAACGATATCAAACGCGCGGTGAAAAACGCCGATGCTATCTGGCTCGCACCTGACCCGGATAGAGAAGGTGAAGCCATTGCCTGGCACATCCAAGAATTGCTCGCCGAAGACGGCTTGCTCAAAGACAAACAAGTCCATCGCGTTACTTTTAATGAAATCACGAAGGCCGCGATCCAGAATGCGTTCGAGCATAATACGCGTCCGCTTGATCAACCGTTGATCAATGCGTATCTGGCGCGCCGTGCTCTGGATTATCTCGTCGGCTTTAATCTCTCACCCGTATTGTGGCGTAAGCTTCCGGGTTCTAAATCCGCGGGGCGTGTGCAATCGGTTGCACTTCGCCTGATCTGCGAGCGCGAAGCCGAGATTGAAGTTTTCAAACCACAAGAATACTGGTCGATCGAAGCCAAGCTGCATACTGCTGACGGTGTTCCGTTTACGGCGAAGCTGACCCATATCGCAGGTAATAAGCTCGGCAAAATGGACATAGGTTCAGAAGCCGATGCGCAGGCCGCCGTTGACCGCATACAAAGCAAGGCGCTATCGGTTCAGAAAATCGAGAAGAAACAGGTTCGCCGTAATCCTGCTCCGCCATTTATCACTTCTACGCTGCAAATGGAAGCATCCCGCAAGCTGGGCATGAGCGCTTCGCAAACCATGCGCACTGCGCAAGGACTATATGAAGCCGGTTTTATTACCTATATGCGTACCGATGGTACGACTTTGTCCAACGAAGCGGTTGAGCAAGCCCGCAATGTTATCAAAGGCGAGTATGGCGACAAGTATCTACCCGATGCGCCGCGCCTCTATAAATCCAAGGCTAAAAACGCACAGGAAGCGCACGAAGCGATCCGCCCTACCGAATTGAGCAAAATTCCCGGTAAATCCGGCGCGCCGATGGGCGATGAGAAAGAACGCCGTCTGTATGAGTTGATCTGGAAGCGTACAATGGCTTCGCAGATGGAAAATGCCGTGCTTGACCAGATGAAAGTCGATATTTCAGACGGGACGGATGATGCGATTTTACGGGCGAACGGTTCCGTTGTGACCTTTGACGGTTTCCTGACACTGTATCAGGAAAGCACAAAGGACGAAGACGAAGAAAACAGCGATAAAGTAGCAGATAGCGACCGTCGCCTTCCTCCTATGAACGAAGGGGAGGCCACAAAATTGGTCGACACAACACCGAACCAGCATTTCACGCAGCCACCGCCAAGATACTCGGAAGCGACACTGGTTAAGGCTTTGGAAGAAATGGGCATTGGTCGCCCATCAACCTATGCGTCGATCATGCAGGTTTTGCGTGACCGTAACTATGTTGAAATGGACAAGCGCCGCTTTGTGCCGAAAGACCGCGGACGCGTGGTGACCACATTCCTCGCGAATTTCTTTGCGAAATATGTTGATTACGAATTTACCGCCAATCTGGAAGAAGAACTGGATGCAATTGCCGCCGGTCATCTCGAGTGGCAGCAAGCCTTACGTGATTTCTGGGTGGATTTCAAAGCCGCCGTTGATGGCACAAAAGAGCTGACCATTACGGATGTTATCAATTATCTGGATGAAGAGCTTGGACCGCATTTCTTTGAACCAACCGAGGATAACCCTAACCCGCGTGAATGCCGCGCCTGTAAGGACACGCATGGCGATGGTCGTTTGGGACTGAAACTGGGTAAGTTCGGCGCATTTATCGGCTGTTCGAACTATCCTGAATGTAAATTCACCCGCCCGCTTGAGCTTGTCGATGAAAGCGAAAGCGCTGAAATGGCGGAATTGGCGAACGAGCCTAAGGTTCTTGGTGAAGAACCGGGTACCGGTCGTACCGTATCGTTGCGCCGTGGCCCCTATGGCCCTTATGTACAGATTGACCCCGCGCCGGAAGCCGCACCCGATATGGAAGGGTACGAGAAGGACATCGCCGCGTGGGAAGAAGCAAAAAAAGCCGCGAAGGCAGAGGGTAAGAAAGCCCCGAAAAAGCCGAAAAAACCAACAGCGCCAAAACCGAAGCGTCAGGGCCTTCCTAAAGGTATGACACCTGGTGATGTTACGCTGGAAATCGCTCTGGAACTGCTCGCGCTGCCACGTGATGTTGGTGAACACCCTGAAACGGGCAAGATGATCAAAGCCGGTATTGGCCGATTCGGGCCATTTGTGCAGCATGATGGAAAATTCGCATCTATCCCTAAAGATGAAGATGTGATGACCATCGGTATGAACCGTGCTGTCGATCTGATCGCAAAGAAAATGGAGCGCGATGCTGCTAAAGAAGCAGCGAAGGCCGCTAAGGGCGAAGCCCCCAAAGAGACTAAGAAGAAGCCAGCAAAGAAGAAAACCACCAAGAAAAAAGCCGCCGCTAAAAAGAAAAGCGCCTGAGCATGGCCAATCTGAAACAATCCGACATACTGGATTACATACGCAACTCTTCAGCACCGCAAACAAAGCGTGAGATCGCGCGAGCCTTTAATATCAAAGGCGGCGAGAACCGCGTTGCGCTCAAACAAATCCTCAAGGCTCTTAAAAACGAGGGAGCGGTTACCAAGCAACCGGGCGGCGGATACAGTATTCCTGAAGGTTTACCGGGTGTAACAACCGTCGAGGTTATCGACATATCAGTTGATGGCGACATTGTCGCAAAACCTACCGATTGGAATAGTAAGCTGCAGGGGGACACCCCCCGCATTGAGATCATGCCGGATAAAAAGCACTTTCCCAATATGATAGAAGGCAGCCGTGCGCTTGTCCGCTTGGAAAGAGCCTCCGAGACCATGTATGAAGCGCATATTATAAAGCCGTTAGACAATGAACGTGGTCGCGTATTGGGACAAATTCGCTATAACAAGCACGGACCCGTCCTCGTACCAACCGATAAAAAATCACGCGATGAATATATCGTCCACCCCGAGGACCTTAATGATGCCAAGGAAGGTGATTTGGCGGTTGGTGAGCTACAACCCTCAAGAGGTTTAAAGCGCAAGCAAGTCCGCATCATCGACATTCTTGGTCGTCAGGGCGACCCGAAAGCGATTAGCCTTATCTCACTGCATGAAGCGGGGCTGGATGAAGCATGGCCCGATGCGGTACTAAAAGAAACTGACGGTATGACAGTGCCGGATATCAAGGGCCGTGAAGATTTGCGGGCCATTCCGTTGGTCACGATTGACGGTGCAGATGCCAGAGACTTTGACGATGCGGTATTTGCCGAGAAAACGGACGATATAAAGGGCGGCGGCTTCCATCTGGTTGTCGCTATTGCCGACGTATCATACCATGTGCGACACGGAAGTGCGTTAGACAATGAGGCGCAAAGACGTGGTAACTCCACATACTTCCCTGACCGCGTTATTCCGATGCTTCCCGAAGCATTATCAAATGATTTATGCTCCCTGCGCCCTGATGAGCCGCGCGCATGCCTTGCCGCGCATATGTGGATCGACCATGACGGGCATCTTATCAAGCATAAATTCGTCAGAGGGCTGATGAAGTCGCATAAACGCCTTACCTACGAGGAGGCGCAGCATATCTTTGAAACACAAGGTGAGGATGGAGATAAAAAGGCGATAGAGCCTATCCTAGGCCCTATCAATAACTTATACGCAGTCTACGACGTATTGGATCAGGCACGGCAAAAAAGAGGTGCTCTCGACCTCGATATGCCCGAAAAGCAGATCATCATTAATGATAAAAACGAGATGACAGGCGTGAAAGTCCGCGTCAGGCTTGATTCCCATAAATTAATCGAAGAATTCATGATTTTGGCCAATGTGGCAGCGGCGCAAGCGATCGAGGCTAAGCGTGCGCCTGATATATTCCCGTGCGTGTATCGCATACATGATAGCCCCAGCGCGGATAAGCTCGATTCTGTACGTGAATTCCTCGCCAGTTTTGACCTCAACCTGCCTAAAGGGCAAGTCACACGCTCAGCACAGATTAACGGCATATTGAAGCAGGCCGCCAAACTGCCCTATTCCCAGCTAATCTCTACCGTTATCCTGCGCTCTCAGAGCCAAGCCGTCTATAGCGCACAGAATATCGGGCATTTCGGGCTGTCCTTAAACAAATATGCTCACTTCACATCCCCTATCCGTCGTTATGCGGATTTGTTGGTTCACCGCGCCTTGGTCGGTGGATACAGGCTCGGATCCGGCGGAATAGATCAGGCCGAAACGGCCCGTATAGACGAGATTTGCGAACATATTAGTCAGACAGAGCGTCAATCAATGATGGCTGAACGCAACGCGGTTGACCGTTTTACTGCCGCCTATTTGAGCGAGAAAGTCGGCGCGGAGTTTACAGGACGGATTAGCGGCGTTACGCGCTTTGGCTTGTTTGTTACGCTTGATGAGAGCAACGCTGACGGGCTTGTTCCCATGCGCTCCATGGAAGGTGATTTTTACGTCCATGATGAGGAACAGCACGCCTTGATTGGCCGTCGCAAAGGCTATGTGTATCGCCTTGGTGCGCCTGTGACCGTACGGTTGAAGGAAGCGGACGGGCTTACGGGATCAACCGTGCTCGAGCTGGCCGGTGACAGCACGAGGGGCGCAGAGATCCCCGGTATGGTCTTTAAAGCCCGAAAACAGGCGTTTCGTAAGGAACAGCCACGCGGACGCAAAGGCAGCCCGAAATCAGGGCAAAAAGGCCCACCAAAAGGTGATAATAAGAAGCGCACCACACCCAAACACAAAAAGCGCAAAGCCAAATCCAACGCGAAATCGAGCAAAAAACCACAGCTTTAAAAAACACCCCGCAAAAGAGGTGTTAAAAAATCAGGTCAAAAGCTTGACATTTTTTGTCGATCCCGTCATAAACGCGTTTCATTAAGAATTTTTAGGAGTTTTGAGCGATGGCAAAAGCCACCTACGTCAAAGTGAGATTGGAAAGCGAAGCGGGAACGGGTTACCGTTACTACGCCAAACGCTCCACGCGCGCAGAATATAAACTACGCAAAAAGAAATATGACCCTTGGGCCACTCATCCAGAGACAGGCAACAGAGGCGCGCATGTTTACTTCGTAGAGAAAAAACTGCCACCACACAAAAAATAAATATTTCGAGATGAGCCGTCTCATGAAGAAGCGCCTCCTTTCGAGGCGTTTTTTTGTGCTCAAATTTAAGGAATAACAATGTTTTTTAATAAGACGACCAAATACAAGCTTCGATACGAGCCGGATACCGATATCCCTTCACACCTGCTGTCCTATGTATGGTGGGTGGCTAAACGCAACCCGGTTATGTGGACGATCCTGCTGATCACCGATTTGATCCATGGCGTACGATACCCGCTGGCGTTTTACTTCGTTGGCTTGACCGTTGATGCCGTCACGAACGCTCCGACACAACAAGTACCGGATGAAGCGTGGTTTTATACTGCGATGATCTTTGGCGTGTTGTTCATCGGCGAGATGGCACATTTGATTACGCATTACTGGACGTTCGAATGGTGGAAATTTGCACGGGCGGAATTACGTAGCGACATTCTCGCCTACACGCTCAAACACTCCTTCACCTTCTTCCAAAACCATTTTGCGGGATCATTGGCCCGTAAGGTCAGCGAAGGCATAGAGCGCGCAGTACAGCTGAACGAACAGCTGCGCTGGCAGATCTTGTTGCCACTTGTCGTTATGGGCACGTCCAGCTTCGTTCTGTTCAGCATGTCCGCATTATACGGCGCGTTCGTGTTGGCGTTTGTCATTATGATCTTACTGCCCGTATTTTTGAAATCAAAGAAGTTGCGTGAGAAATCTCGTATCTACGCCGATAGCTGTTCCGATGTCTCAGGCCAGATTGTCGACAGTCTGACCAATATGGCTTCGGTCAAATCCTATGCGCATGAGCATCAGGAAATGATCGAGCACACACGCGTATCACAAGAACAAATGAAAGCATGGCACAAGATGCTGCGCGCATTTTTGCTGCTCGATAATTACCGCCGTATGACATTGGTGATTTTCGGTGCAGGGATGATGACAGCCTGTGTTCTGGGTTGGGAACGCGGATTGATCAGCCTTGGCGATGTTGCCGCAATCATGGGGATTTCATTTAGCATCACTGCGGCTGCATGGAATTTGAGCTTCGGCTTTATTCATGTGACGGAATCTCTAGGATACCTGAACGATACGTTAAAAACCCTGATCAAGCCGCATGCAGTTAAAGATGCGGAGGACGCGCCGGTGCTGGATGTTCATGAGGGCCGCATTCATTTCAAGGATGTGAATTTCGAATATGCGAGCCAACCCGTGTTTGACGCTCTGGATATAGAAATTCCTCCGCGCCAACGCTTGGGCCTGATCGGTCCGAGTGGCTCTGGTAAGAGTAAGTTCATCAATATGATCCAGCGTTTCTACGATATTCAGGGCGGCACGATCGAGATTGACGGGCAAAACATTCAAGACGTTGCACAAGCTTCCTTGCGCCAGAACGTCGCCGTGATCCCGCAAGATACAGCGCTGTTTCACCGCACGATCATGGAGAACATCCGTTACGGGCGATTGGATGCGAGCGATGATGAGGTTATGGCGGCGGCAGAGAAAGCCTGCGCCCGCGAATTTATCGACGAGTTGCAAGACGGGTTCGAAACGATGGTGGGCGAACGCGGCGTTAAGCTGTCCGGTGGTCAACGCCAGCGGATTGCAATTGCGCGTGCGATTTTGAAAGACGCACCGATCCTGATTTTGGATGAAGCGACATCGGCCTTAGATAGTGAAAGCGAAAAGCAAATCCAGAATGCGCTCGAGCATTTGATGGACGGCAAAACCGTGATCGCAATCGCACACCGTTTATCAACGATCAATCACCTTGATCGATTATTGGTGATGGATAACGGGGTGATCGTCGAGGACGGTCACCACAGCGCATTGTTGGATAATGACGGGCTGTACAAAAAACTCTGGGCGATGCAGTCAGGCGGGTTTCTACCTAAGTCTTAAAGCTTCTAGGATGCCGCTTGGCGGCCCTGCACTTCGTAATCATCAGGGTTGAGCTTGCCGATGTCTTCGAAAACGACACAGTTACGTCCGTTTTCTTTGGCATCATAAACCATCTTATCAGCACGCTCGAGAACCTGTTGAACGGTATGCTCGCCCGGTTCGATAATGGCCGCACCGATAGATGTCGTCACCTTGATCGGCCCGTCAGGCGCACCGACTTCAAACAGCGCGTCCTGAATGGCGCGGCGAAGACGTTCGGCAACCATATATGTACGCCGCTCGGAAATATCCGGAAGGATCACGACGAATTCTTCACCGCCCAAACGGGCAACAAGATCAAAGCTTCGCAAATTATCCATGAGGCGTTTAGAGAAAATCTTCAACGCTTCATCACCGGCTTTATGACCATAGGTATCGTTAACAGGTTTGAAATGATCAATATCGATCATCATCACCGCCATCGATTTATTGTTTTCCTGATTTTTCTTCAGCAGCTTGTCGAGGTGGACCTCGAGATAACGGCGGTTATACAGCCCCGTTAAACTGTCGGTCAGTGCCATAGAGAGGCTGACCTCGAAACTGGCGCGCAGACGTTCCTGAAAGCGCTTGCGACGGATTTGTGTACGGGAACGAGCGAGCAGCTCGCTACGCTCCAGCGGACGAATGAGATAATCATTCACGCCGATTTCCAAACC
>CAYGQG010000078.1:5640-9061 GCA_964351955.1 uncultured Micavibrio sp. | reverse complement strand
AACTCAAAAACAATTGAAAAAATCTCTAAAGCTTTCGACGATGCTGACATTGAATTTCTTGGTGACGCAGGTTTGCGTAAAAAAAGCGGAGAAATCAAAATCTTTGAAGGCGTAGACGGTTTCAGACAATTTATGAACGACATCTACAACACAGCACGCGAACAAGGCGGTGAATTTTGTTTACACAACGCCAAACCTGACAACTGGTATAAGTGGTTGGGTGAAGACTGGTTCAACATGCACTCTAAACGCATGTCTGACTTGGGCGACCGTGTAAGCTTTAAAATCACTGCCGAGGAAGGTAACACAAACCTAATTAGTAACGAATTTGCAGAATATCGTTGGTTCCCTAAAGAACATTTCGACGATCAATGCATATATGCCTATGGAGATCGGCTAGCATTCGTGAACTTTAAAGAAAAAGACATCTTAGTGCGAATGCTGCAAGACCAATCATTCTCTCAAGGCTTTCGCGTTTTGTTCAATATTGCATGGGACAGTGTCGCAATCAAAATCCCGCAATAAGAAGATTAAAGCCACACTTTAAGAGAACGTTTGTTGAGTAATTTTTATGACTGAGTCCACCAAAACTGCTAAGAAGCAGCGTCCAAAAAGGACATCGCAAAAAAGCTTCGATAATGCCAAAGGCGAAGAATTTGATCCTCGTCCACGGATCGGCTTACTGCTTGGTAACGATGTATCAGCTTTAGAAGTAGCAAACATCACAGTCAAAAATCTACACAAAGCCGGCTACAGACCTGTTCTGTACATGACAGCACACCGCCCGTCAGCCAAAGAAAATGCGCACCAGCTAGAATTACAAAACCTAGGGTTTTATGAACGCTACCTGACAAACAATGTCATGTATCCGATTATCGAAAGCATGCCCACAGTCGTTGATGAAAACGGACAAGGATGGGAAGACATCCTGTACACCCCGCAGCAACTCGCTGATATTTACGACTTAGAACTAGAGCATGTTGACGACATCAACGACCCTGAATTCGTAAAACAAATTCGTGACGATAAAAGAATGCCATTGGTTGTTTCCTGTCGTTGCTATCAGATCGCTCACGATGCGTTAATCGAAGCCCAGACAAAGAAAAAAGCAGAATTCAGAAATGGCCGTAAGCAAAACGGTGAGATCTGGAACCTACACCCGGGAAAACTGCCTGAATATCGCGGTATATTCGGCCCGATTTTTGCGATGAACAACCAACAGCGCACATATCGCTGGACATTACACGGTATGATTTATGACGGCAAAGCCAAGCGCAAAGGTATCGATGCCGGACCGATCATGACATCCACATCCCGCGCCATTGATTACACAAAACCGGCAGTACAGCTTTACACGCACATCGCACGTGACGCAGGTAAAATGCTCTATGACCGCATCGAAGATTTTTTTGGCGGAACAGTACCTTTGACAGCCACACCACAGGCATCCCTCGCGGAAAAAGGACGCAAAGACGAGTACTACACTCACCCTGATCCTGACTTTTTTGAAAAAGTATGGCCAACGGCTCTGCAACGCCTTGCCGACCGTGGTGATGAAGAAGGGTTTTTCGTCCCCGATGAAGTAAGAAGCAGAATTAAAGCCGGTGATGCCGAGCCTGAGATTGTAAATCCTGATATGATGGCCGACCATTTGTTGCAAGCTTTCCGTCCTGAAGGTGCGGATGAACGTAAACGCATTCGAGGCGCTTTGAGCACAGCCATCATGCATTGGGAAGGCAACAAGCATATGCTACACGCACATCACAACGCAGCAATGCACGAGAACCAGGGTCTTGTAGATTCTTATCTGATGAGTGGAAACTTGATCCACAGAGGTCCATCCAACGGCAATGGACACGATCATGACGGCGGCATCGAAGAGCCGAAGAAAACCAACGCTTAATTTCTAGGGCATACCGTCAATATTCGGTCCGTCAGGCGATGACGGGGGAACAGCATTTTTCTTGGAACCAATACTTGTAACAGCTTGCCAGACACCGCCTTTTTTACGCATCGCGTCCAGACTGAGATAACCTGTTGCCCAGCCCACAAACCCCATCGCTACATTGATATTTTCTTCTGCTGAAAATGCTGCGGAGGCATAGGACGTAAGTGCAAAATAAAGATCAGGCTGCTTGGCTCCATCCGCCTTCTGCCCTCGAATAGCCATATACGTAGACAACGCCGCCACACCACCATACGCAAGCTTTACCGCATCAGGAAGGTCAGGGTTCGCAATAATATAAGCCGACACAGCCGAAACAAAGGCAACACTATCCAGCGCATATTTCTTAATACTGTCCTTCATACCCGTAGCAACACCGCGAAACGTATGTACCAAACCAAAACAAGTAAGCATTCCAGCTGTTGATGCGGCTTCGGGGTTATTTGTTAACGCCTCGGCCGCAGCAAAACCTCCGGCCGTAAGCGTAAGCGCACCAGAGGTAATAAGCCCAGCACCTCGGTTAGAGGCAAAACGAGTCGCAAATGACATACTCGCCACACCTGCATTTATAGCAGCCGCTTCCCAGCTATGCTGAATACTGACAGGAATACTACCCGCGTTAAAACAAACGCCCGCATCGGTCGCCGCATTCACGGCCACTTGTCTATAATTGATATTACGCAGTCCCACAATCAACTCAGTACGTTTATATGTTAAATATTTAGGCAGAATATATGCATAAACACCTAAAAAGACAACAAAAAAGGCCACCCGTGCTGAGTGGCCTTCTTAAATTCTATATTTGGGTGCATTGCGCAAAGAACGTTTTCATCAGGCCAGAAAGATGAGGCGAAGTTTACGAGATCGTAAACGAGCCGAAATCTGACGCAGCCCTGAGGGCAAACGTTCAAAGTGCAAATTACATCATGCCGGGCATTCCGCCCATACCACCCATGCCGCCCATAGCGTCGGCACCGGCACCACCTTTGTCCTCTTGAGGAGATTCGGTGATGATGGCTTCTGTTGTAATCAACAATGAAGATACGGATGCCGCATCTTGCAGAGCTGTACGTACAACTTTAACAGGGTCGATGATACCGGCCTTAACAAGGTCACAGAACTCACCGGCCTGCGCATCGTAACCATAGTTAGTGTCTTTTTGCTCAAGCAACTTACCGACAATAACGGAACCTTCATCACCTGCGTTTTCAGCAATCTGACGAATTGGCGCTTGCAATGCACGACGGATAATTTCGATACCAACTGTCTGGTCATCATTATCACCTTCCAAGCCTTCAAGAGCTTTCGTTGCGTAAAGAAGAGCAGTACCACCACCGGCGATAATACCTTCTTCAACAGCAGCGCGTGTAGCATGCAAAGCATCATCAACACGGTCTTTGCGCTCTTTCACTTCGACTTCGGTTACGCCGCCAACACGAAGCACAGCAACCCCACCTGACAATTTAGCCAGACGCG
>CAYGQG010000078.1:0-5630 GCA_964351955.1 uncultured Micavibrio sp. | reverse complement strand
GTACCAACGTAATCTTGGTCACCTTCAAGCAACACCTTGATCTCTTTCGCTTTGATATTCGTTCCTACCATATAGGCTGGATCATCTTCCATTAAGATGACTCGGTTGTCGTAGTCGGAGTCAGAAGCATCCGCTTGCTTGCGAATTTGTGAACAACGGGCTTCGATGTCATCCTTCGTACCCGCACCATCAACGACTGTTGTGTCGTCTTTAGTGATAGATACTTTCTTGGCTTGGCCGAGCATGCCGATTTCAACATTCTCAAGCTTGATACCAAGATCTTCGGAGATCACCTGACCACCGGTCAAGATCGCCATGTCTTCAAGCATCGCCTTACGACGATCACCAAAGCCAGGTGCCTTAACAGCAGCAATCTTCAAACCGCCACGCAGCTTGTTAACAACCAGAGTTGCAAGGGCTTCGCCTTCAACATCTTCGGCGACGATCAACAATGGACGTGATGACTGAACAACCGCTTCCAAGATAGGAACCAGCGCTTGCAGGTTAGACAACTTGCCTTCGTTCAGAAGGATGTATGGGTTTTCCAATACAGCCTGCATCTTGTCGGCATCTGTGATGAAATACGGTGAAAGATAACCGCGATCGAACTGCATGCCTTCAACAACTTCTAATTCGTTGTCCAAAGATTTTGCTTCTTCAACAGTGATCACGCCTTCGTTACCAACACGGTCCATCGCTTCGGCCAAAAGTTCGCCGATAGATGTTTCGCCGTTAGCAGAGATTGTACCAACCTGTTTGATCTCTTCGTTACCTTTAACGTTCTTCGCACGTTTTTTCAGGTCTTCAACAACCTTGGTAACAGCGAGGTCGATACCGCGCTTAAGATCCATCGGGTTACGACCCGCAGAAACAGCTTTTGAACCTTCATTGGCAATGCTTTGTGCAAGCACTGTCGCAGTTGTCGTACCGTCACCGGCATGGTCGTTGGCTTTAGAAGCAACTTCCTTGATCAACTGAGCACCAATGTTCTGGCGCTTGTTTGAAAGTTCGATTTCTTTAGCAACAGTCACACCGTCTTTAGTAGTGCGAGGTGCGCCAAAGCTTTTCTCGATTACGACGTTGCGGCCTTTTGGACCGAGCGTCACTTTTACAGCGTTGGCGAGGGTATTGATACCGGCCAACATATCTTCACGGGCATCTCCGCCCAGTTTTACATCTTTTGCAGACATTATAGTAAACTCCTTATTTACGTTCTTGATTAAGCGGCAATGATGCCGATGATGTCAGACTCTTTCATGACCATCAGCTCTTCGCCGTCGATCGTGACTTCCGTACCGGCCCATTTCGAGAACACGACTTTGTCGCCTTCTTTAACGTCCAGTGGGCGAACATCGCCATTGTCGTTTACGTGGCCGTTACCGGCTGCAACGATTTCACCTTCCATAGGTTTTTCGGAAGCTGTATCGGGGATGATAATCCCACCAGCTGTTTTTGTGTCTGCTTCAACGCGGCGGACGAGAACGCGGTCATGTAGAGGACGAAAATTGACTTTTGCCATTTCGACTGTCTCCTAAGTTTATGGTTGAACAAGCAGGCTTTTGTGCCCCATATAATGCGGGCATTCAAAACCCCTTCCAAACCCGCATAAACCATGCTGTTAGCACTCTGTTTATACGAGTGCCAAACATATATGACAGAGTCGATAAACTTTCAAGGTATTTCGCATAAAAATTAATCGCGATATAAGCCTGCGTCACATAACACAGAAACGCTGAAACTGTTGATAGTTAAGGGTTTTGCAAGAATTCCACTGTATTATGAATAGTAATAGGCGTAGAATATACCTGTTAGAGAGCGTAAGGCTCCGCCATGCCCAAGTATTGGACAAGGAGGATTAAATGGCTGATTTAACTAAACAATTAGGCGAATACCGCCTCACTACGGCACAGATTTACTATCATCTGCCAGATTGTAGCAACCTGCTGCAGGAATTCATCTGGCAAGATTACGATCTCGCGCCGCAATTTCCCCAATTACAAAATTTTCTGGATTTTTGGACTCGTGAAATCGAGGGCAAACTGCATTCAGTATACGTAGCTAAACGGGAAATCATTACATCTTCGGATTACCGCAACGCCGACTGGCTCGGCACAATGCAATAATCAGTATCCAAGATCGATACCGACCTCTTCGGCCATGCTGACAAACATAGTGTCTGTAAGGTCAAGCAACGCCGCCATCCCTTCATCATCGTGAATCATTTCATCAACAGCGATCATCGGCGCGGAATTCGCCTCTATAAACCAGATTTTTCCGTCATGGTCCCGTGCCATATCAAAACCCGTATAACGCAAACCTATTTTATCTTTTAGAACCTCAGCTATTTCCTCACTAGCCATAGCCAGTTCCTCATCAAAAACCAGCTTGTTACGTGTTCCCTCCCAGAAAACGGGATTGAGAATATCATTCGGTGTCGCGTTCTGTGTATTTCTCTCGATCAACATCATATTCTGTCCGTCAAAACACACTGCACGATACTCGGTCTTTATATCGATGCGTTCTTGAACAATCGCATCGGAATCATAATCCTGACTATCTGCAAATATCTGCTCAATAGACTCCCGCAACTCTTCTGGCGTACGCGCCAAAGAACCATTAACACTCATCGACTTGCTGTTTGGCTTCACGATCACAGGCAACGTAAAAACACCCGCCGCATCGGCGCATATATCATCAACATTGGCACGAAACATTCTTAGCTTTTCATCACGCGCACCCGCCTCATGCAAATCCGGATCATAATAAGCACGGGTTTTGGGCACATGCGCACCGGCCTTAAGCTGCACCTGATTAACCAAATCAATCGTATCTATTTTGGATTTACACACCTTACTGGCGGCAATGGGATTAAACGGAGAGCTATTCCCATCAAAACCAAAGTTTTTTCCATTCAGGTGAATATAAAACGCGCCAGGGCGCGACTGATGAGGCTTACACGCAACATCAAACTCAACCTTGGTTTTCCAGCGCTCACACGCCAGCACCATTAATTCTGCCAAATTCAGCATCTGCTCTTCCATTCTTGGTGGAACAGCGTTTCTAGCAGATTGTATTGATTATGTAAATATTTTTATAGACTACGCATCAGACGGTGCGAGCGAGAGTTTTAACCCGTCCAGCTCGTCCGACATGATCAGCTGACAAGACAGCCGCGAATTATCCTGCAAATCAAACGCTTCATCGAGCATTTCTTCCTCGTCATCGCGCATTGCAGGCAGCTTATCCAGCCAGCTCTCATCAACATACACATGACACGTAGCACAAGCACAACACCCGCCACACTCGGCCTTGATCGACAAACCATGCTCGCGGATAATCTCCATAACGCGCCAGCCCTCGATCGCCTCAAGCGCATGCTCTTTACCTTTTAAATCTGTGACGTAAATCTTCATGAAGCTCTACCAGATCGGCGTGGTTTTATTTTCATCGTTAAAGACGGAAAAAATACCAAATCCGACAGCCAAGCTAGAGACAAGGGCCAACAAATAATCGATCGTACCCTGTATGACTGAAAGCCCGATTTGAAAAGCCGTCGCATCCTCCTGCAAAGAGAAAATGGACAGAACCGCCGCCATCAGCTCCGTCGACAACAACATCAACAAAGCCATCGGAACAAAACAAAGCATCCATACGCCGAGCAAGAAGAAAGAAGACGAGAAAGCCTTAAAACGCAACAAATACTGCAACGGCGTTTTGTTGAACAATATAGGGATATAAATCCAGAAAAAGCGAAACGCCCAGACAACCATCGCAATAATCATCAAAACAAGGATGAAGGCCGTACCACCCGCTGGTGGCGGCGGCTGTGTTTCTTCCAGACCCTGCCCTTGCATGGTCATACCGATGATAAAAGCCAGCGCCAGCTTACCCAGCGTATATATAACCGCCGAAGCTTTAACATTGCGCTGCACCTGCTCGGGCATCGGCAACAAAGGATGTCTGTCCTGCGCATCATTAACACCCGGCATTTTCTTAGGCGCATGCTCTAGCTGAAGCGCCATAAGCACAAGCTGCGCGATAATCCAGCCTTCGAGGAAATATACGGGCAAAAGCAACAACCCCTGACGCAGGAAATCTTCTTCCATACCCAAGAGCACAAATGTAACAAACCCGAGAACTTTAAGAATGATGACAGGCGCGGAAAAACGCAGCACATACTCACGATGCGCCCACAAAAACTTGTAGGATTGGCTGGTACAATCGATAATATCAAAACTGGCCATCGTGCCTGTGCTTTCAATAAAAAATACATATGTTGTTTGACACATTAAACAAATAAAGCATAGTGCATTCCCTTAAAAGAGAGGCTTTGCAAAAGTTTGCAATGACAACACAAACGCAACCATTAGAACAAAAAAACGCCGCCATTACGACATGGCTTTTTGCCTGTGCCTTCATGGTCTTCGCAATGATGGTGATCGGCGCGATCACGCGCTTGACGGAATCCGGCCTGTCTATGGTCGAATGGCGACCCCTGATCGGCGCTTTGCCGCCAATGAACGACATCGAATGGCAACGGGTTTTCGAGCTGTATCAACAAAGCCCTGAATTCGAAAAGAAAAATTTCTGGATGGAACTGGACGAATTCAAAACCATTTTCTTCTGGGAATGGTTTCACCGCCTCTGGGGCCGCATGATCGGTCTGGTCTTTGCTCTGCCCTTACTGGTTTTCTGGATAAAAGACATGATCCCGCAAGGCTATAAGCCAAAATTCCTTTTCCTACTCCTCCTTGGCGCGGGGCAAGGGTTTATGGGCTGGTACATGGTCAAAAGCGGTCTGATCGACCAACCTGCCGTCAGCCATTTTCGTCTCGCCGCACATCTATCACTCGCCTTTATTATCTATGGATTCTTGCTGTGGTACGCATTTTCATTATGCGTACATACACGCTACGAAGTCAGCCGTACGTTCCGTATCCACCTTCATACGGCTACATTATTTCTGGCTTCAACCATTATATGGGGCGCGTTCACAGCGGGTCTGGACGCGGGCTTGCTGTATAATGAAAGCTTCCCGCTAATGGGTGGGCAAATCGTCCCCCCTGATTTCTGGCTGTATGACAACCTGTTCAAAAACTTGCTTGAAAATCATAGCAGCGTACAGTTTTTCCATCGCTGGCTCGCCATATTCACCTTGCTTTATATCATCAGCATATGGATTCACAGCACGGTAAAAGGATATTCATTCAAGGCACTACATCTTCTTGTCGCCATGGCATTTATACAAATAGGACTGGGTATCGCCACCATATTAACAAGCGTACACACGCATATCGCGGCATCCCATCAAGCGGGCGCAGCCATCCTGTTTCTATTATTGATTTTGAGTATCCGCCAAACCGGAACAGTAGCTAAAACCGCTTAACCTTGGTTCGTTTCTCCGTCACCATCGCCCGTATCATCAGGGTTTTTGTCTTTTGATGACACAAATTTCATCGCAACTGGTTTTTGCGATGTCCCCGCATCTGCCTGACTTGCTGGCTGCACGGGGGCAGTCGGCAACTCGGGAGGTGGCATTCCACCGCGAGGCGTAACTTCTGTCGGCTGTTCTTGAACTGGCGGCGGAGGGGGTGGTGTTTCGGAATATGTTCGTCTCGGAGGCGATTTGC
>CAYGQG010000077.1:0-9219 GCA_964351955.1 uncultured Micavibrio sp. | reverse complement strand
CCTTTGTAGAACAGACCTGTCTCAAGGAAGATCTGACCATCGGTAATCGAAATCACGTTTGTAGGAATATAAGCGGAAATATCACCGGCTTGTGTTTCGATGATCGGCAAAGATGTCATAGAACCTGAACCGTTATCTTCGTTCAACTTCGCCGCACGCTCAAGCAAACGGGAGTGAATGTAGAACACGTCACCAGGATACGCTTCACGACCAGGAGGACGACGAAGCAGCAATGACATTTGACGATACGCTACGGCCTGTTTTGAAAGGTCATCGTAGATTGAAAGTGCGTGTAAACCGTTGTCACGGAAGTATTCACCCATCGCCGCGCCTGTATACGGTGCAAGATATTGCATCGGCGCAGGATCAGAAGCCGTAGCAGCAACAACAATGGAATATTCCATCGCGCCGTTGTCTTCGAGTTCTTTAACAAGCTGTGCAACTGTTGAACGCTTCTGACCGATCGCCACGTAAATACAATACATGTGCTTCTTCTCGTCAGAGGCTTTGTTGATTGTCTTCTGGTTGATGATCGCATCAATAGCAACCGCTGTCTTACCTGTCTGACGGTCACCAATGATCAACTCACGCTGGCCACGACCGATAGGAACAAGCGCATCAATCGCTTTCAGACCTGTCTGCATTGGCTCATGCACGGATTGACGAGGAATAATACCAGGCGCTTTAACTTCAACACGGCTAGTTGCCTTGGCTTTCAGTGGGCCTTTACCGTCAATCGGGTTACCCAAACCGTCTACAACACGGCCAAGAAGCTCTTTACCGACAGGAACTTCAACAATTTTACCTGTACGACGAACAATGTCGCCTTCCTTAATGTCACGGTCATTACCGAACACAACGACACCGACATTGTCAGCTTCGAGGTTCAGGGCCATACCCATGATACCACCGGGGAATTCAACCATCTCACCAGCCTGAACGTTGTCTAGGCCGTATACACGGGCAACACCGTCACCAATGGATAGAACCTGACCGATTTCAGCGACATCGGCTTGAGCGCCAAAATCTGCGATTTGTTTCTTCAGGATTTCTGAGATTTCTGCTGCACGAATTTCCATGTTCGTTTTCCTTCTTTCGTTCTCTTAAACTTATGATACTTCTTTTAAACTGATATTTTCGTTGGCACCCGTACCCATGGAGACTTTCAAACGCTCCAATTTACGGCGAACTGAATCATCGATCATGTGTGAACCGACGGTTACGATGATACCGCCTAGAATGCTTGGCTCTACGCGGGCATCAATCGCCACATCCTTGCCAATAGCCTTGGACAGCGCGTCTTCTAGCGCTTTTTGCTGCTTGGCGCTCATATCCTGTGCAACCTGTACATCAACGGTAACTGCGCCGCGACGCTTATCCAGATTAGAGTTCACAGCCTTGATAATGCCGCGAAGCAAACCGATACGACCATTATGGGCAACAACGCCCAGAAAACTTTGTGTGATTTTGTGAAATTTGGCTTTTTCCGCAATGGCAACGATGCCTTTAGCCTGAGCCTTTGTGTCATTCAGCGGGGATTCGATCAAGAAAGCAAGATCATCGGAGTCGTCAATCATGGCGGATAATTCGCCGAGATCCTTTTCCACGTCTTTAAGGACCTTTTTATCTTCCGCCAGCTCAATTAATGCATTGGCATAACGATTATTTATGAGTGAACATTGACCGGATCTCGCCACGTCTTTTTACATACCCTTTTTAAACAGATGGCGTGGATTTAGCACAGGGAAACCTCCATGACAAGCCCCTTATGACACTTAATGACTGCGTTTTTTCACGATTTTGGGCTGTTCATAAATTATGCCAAAACCTACAAGCGCAGAATCCTGATGATAAATGTCTGAAATTCCTCAGATAGCCACCTGACATCCCCTGACCTTTCATGCTAAAAGCGAGAGGCACAACGCCTTTTAATCAGGACACCACATGAACACAAAAGCCGCCACCCCCTCTTCCGGAATCAGTAAAAGCACTTTGGCGATCTTCACGCTGATCATTCTGGAGGGATATGTGGTGTTATCCAGCGAATTGCTCGCGATTCGCCTCAGCATCCCCTTCGTCGGCAGCGGAACCGACACCGTGTCCGTTATCATCGCTGCTGTGCTCATGCCGCTGGCTTTCGGATATTTCTCCGGCGGACGTTTTAAACCCGGCATGCATTTCGATATCTTCTCTTTTGGCCCGCGCTACAGCAGCGTTCGGGACAAACTGATACAGAACATGGTGCTGGCCTTGCTGTTCCTGCTTCTCGCCATCAGCTACACCTTCCTCGACTGGCTGTTCAAAGGCGCTTTCACCCTCGGCCTGACACATCGCGTGCTCGTCACTACGCTCTACTCGGTGCTGTTCGTTGCCCCGCCGGTCTATTTATTGGGACAAACCATTCCACTGGCCTGTAACTTCTTTTCAAGCGAGAAACTTTCCCGCATCACAGGAAGAATCCTGTTCTTTTCCACGCTAGGTTCATTCCTCGGCGCAGTCTTCTCAACCATCGTCCTCATGGGCACCATCGGCGTAAACTACACCGCCGCCCTGAATTTCGTGATTCTGGCTGCATTAATCACAATGCTCAGCAAACCCGAAGACTATATGCGCATCCTGCTGATCTGGGCCGTCGCTGTCGCGGGCGTAGTTTTTAACTCTAACGCCGCCCTCAAAACGCACTCGATCATCGAAAACAACAAATACAACACCATCTCCGTCCACCAATATGACGGTGAACGCCATTTGGTGATTAACGGCAATGGATCATCGAAATACACCAATGACGGTCGCAAATACCCGTATATCGAATTTATCGAGCGACAAGCCATCGACCCGCTACTCCTCGAAGATCAAGGCCCTAAGGAGATTCTCGTTCTCGGCGCGGGTGCCTTCACTCTGGGCGCGGAAGATACGGTCAACCACTATGATTTCGTTGATATTGATGAAAGCCTGAAGGATATCGCCGAAAAGCACATCCTGAAAAAACCGATCGGTGAGAACAAGACCTTCCACCCAATGCCGGCACGCGCCTACCTTACCAATACAGATAAAAAATACGATGTAATCGTTCTGGATGCTTACTCAGGCGCTTTAACCGTCCCCGAGCACCTGATCACCATCGAATTTTTCCAAACCGTTAAATCACGCTTAAACCCCGATGGACGGGTCATTGCCAATATGGCCGTTTCTCCGGGTTTCCTGACAATGATCAGCCGCCGCGTCGATAACACCTTCCGTGCGGTCTTCCCACATGTCTCACGTCACGTCATTCGCGAGGATTACGGCTTATGGCACGAAGAAGACGAGCGACTGGGGAATGTTATGTACATTTACCGCCAGCACGAAGACGAAGACAACAAGACGATCTATAGCGACATAAAGAACACGTCTTTCATTGATCGCCCGCGAAAACGTCCGTAACGCCTATATCAGCTTAAAGAAAAATTCCTGCAATCCTCGGAATGCAAACAGTTGCGCATGCAACGGCTCAAAGCGATCCGGCTGCGTAAACACGACATAGCAGCGCAACAGCAACAGGTGAACAACATAGATTTCCAGCGTGTATCGCCCCATAAACTGCACCAGATACAACGGAAAAAACTTCTTCGGGGTCCAGCCTTCAAACACATGCTTATCAAAGCGGTGAAAAATAAACTGCAGGATAATCATCCCCAGCAGCAAAGTAATAAACTGCGCTTGTGTGAATTCGGGCAATAACAAACCCTGCACGATGATATAGGCAAACAAACACGCAGCATGAAACGACAGCATCATCCAGCCCGGTGCCAACATGCGTTCACGATTTCGGGATATCGCCCCCATCAACGTGAATAACAGGCCCAGCGTGCCGTATTCGGCAAAGACCAGCGTCGGCCCGCTGAGCAAAAACAAGAAAAAGAACATCCCCGCGAAGGCTTCTTTGTTTCGCAAAGCCCGCATATACAGCCAATCTGCAACCATCCGCGCCGCAATCAACGTGAACAGGATATTGACAGGAAACACATACTCCCCCGCCATAATGGTCGAGATCATAACGATAATGGCCGCGCCCCAAAACAGCCTCGGCACATCCCGCGTCGACGAAAACCCGATCAGGAAAAACCAGATCGGCACACTCAATCGCCCGATTACACGGAACCACATCTCATCAATGAAAAAGAAATAACCGATATGGTCAACGACCATCAGAATAATCGCCAACGTCTTCAACAGATCGTAAGATGTCAGGGCGCTCGGAAAGGATTTGCTTTTATTGAAAATTGAATACACCATATGGGGACTGCGCTCTATGCCATTCTAAAACCAGAAATAAGTATACCCGATTATGAAGAAAACGCTGCCCGTCTTTTTACTTTTTGTGATTATTGTCCTCGAAGGCTATGTCGTTCTGTCCTCTGAACTGCTCGCCATTCGCCAGACCATCCCGTTTGTAGGCAGCGGAACGGACACAGTTTCCATCATCATCGCCGCCGTGCTTATGCCATTGGCTTTCGGATATCAATCCGGCGGAAGATATAGGCCCGGCTTTACGCCAAGCGGCAAATACCACAGCATCCGTAAGAAGCTGATCCGCAACATCTTTATCTCCATGATCATATTGATGCTCGGCCTGTCCTACGCGCTGATCAATGTTTACTTCTTCGCACTGATCAAGGCGGGGATCACGCATCGTCTGCTACTGATAACGATTTATTCCGCGACATTCCTCGTCACGCCCGTATATTTACTGGGCCAGACAATCCCTCTGGTCAGCAACTATTTCTCCAAACAAAAACTGGCCAAGGTCACAGGGAAAATCCTGTTCTTCTCCACGCTCGGCTCGTTCTTGGGCGCGGTTTTCTCGACACTGGTCCTCATGGCCAATCTCGGCGTACACCACACGGTTTCACTCAACTTCATCATTCTCGCAATCTTGATCATCATCCTGAGCAAAAAGAAAGTATCCGAAACAGCCATCTTCGCCGTTTTTCTTGCCGGAACAGCGCTCTACCTCAATTCCGATAATGTCATGAAAACCTTCGATATTGTTGAGAACAACCAATACAACACCATCATCGTCTATGAAGAGGACGGCGAACGTCATCTGGTGATGAACAATAACGGCTCGTCGATGTATAGCGAGGACGGACGCAAGCATGACTACGTTGAGTTCATCGAAAAAATCGCGATCACCCCTATTCTGAACGCCGAAGAACCGAAAGACATTCTGGTCATTGGCGCGGGCGCATTCACACTTGGTTTCGAAGACACAACCAATAACTACGACTTCCTCGACATCGACAAGAGCCTGAAACGTATCTCCGAGGAATACATCCTGCAAAGCAAACTGACCGATAACAAAGTCTTCCACCCTATTCCTGCGCGGGCGTTCCTGACACAAAGCACAAAAGCCTATGACCTGATCGTGCTCGACGCATATCTGGGTGATCTAACATTGCCCGAACACCTCGTAACGGTGGAATTTTTCGATCACGTCAAAACCCATTTGAAACCCGGCGGGTCTATGGTTGGAAACTTTATCGCTTCACCGAACATGGCCAACCGCTTCAGCCGCAAACTGGACAACTCCCTGCGCGAAGCCTTCCCCAACATCAACCGCTATATTGTTGAAGAACACGATGTCTGGAACCTCGACCCCAACAAAACCGCCAATGTCATCTACAGCTACACACACTTCCCTGATGATGAAACAGACGGAGTCTACACCGACAACAAAAACACCGTCTTCTACGACAAGCCGCAAAACCGTGGCGACTTTGACGATAAAGAACCGGAAGAAATTCAAGATAGTGAAAACACGGATCAAACAGAGTAAAATAAAACAGGGAGCTGTTTATGGAGTTTGATCTACAAGCCGCATTTGCTGACATCGGTATCTTTCTTATAGAGATACTCATCGTTGGCGGATTTTTCTACCTGATCGAAGAAATACGCCCCGCCGAAAAAGTAAAATTTTTCAAACCGGGATTCCGCGAGGAACTGGGCCTGGCATTCTTGAATGTATCTTTCTTCTCCCCGATCAGTGTGGCAATTATGGCCGCCTTCACACTGTATTTCATCGATGACTTAATCCCGTACCAAATGTTCGCCCCGCAAATCGAGGCGCTACCCATCACCATACAAATCATCCTCGGCCTGTTTTTACTGGATTTCAGCACCTATTGGCGACACCGCTTCACGCATAACTACATGTGGCCGTTCCATTCCGTGCATCACGCCGCCAAAAACCTGACATGGATCACCGCACTACGTCTGCACCCTGTCGATATCCTCACCGCGACAGTGTTCGATGTCATCATGTTGCACATCTTCGGCTTCGGCGGTGCGGGGCTGCTGGGCACAGTTATCATCCTCAAAGGCTATAATTACTTCACCCATTCCAATATCGACATGAAATACAACAAACCGATGCGGTATATCTTCGCCTCACCGCATTTCCATCGCTGGCATCACGCAGCCGAGAAGCGCGCTTACGATAAGAACTTCTGTGTCATTTTCTCAATACTGGACTTGGCATTCGGCACCTACTACCACCCCGAAGAAAGCCCCAAAGGCTACGGATTGGAACCGATAGAGCAAAAAGAATATCCGAATGGCCTCGGCGGCTGGCTCGCCTATCCGTTCAAACAGGTTATAAAAGCCGTTAAGAACAAAAAGCCTGCTGCCTCTTAAACTCCGTTTTTTATTGACATAACACACGATCATACGGCACATTCCCCGCCATGATCGAACCTTACACAGAAGCGCAAGCACGGGAAATCCTTGAACAATACCCGTCGCACCCCAAAACGGACCGCATAAAATATATGCCGGATAATCCGGCGCTTATTGTGCCCTTGGTACGTCAAAGATGGATCGATGCGGCAATCATCCCCGCATCAGATGAATTAAAAGCTACACTTCTGAACAAAGCAGATGCTGTTCACCCCCGCGACATCAGCCAATGTTCGGTCGCGCTAAAATCAAAAGTCAGTAATGGCCTACCGGGCAGTTTTAGCGAACCTCAAGCCGCCCATCTTGAACGCACCCACGAATTCATTCGCGCTGCGGGATGCAAAGATGATGAAATCCGTTCTTTTGTTTTCTCATACCATCCGAAAAGCACATCATCATTCGAACCATGCCTGCATGTCGATCTCGAGCTCAACACCTATACCGCCCTCTTCGGAGCACCGATGGAATTTTACCCCGGCACTGTCCCCGAAAAATACATTGGCGGCCTGATTATCGGCTGTGCCACATGGGAAGAACAAAAAGACTTTCTGCGTAAAAATGAAATCTGCGAAGACATCGAGCAAGAGCTTGAAGGTTTTGGCTTGGGTGACATCGTTGTGTTTGGCTCCCGCCTCGTTCACAGGTCATCAAGAATGGTCGCCAACGGTCCAAACCATGAAGGGCAAGGGCTGGTCGGTTACGGCCTCAACCCGATGAATTGCCCGCACCCGCTTTTCGGCTAACTACAAGAAACTCTGCGGATCAATATCAATATAAATCCGCACGGTGGACGGACATTTAACATTCCCGACCCAACTTTGAATCGTTTTCTGGATATGAATATTCTTATCCGCCTGCACCAATAATCGGTAACGGTACTTTCCGCGCAAACGCGCAAACGGGGCAGGCGCAGGGCCGAGCGTGGTGACTTCCGCAGTTTGTGGCGCGGTACGACCCAATTGTTTAGCCACCTCATGCGTTAACTGATCATCCCGCCCTGAAACGATAATACCCACCAAACGGCTATAGGGCGGCATATGTGCTGTTTCGCGCTCATAGGCTTCGGTCTCTAAAAACGGATCACGAAGGCCTTCTGCCATTGCCTTCATAATACGATGATCGGGCATAAATGTTTGCAACAAGACCCGGCCCTGCTTCTCCTCGCGTCCTGCTCGCCCCGCAACCTGATGCAGCAGCTGATACGTGCGTTCCGCTGCACGCAACTCCCCGCCTTGCAAACCAAGGTCAGCATCAATCACCCCGACCATCGTCAAATTCGGAAAGTGGTGACCCTTCGCAATAATCTGCGTCCCGATAATGATATCAACTTCGCCGCTGCGTATTTTATCCAACATCGCTTTAAGCTGATCATTACTCTCCGCCGTATCACTCGCCAACACCATGATATTCGCCTCGGGGAAATACGCGCGCGCCTCGTCAAAAATACGCTCCACCCCCGGCCCGCAAGCGGCAAAACTGTCCTCTTCCGAACATTCAGGACAATGTTTAGGGATCGGGATCCCCGTACCGCAATGGTGACATTGCAATCGGTTATGCTTCTTATGCTCGACCAACCACGCAGTACATCGCGGGCACTCCATGCGATGACCGCAGGAACGACACAGCGTAAGCGGCGCATAACCACGACGATTAAGGAACAGCAACACCTGTTCTTTACGCTCCAACGTCTCGACAATCTCTTTCTTGAGACTAGGGGAAATGAAATGCTGCGCATCGGTTTTTTCATCGGGTGCGCGCATATCAATGGTTTCAATATCGGGCATAGTCGCACCGCCAAAACGGGCCGGAAGATGCAAATGCTCATACCGCCCACTCCACGCATTATGAATGGTTTCCAGCGACGGCGTTGCGGATACTAACAAAATCGGGAAATCACCCATCTTCGCCCGCACCACCGCCATATCCCGCGCATGATAAATCACGCCATCTTCCTGCTTATAAGCCGCCTCATGCTCCTCATCGACAATGATTAAGCCGAGCTTTTGATATGGCAGAAACAGCGCCGAACGCGCCCCTACAACAACTTTGGTATCGCCTTGTGCCACGCCGCGCCACGTCGTTTTGCGTGCCCCCGCAGCCAGATGCGAATGCCACAAGGCGGGCGCGCAGCCAAAGCGTTGTTTAAAGCGATCTAGAAATGCATTCGACAACGCGATTTCGGGAAGAAGGATCAACACCTGCTGCCCCTTCTTAAGGGCTTCGGCCACGGCCTCGAAATAAACTTCCGTCTTACCCGCGCCCGTCACACCGTCAAGCAACGCGGCAACGAACTCACCGCTTTTGACATGATCACGCAACGTATCCGCCACCGCGTCCTGCGCTTCGGAAAGGTCCGGCCCTTCGCGCATCGGGTCAGGCCTTCGACAAGGTGCAGGGTTAAAAATATCAACCTCGCGCCCGATCCCCTTATCCGCCAAACCTTTGACAACACCGGACCTCCCGCCTGCTTCCCGTGCAATCTCGGCCGCAATCCTCGGCACG
>CAYGQG010000076.1:0-9725 GCA_964351955.1 uncultured Micavibrio sp. | reverse complement strand
CATATGCGACATAAAGTTCAGCGCCACACGTTCGGCAGTCAACAAAGACCGTGCAGGGCCGATAATTTCGGCAATGACATCCCCTTTTTTGATCGGCGCACCGTCCTCGCTCATCACCGTCATGTCAAAATCGATATCGGTGAGCGAGAATGTCGAAAGAGCAACGATCAGCCCCGCCAAAACCCCATCTTCACGGGCACGCAAAACGCCGCGTGCCGCCGCTCCAGCGGGAATAAGCACGTTAGACGTGATATCAAACCCGTGCCCAAGGTCCTCTTTCAGTGCCGCTTTGACGACATCTTCGATAATGATAGGGGATAACATCTAGCTTAACTCCAACATACGTTCGACGGCTTTTTTGGCTTGCTCGGCGATAGCCGGATCGACATGCACTTCCGGCCCTTCGATTTGCAAGGATTTCAGGATTTTAGGTAATGAAATACGTTTCATATGTGGACACATCTGGCATGTGCCGACCAAATTTACTTCCGGATTATTCGCCGCGATATTCCCACTCATGGAACATTCGGTCAGTAAGATGGCTTTCGGTGGCTTATTGGCTTTGATGTAATCATCAATCTGCGCTGTTGATCCGCTAAAATCTGCTTCCGCCATCACTTCCGGCGGGCACTCGGGATGCGCCATAACAAACACATCATCACCGTGTTGCTTGCGCATACGTTTGACATCGCTGGCGGTGAAGCGCTCATGCACCATGCAAGACCCTTCCCAGAACAGGACATTCACATCACTTTCATTGGCTACATTCTGAGCCAGATACATATCGGGTGTCATAATCACTGTGTCATGCCCTTGCGCGCCCAACGCATTCACGATCTTCAGCGCGTTTGATGATGTGCAACACACATCGCTCTCGGCCTTAACTTCTGCCGATGTATTCACATACGTCACAACGGGTACACCCGGGTTATCGGCTTTAAGCTTACGGACATCTTCGGCGGTGATGGATTCCGCCAGTGAACATCCCGCATCCATATCAGGGATGATGACTTTTTTATCGGGACATAAAATCTTCGATGTTTCTGCCATGAAGTGAACACCGCACTGGATAATGATGTCTGCATCGCTGGTTGCGGCGACCTGCGCCAGCTTCAGCGAGTCACCGGTAACATCACCAACACCATAAAAAATATCCGGTGTCATATAATTATGCGCAAGGATAACGGCGTTCTTCTCTTTTTTCAGACGGTTAATCTCGTAGATATAAGGCGCGAGCGTCTTCCAATGCTCTTCCTTATACTGCCCGTCCAGCTTTTCGAAAATCGGCGCAGTCGCTTTTGCGACATCATCTGTGTATTCAAGTGTTTGCATGTCCGTGAATTCGTTCTTTAAATGTTCACCCATATTGCTATAACAAGAGGTATAGCAACCTAAACCAGCGTCAAGGTAAGCCCAAGGTAAATAATGGCCGATCTTTTTGCAACGAATTCTGATCATAGTGATGAAAAAGGGCCCGAGAACGGACAACGCCCTTTGGCTGACCGTTTGCGCCCGCAAACATTGGAAGATGTAGTAGGGCAGGACCATCTGGTTGGCGAAGATGGCACGCTGCGTCGTATGATCGAAAGCGGGGCGATGCAATCCATTGTTTTCTGGGGACCGCCGGGTTGCGGAAAAACGACGCTGGCGCGTATTCTGGCGCACCATACTGATCTGCATTACGAACAAATTTCTGCGATCTTCTCAGGCGTTGCGGATTTGCGGAAAGTATTCGATTCCGCCCGTATCAGAAAAACCAATGGGCAAGGCACCATGCTGTTCGTCGATGAAATTCATCGTTTCAATAAATCGCAGCAGGATGCGTTTCTGCCCGTGATGGAAGACGGCACGATTATCCTTGTCGGCGCAACAACGGAAAACCCGTCTTTTGAGCTGAATGCCGCTTTGCTTTCCCGTTCTCAGGTGTTGGTGCTGAAACGGTTGGATGATGATGCGCTGGAAGGGCTGCTGCAAAAGGCAGAAGGCGACAAGTCTCTGCCGTTGACCGACAAGGCCCGTTCCTTGCTTAAAACCATGGCGGATGGTGATGGTCGCTACACCCTAACCATGGCGGAACGTATTCTTGCACAAAATGAGAGGTTGGATGAGGACGGGTTGCTGAACCTTATGCAGCGACGCGCACCTTTATACGATAAAGGCGATGATGCGCATTTTAATCTTATTTCCTCCTTTCATAAGTCCTTGCGGGCCTCCGATGTCGATGCGGCGCTGTACTGGATGGCGCGTATGTTGGCGGGAGGCGAAGACCCTGATTATATCTTCCGCCGTATGACTTGCGTTGCGAGCGAGGATATATCCAACGCCGATCCACAAGCCCTACAGGTCGTAATCGCCGCGTGGCAGGCCTATGAGCGCCTGGGGTTGCCCGAGGGGGAGCTTGCGATGGCGCAGGCTTGTACATATCTCGCTACCGCGCCCAAATCTAATGCCAGCTATATGGCGCTGAAAGCCGCGAAGCGCGTGGCGGGGGAAACGGGATCATTGATGCCGCCCAAGCATGCGGTAAATGCACCCACGAAATTGATGAAGGCAGAAGGTTATGGTGATGGCTATATTTATGATCACGATACCGAGCATGGAATTTCAGGTCTAAGTTACTTCCCCGACGATCTTGAGCGTGAGAAATTTTACCAACCTGTCGAACGCGGGTTTGAGCGTGAAATCCGCAAACGGATAGATTTTTGGGCCAAGTTACGCAAAAAATAAATTAAAAACACAACGTATCGTTTATTTTTATAAATCACACCCATCAACGGTGTGGTGATTATAGGGCAGCGACCTTAATTGATATGTATTGCGTTATGTAAATGTATCGTGTATTTTATGTGTTGTATTAAATAAGGAACGGCTATGACGGGAAGACCCCTAACAGATGAATTCGATTTGCAGCGCGCGAATAGAAATATCGCCGAGCAAAATGAGCTTTTGAAAACGCTGGAGAACGAAGTACCTTTTGGCAATCCGGTAAGTTTTGCTGACGATGTGTTCGTTAAAGGTTTCGGCACAGGTCTGTTCTTTATGGGAGCTGACAAGAATGAAATTCTGGAGCGTTTCGGTCTACAGCCCGAAGAGGAATTCACACAAGACATGAACCGCACAAGCCGCGCAGGCGGGACGCTGGATATCGAGACGGGCACGATCACTTTTGAACGTCATAGCCAGCAAGACTTCAGAACACCGACAATGACGACTGAAACTGTTGATATTACGCATGTAGCCAATGAACAGGTGAACCCTGTTGCACGCCTTGTGGTGACTGAACACGCTTTGGGCGATGTGGTTTTCACTGAAATGAGAATTTCGGGCGCTCATATGCAGCCGGATGAGCTACAGGCCAATATCGAAGCCATGCATACGATGTTGAGCGATGCGAAAAAAGGACCTGTTTCTTACGATATGGATGCCGATGTCGTTACGCCGACCGATTTGTTTGGCAAGCCGGAAAGCAATGGTCAGGGCTGAGATACTGCCGGTCGTTTTTGCCGTCTCTCCGATAAAATCAGATACAATCCGCTTATCACAATAATGCCTGCCCCAAGCAGCATGAAAAGATCAGGCACATCCCCGAAAATTATAAACCCGAAGATCAACGCCCAGATCATTTCCGGATAAAGAAACGGAGAAACAGCCGCCGCCGTAGCCATGCGAAAAGCCATGGAGACCAGTATAATCCCCGCCGATACCAAAAATCCGGCAATACAGACCACGACCAATTGCTGTGCATTCGGCCAAATGAAATCATCCATCATCAACGGCCCGACAACGAAAAGCGCCCCCGCAACCGGCCAGAAACCGAGTGAGAAGATGCTCTCCTTTTCCAGTGATCTGGAGAGTGTAAACATCAACGCGATCAGAATACCGCCCAAAATCGGCAGAATAAGCAGTAGATCAAAATCTTTGGTCCCTGGTTGCAGGGCAATCAAAACCCCCGCAAACCCAAGTGCAATGGCGACCCAATGCCGTGGCAGTACCGTTTGCTTGTAAATCAAAATTCCGAAAATCGCGGCGTAAAACGGCTTGGCGAATATGAAGGTATAGACCACGGCGATCGGCAATTCAGACACCGAATACACGAAAATAAGCGCAATCACGGTGTTCAAAACGGTGCGCAGGATATGAACGGGGATATTGTGAATCTTCTTTAATGCGCGCATGCCGCCGAGCCAAGGCAACGCCAGAACCATAAAAATACAGGCCATCAGGTGATCCATAAAAATGACCTGATACACCGAGAACTGGGCGGTTAGCCACTTGGCGCAAATATCGGCAAAGGCAAATGATGTATAGCCTAAAAAAGCGCAGAGCATGCCTTTCTGTACCGCGGTCAATGATGTAAGCTGCATTTTTTGAATCATAGCCGTTAAGGTTTAGGGAGTAAACGCAGTGAATGCAATGATTGCTGTAGCACTAGGCGGGGCGCTGGGCGCAATGGCCCGATACGGTGTCAATCTTGGCGCTGTAAAGGTTCTGGGCCATGGCTTTCCGTATGGCACATTGATTGCCAATGTGGTCGGTTCCTTCATGATGGGCATACTCATCAGCGTGATGGCGCATAGCTGGCAAGCACCTGAATCGGCTCGTCTTTTCCTCGTGACCGGCTTTTTGGGTGCCTTCACAACCTTTTCAACATTTTCTTTGGATTTTGTCACCTTGTGGGAACGTCAGGACTATGTTCAAAGCTCGCTATATCTCGGCGGTTCTGTGGTGTTATCGATTGCTTCATTGATGTTGGCGATGATCCTTGTTAGAGCTTTCGTATCATGAGTGTACGTTTTATCGAAGTTAAAGAAGATGATGACGGTCAGCGTCTCGATCGCTGGTTGAAAAAATCTGTGCCTGACTTGCCGTTTGGCTTGGCGCAAAAGCTTATCCGCAAAGGTCAAATTCGTGTTGATGGTAAGCGCGCCAAGGGCGATACGAAGCTGATCATGGGCCAAGCCGTGCGCATCCCGCCGATTGAAGAGAAAACGGATGCGAAGGGTGAGCGCAAGCTGACGGATAAAGATGCCGCCTTTATGAAGTCTCTGGTCATCTATCAGGACGAATACATTATTGCGATAAACAAGCCCCATGGGCTGGCGACCCAAGGCGGTAGTAAAACCAAAATCCATATCGACGGCATGTTGGATGCGCTGACCGATAAAAAGGGGGTGCGCCCGCGCCTTGTCCACCGTCTGGATAAAGACACAAGCGGCGTATTGTTGCTCGCCCGTTCGGCAAAGATGGCAAAGAAACTGGGAGAGCAGTTCAAAAGCCGTAAGATGAAGAAGATTTACTGGGCGATTGTATCCCCCGCGCCCGAAGCCATGGACGGCACGATTAAAGCCCCATTGCTCAAAGGCGGAGGCCGCGAAAAAGAACGTGTCGTTGTCGATGAAAAAGAAGGCAAAATGGCGCTGACCGATTTTGTGATTATTGACCAAGCGTTGACCAGTGCGGCGTTCGTTGCTTTTTGGCCTAAAACGGGGCGCACCCACCAAATTCGCGTTCACGCGGAATTGATTGGCTGTCCGATTGTTGGTGATCCGAAATACAACAGCCTGCCGGAACAAGAAGAAACCCACGAAGCGCGCCGTAAGGCCGAAGCGGATTTAAAGCCGCTTAATCTGGCCAACAGGCTACATCTGCATGCGCGGCGTTTAATATGCGAACACCCGGGCGGGCAAGGCACTCTGGATATCACTGCGCCGTTGCCGCCCGAACTGTCGAAAAGTTGGAAAGCCCTTGGCTTTGCCACCAACCTGAAACAAGACCCTTTTGAAACATAAGAGTGTGCCATGAGCGAAGAAACGACTGAGAAAACTGAAACAAAAAAGCGGTCTGTATCCAAATGGATATGGAGAATTATCAAAATTTCCATCTTTTTGGCCATCTTCCTGTTCATTATTCTTACTGTATTGTCCCGCCTTGGCGGCAACAGCGAAATATTAAAGGGCGGTCTTGAAGACGTATTGAGCGATAACACGTCTTACGATGCAAAAATCGGCCGATTGAGCGCGATGCATTTTTTCCCGAATGTGATCGTCGATATGCAGGAAATTCATTTCTACACAAAGCCTGTACCAGTTGAACCTGAAAACGAAGAAAATGAAGAGGGCGAAGCAGAGACAGACGAGACAGAAGCAGGCAAGGTGGAAAAACCTGTGCCGGAGCCTAAAGCGGTTATCCGTGTCTCCGATGTTAAATTTGTAATCGGCTTCTTTGACGCACTCTTTCGCCCCGGGCGTATAAAAGACCTTCAAATCCGCGGCATTTATGCGGATTCAGGGACTTTTTTGGATAAGCCTGTAGTGGTTGATAGCTTTCTGGTTGATGAGTTTGACAAGGATAAATTCGCACTCGATTTGTTGGGAAAAATTGGCGACACCCCACTCAGCATCGCAATGGACCTCGCATATAAGGGCGAAGGGTTTTCCCGTGTCTTCATTCTGGAGGATAAAAGAGGTGTCCGTGCCTCTATCGGCGATTTGTCGATGGATGCGGTTTTTGTTGATGCGTTTGGCGACAGCTTCAGATTCGAAAACATCAATCTCAATAATAAAGACACCAAAGTCTTGCGCGGCAATCTGAGCTTTGATCCGTCTGGTGACGAGCAAATGAAGATTAGTGGGCAGCTACGGATTAATCCGGGGACATCCCATCTTGATCCTGACGTTCTTATAGACTGGGGCAAAGAGCCGTTGGCTATTTCCGGCTCAATTGAAGGGGATCAACTCGAGATTTCTGATTTCAATGCCCAATCCCCGTTTATGCGCTCTATTGATGCGCTTGATCGCGTCTTTGGCAGCGGCAAAAAGAGTGCAAAAATTGATCTGTCACCTGTTCAGCTTGATCTGGATGTCGATTTTAAAGCTGTACGGTCTAAGGCATTGCAGCTTGGCTCGGTACAGTCTGAGGTCGTGTTAAAAGAATCAAAAATGTTAATCGGTCCGCTTTCGGGGAAAATATTCCAAGGCGACTTGAGTGGTGAGGTCAGCCTGTCAGCGGCGGCATCTCCGGCGACCCTGAAAAAGAAAATCCTGATCAAAGGACTGGATTACGGCTTTATCCAAAAGCAGTTTAAAGAAAACGCAGAGATAGAAGGTAAGGCCGATTTAGGCGTTAATCTGGAATCAACAGGCCAATCTTTGGACGCGCTAATAGACGGATTATCAGGACGTGTTGATTTTGTGGGCGGTCAGGCACAGATGCGATCCGGCTTGTTGGAATTTTGGGGCGGTGGCCTGCTGAACGCCCTTATGCCGAAGCTCGGCGAAGACGAAAAGCTGAACGTCAATTGCGTTGTCGTTAATATGGACATTGAGAATTTGAAGGGCCATAGCGATGCGGTTTTTGTCGATACGGAACGTGTCACACTGAACGGCGAAGGTACTTACGACTTTAAAGGCGACAAGATGGATATAGTGCTCGACCCTAAAAGCAAGGGCGTTTCCGTCGGAGATATTTCAGCAGCTGTGAACATAACCGGCCCGCTTGATGATTTGGCTGTATCTCCCAATATGCTGGATCTGGGTAAGCGCGTTGGCGGTATCTTGCTCGGCGCGGTTAATCCGGCATTTTATGCGTTAAGCGTTGCTGATCTTGGGTTGAGAGACAATCACCCCTGTAGCAAATTCATCATTCAGAAAGAGGCATTACCGCCCCCTGAGGACAAAGCAAAAGAAGGTGATGCAAAATTTAGTGCCGAAGAGCAAACGCCGGAAACGGAGAATCTGAACGACTGATCAAGCATATGAAACGATTTTATAAACTTGTGAGTGTCGACAAGACACCCGGCGGAGAATGGCAGATATTGCTCGACGGTAAGGCCGTCAAAACACCGATGAAACGGCATCTGCACGCTCCTAATGAAATTCTGGCCAGTCATGTTATGCGTGAATGGGCGGAAGTCGAAGAAACGATCGACCCGAATATCATGCCGTTGACGCAAGTTTTGAGCACTTGTCTGGACCGTGTGTCAAATGAACGCGCGGCTATGCAGGAACAAATCCTGAAATACCTCGATACGGATCTTATCTGCTACCGCGCCCCGCCGAACTCTCCCGAGGAAAAGGCGCAAGCTCAGGAACAGGACGAGCTCTGGAATCCATGGTGTGACTGGTTTGAGAACCGTTTTGGCTACAAGCTGCAAACCACAACGGATATCGCCGCGCTAACGCACAAAGCACAAGCACATGAAAAGGTCAGCGAAGCTGTAACGGAGATAGATGATCTGCGTTTCACCATCTTGCAAATGATTGTGCCGTTATCTGGCTCGCTTGTAATGGCACTGGCATTCGTAGAAAAACAGATGACACCCGAAGAGTTATATAAGGCTACTCATATCGAAGAACACTTCAAAGACCGCATGTACAAGGCCGAAAAATACGGTCGCGACCCGATGCAGGAAAAACGTGAAGTAGAGATGATGCGGGATTTAACAGCGGCCAGAGCTGTGCTGGACACACTTTAGGTTTGTGGCGTTAAAACCACTCACGAGGATTAGCCAAACGATACCCTCTGATCGCACGCGCCAGCCCCTTGATAATGCGGTAAAACATATAAACCAGAATAGGCCCGCCGGCGATAATGATGGCGTTGATAAACAAGGTCTTGTTCGTATCAACAAAGTTTTGGCTACACGGCTCGACCAACGCGTAAATTTCCATTGGCCCCGCCCTTTCGAGCCACGTCAAGCCTTGGTTTGCAAGGGATTCGGCACAAGGTTCGAACGGCGTATAGTCAATGCCTGACATCATATACGCGGTCGCTGCAATCGTGGTGAGGATAGAGAAAAATGCGCTGATCCATAAAGTGCGGATAACAAACGTGGCGTGATTATGCTTAAGGCTGTCCGTCTCGGCATCGCCGCGCACAACATAGGCGGCAATCAAGACAACGAAAAACAAAACAAATGACATAAGCGCCGCCCATATATTGGGGGCAACCGAAAGCACCATGCTAATACCAAGTAAGGCATATAAAGCCAGAATGGTGCTATGACCTTGTGGCGCGTTATCTTGTTCTACACTGGGTGGTTCTAAAGTCATCGTCGTCCGAATAATCGTTCAATATCAGCTAATGATAATTCAATATAGGTGGGCCGTCCATGATTGCATTGCCCTGACATCGGTGTCTCTTCCATTTGACGCAACAACGCGTTCATTTCGTCGGCATTCATCCTCCGCCCCGACCGTACGGAACCGTGACACGCCATGGTCGAAAGTACAGCATTGATGCGCTCTTCCAACCCTTCGGCAGTATCCCGTTCGGCAATTTCATCAGCAAGATCACGAAGCATATTGTGAATATCCGCCCGCTGGCCGAGCAAGCTTGGCACGCTTTGTACGGCAATCGCGTTTTTGCCGAAGCTTTCAATATCCAGCCCCAGCTTCGCCAGTTGCGGTGCGTAATCCAGCAGGCGGGCGCATTCGCCTTCATCCAGCTCTACAATCTCTGGCGTAAGCAAACCCTGTTTTTCAACGCCATTTTCAGCAACCTGATTTTTGAACTTCTCGTAGACCAATCGTTCATGTGCCGCATGTTGGTCAACGACCACCAACCCGTTTTCACTTTGCGCGATAATGTAATTTTCATGAATTTGCGCCCGCGCCGCCCCAAGCGGGAAAGATTCAAGCTGCGGCGTATCTTCTATATAGGCTTCGGCCTTGGCGGCGGGTGCACTTTCAAACATCGGCGATGATGCTTGCGGCGCATAATGACCA
>CAYGQG010000075.1:0-9773 GCA_964351955.1 uncultured Micavibrio sp. | reverse complement strand
CCTGCAAACATTCAGACGCTTTTTCAGGGTCTTGGTTGATAGGGGGGAACAGGCAAAATTCTTTGTCATCGAACCGACCGACCATCGCGGAAATCGCGGGTTTATCGATATAACTTTGACCGTTGGCGCAAATCCCGATGCCGATACCGCCAACCCAGTTATCGATATTCAGAACGGATTTGAACAGATTCAGAATGCTTTCCGCATCTTCAGCCAACATGTCGGATATATAAAGGAAGCCGAAATTAAAGCTGTCTTCAGCAGTTTTAGCCTCGCTCAAATCTTCCAATACGCTTTTGGCAACTTCTCGCCAATCATTGCCCGTGGCGGCAGCTGATGCAAACTGAGAAGAACTGAAATAGGACATAGAGTTACGCGCCTTTAGTATTACTGAAAATTAAGTATATGCACTATAGAGCGTAAAGAAAGAGCCTTTGTCAAAAAAACAAGTATTTACAACGTATTTAAGGAATATTCGGCACGGTATGTTTTGTCTAAATAACACCGAATTCCTTTGAAATGTGGTATAATTAGGCCTATATAAACTGATGTAACGTTTATTGATAAGGAGTTATATAACAATGAACACAGACCGCTTTCAAACCACGCAAGTCCGCACACGCGAGATTGATGAGGGTTTGCGGAACCACATGAACGGCATTTACACAAAGATGACGGCAGGGGTTCTTGTAACCGCGCTTGTCGCCTGGGTCGTTGGCAGTTCACCTTTATTACTTAACCTTTTCCTCGGCGGCCCGCAGTCGATCATCGTCATGCTTGCCCCGCTGGGTATTGTTATGTTTGGTTTTCGTCCGGACACGATGAAACTCGGCACATTGGCGATTGTGTTTTTTGCACTATCGGCAATCTACGGTATCAGCTTTGCGTCGATCGCTGTGATGATGTCTGCCAGCCCGGAATTCGGCGTGATTGTTGCTAAGGCCTTCTTTATTGCATCCGGCATGTTCGCCGCTGTCAGCATTATTGGTTACACAACCAAAGTTGATCTGACACCGATCCGTACATTCGCCTCTATGGCAATTTGGGGCTTAATAATCGCCGGTTTGCTGAACTACTTCATCTTCAAAAGTTCGTTGATGGATACTGGCCTGTCTATGATCTCTATTCCGCTTTTCGCAGGGATCACCGCATGGCAGACACAGGATATGCGCCGCATGTACTCAGCGAGCACACCGAAAGAATTCCTGCAACGCTATTCATGGGCGGCGGCTTTGACACTGTATATCAGCTTCATCGCCATGTTCATGAACATCCTGAATTTGATGAACCAGCGTTAAGGTTAGCTACATATTCAAATCAAACGCCGGATCATCTCCGGCGTTTTTTTATGGCGATGCCTTGCAATACGACTGTATTGGCAGAGCTAATTTATTTTAGCTGCGCCCGTATTCGGATTATAGTGCACGGTATGAGCACTTTGAACGAAGATTTATACGCGGTTGCGGGTCTTGAAAGCGAAGAACAGGCATTACGCCCGTTAAAAACACTGCATGCGTTTGAGCGTGATTACATCAAGATGGTTGTGTTTATTTGCAACGGAAATATACCAAAAGCGGCGAAAATTCTCGATATTTCACCATCTACCCTGTATCGAAAGTTTGCTGATTGGGCTAAAGAGCCGACCACTTCCTAGCCTGACACGTCTACATGTATAAGTGACAAGGGTTGAATTTAAGCCCGCTGTCCTTGTATTGACTCTCCCTAATGTTTTGTTTAATCACTGATTTATAACAGTTTATTTAGAGAGAGAAATAATTATGATTAATGAATTTAAAGAGTTTATCGCGCGCGGTAATGTTATGGACATGGCTGTCGGTATCATTATGGGTGCGGCTTTTACGGCGATTGTAACATCCATGGTTGGCGATCTGATTATGCCGGTCATCGGTGTGGCAACTGCCGGTATCGATTTTGCTGATCTGTATGTATCACTGGACGGTGAAAGCTATGCATCTTTGGCTGCTGCCGAAGAAGCAGGCGCTGCTATCATCAAATACGGTGTATTCATCAATGCCCTGATCAACTTCCTGATTGTGTCTTTTGTTGTATTCATGCTGATCAAGGGCGTGAACAACCTCAAGCTCAAACAAGAATAAGCCCCTGCCGAAGAGAAGCCTGCGGCTCCTCCTGCGGATGTGGCTTTGCTGACGGAAATCCGCGATTTGCTGTCTGAGAAGAAAAAAGCCGCATAGATTTCAAAATATAATTTAAAAATTAAGCGGGGCCTCGAAACCCCGCTTTTTTATGCTTGAAAACAACGGCGGAAAACTTTAAACCTACCATTCTTAGTTTTAAGCGGTCTTAACCAAGTTTACGCAGGTTAAACCACTAGAATTTGAAAAGTCCATTTTCGAATTCGTAATAAGGGCCCTTAGCTCAGCTGGGAGAGCGCTTCGCTGGCAGCGAAGAGGTCAGCGGTTCGATCCCGCTAGGGTCCACCATTTTCCTTACATCGATTATCTTTAGTAATTCGCCACAAGCGCTATGAAGTGAACCGCGTCTTTAAAAAGTGAATGGGGTTCGATCCCGCTAGGGTCCACCATTTCCCCCAAATGTGATACAAACAAAACCAGACTAAAAATCTAGGAATGTTTTGTGATCAAAAAAATTATATACGGTTTTGCAATGTTTCTGCTCCTCGCCTCATATCAAGAGGCCGCAGCGCAAGACGAAGGTTTAACGTTTAAATATCCCCCCGAAGTCATTCAGGCCAAAGCCAAGCAAGGGCAATTCCTTCCGGTTAATATGGTCACAGAGCCAGTGTCATTCGCCACGTTTAATGCGATGTACCTAAAATTTGTGCAAACGAAAAAGGCGGGAATCTATATCGGGGTTGTTGTGGATTCAAACAACCCGAATTGGCCGGACGAGCAAACAACTGCCCATATTCTGAATGTACAAAAACACATCAAATTGATGATGGAGGGCGACAAAGAAAAGAAAATGTCCGGATTTGCGGAGCTATACGGCGCGCGCATCGTTGCCATTGTTCCTATTACACATGACCCGCAAAACAGGAAACCTCATGGTTATCGTGATGAAAAAGGGGAATATGTGGAAACGGCGCTTCCGGTAAATGTAGATGACATTATTCTTCTTGTGAACGACCATAAGCCTAAAACCAAGAAAAATGGCGCGTTTATAAACACAACAGCGGAACTGGAATCAGCGCTGGAAGGCAAGCTCAAAGAAGGCGCGCACAAGCTGACAAATGCCCAGTATATAAAGCAGCTTGAGGCGGAGTTGGCAGCTAAGAAGCAAAGGATCAAAGCATTGGAGAAGGATAACCAAAGGCTAGAGCGTGAACAAAAAGAGATAGACCAGCTGATAAAAGAACTTCCCTATCTCAACGATCCATAGGAGCGAGCGCAGCAGTAATACTCTGATATTTGGAAATACCCATTTATTTTGACAGTTTTTAGTTTTATGTATATTCTCGAATTATTCAAACAAAGGAATGTTTTATGCGCTTTTTGATTGCTTTTGCCCTTGTCGTTTTGGTTCAACCCGCTTTTGCCGATGATGAATTTGGCGCGCGGTTCGGTTCAAACTCGACAGCCGCTTTTGAAGATGCAACGACCGATCCCGCAAAAGCATTATCCGAAATTATGCCCGCAGCGGGTGAAGAATCCGAACCGGCAACCGCTGAGAACAAGCCTACTGGCGCTTCTCCAGAGGATGACAAATCCGATGAAGTGCAAACCCAGATCAACGAATTTCGGTAATTTTATCGGCATTAACGCTGTATATTTACAAAACTTCCCCTAAACTAAATGTCACAATGTGCGCATGTATCGCGAGAAATGAAATAAATCCTTGCGAACACAGCAAAATTTTGCACAATTATGCTACGAAATTATGCGGATGAGGATTTCCTTTTATGTACCACGATCAAAATTGGAACGCTGTTGAAGGTGATGAGCTTGCAGGTTTCCTGGAGCAGATCAACCCGATTGACGGTAAATACCATGTGAATGCGGAAAGTACGCAGGTTCACTGGCGTATGCTCCCTTTCTATGATCAGGTCGCCCTGATTCAGGTTAAAGACCCGAACTGGACCAATCCGAAGCTGAATATCTATTACCTGACCGATCAGGGAAATCTGTTCCGTCTAAACGGTACGTCCCCACCGATCCATGAAGTAAACGCCAAAGCACCGATTAAGGTTACGAACGAAAACGTTCTCGATTACCTGCGTTTTTTCTGTTTCTTCGTCCGCGGTGAAGAAGGCCCGTTCTACATTGCTGAAAGCATGGAAGACCCGAACATGCCAACCGAAATGGATGAAACCACTCGTTCCGTTATCGAAGGCACGGTTCGTCCTGCGACTTTTGATGGCATGAACGAGCAAGGTCACTACCTCTGTGATGCGGTTGTGTTCTATTCTAACGCATTGTTTATCGCGAATTTCGCGGTACAGCCGACAGGCATGATTGAAATGCTGGATGATGATCCGATCGCGGCTGACCTGCCTGTACGTGTCGAAAAACCTGTTTCCTAAGATTGAGACAAACAGAGATCAAAAAGAATAAAGCGCCTCATCGGGCGCTTTTTTTATTACCTGTAATATACGGCTTAAAGGATTAACCTGCTCTACGAATCTCGAAATCGGGATACGCTTCCAATCCCACCTCTACCATATCCAGCCCGTAACGCTCTTCACGTTCATCAACGCGGATACCGATGGTCTTTTTAAGGATAACCCAGACAATCGCACTGGTAAGCGAAACAAACAGGGCTGTCGCGCCTATACCCGCAAGCTGCGCGAGGTAATCACCGGTTGAGAAGATCGCCACCGCCAATGTGCCCCAGATACCGGCGACAAGGTGAACGGACAGCGCACCGACAACATCATCAATTTTCAGCTTATCGAATAATGGAATAGCAACGGATGAAAGCAGTCCTCCGATCGCACCGATTAGCAGCGCAAAGGCAGGGTTTCCGATATCCGGTCCGGCGGTAATCGCCACCAAGCCGGCCAACGCGCCGTTTAAAACGATTGTCAGATCGGGCTTACCGAAACGGAAAGTGGCATAAACCATAGAAGCAAGACAGCCCGCAACCGCTGCCAGATTGGTGTTCACAAACACAACGGACATCGTCGTAACCGCTTTGGCTGAACCAAGCGCGAGCACAGAACCGCCGTTAAAGCCGAACCAACCCATCCAGAGGATAAAGGTACCAAGCGTCGCCAGCGGCATATTCGCACCGGGCATAGGGTGTACGCGTCCGTCCGCACCGTATTTACCCTGACGCGGTCCAAGGATAATCGCGCCTGTTAATGCGGCCCAGCCACCAACTGAATGTACGATTGTAGATCCTGCAAAATCACTAAAGCCCAGAGTGTTCAACCATCCCTGACCCCAACTCCATGCACCTTGAATGGGGTAGATAAAGGCGGTCAGAAACGCGACAAAAATCAAAAATGGCCATAGTTTGATGCGCTCGGCGACAGTTCCCGAAACGATAGAGGCTGCCGTGGCGACGAAGACCATCTGGAAAAACCAATCCGACATGCGCGAATAATCAGCGCCGTTATAAACCGCTGCCGCCTCCGCTGCGTCTGCCCCATCTTCAGCAGCCATCAAGGCCAGCTCTTCTACACTCGGGTTGTAGAACAGTTTGAACGTGCCGATGAAGCCGTCTGCGGCGACATCGACATACATCAAATTATAACCGACGAGATAGAACATCAGTCCGGCAATCGCGTATAAGGCAACGTTCTTAAGGCAAATCGTGGCGGTATTCTGCGCGCGGACCAAACCCGCTTCGAGCATAGAAAAACCCGCAGCCATCCACATCACCAGCGTACCGGCAACCAGGAACATAAATGTATTGAGAATAAAGGCTGTTTCGCCGTTAACGGTATTTTGAGCAAAAGACAGAGAAGGGATCAGGCAAAAAACACCGGCGAATAAAGCAATCAGAACTAAACGGGGATTTTTCAACATGTCTAAATCTTATAATGCGTCTTGTCCGCTTTCGCCTGTACGGATGCGTACGGCGGAATTAATGTCATAGACGAAGATTTTACCATCGCCAATACGACCGGTGCTGGCTGAGTCCTGAATAGCCTCAATAACCTGCTCTTCCATGTCATCAGAAATAGCGATCTCGATTTTGACTTTGGGCAAGAAGCTCACGGAATATTCCGCGCCGCGATAAATCTCAGTCTGGCCTTTCTGACGACCGAAACCTTTGACTTCGGTAACGGTCAGGCCTTCGACACCAAGCGCCGTTAACGCTTCGCGAACATCATCTAATTTGAACGGTTTGATAACGGCCATTACCATTTTCATGAGAAAAACTCCTTTTTGCACTGCAAAACTCTATATATTCCTAATGAATTTGTATAAAAACGCAAGTGTGAATTGAGAAAAGAGGTCTTCTAAACCCATGAAGGTGCAGAATAAATACGATGTTGTGATTGTTGGCGGCGGTTTGGCTGGGCTATCGCTTGCCTGCCTGCTGGGTCGCCATGATTTGACAGTCGCCTGTATCGATCAGGCCGACCCGAAGACCAAACCAAAGGATTTACGCACCACGGCAATTTCGTTTGGTTCGCGTAAAATTCTTGAAAATGCGGGTATCTGGGATCGCATACAGGATGCGTGCCCGATTAACGATATTCAGATTCTTGATGGGCGCTCTTCTGTCCTGCTCGAATTTCTGAGTGAGCAAGCGGGCGATAGGAGCTTTGGCTGGATCGTTGATAATCACGACCTGAAAACAGCGATGCAGCAGCAACTAGGCACGCTCAAAAACGTCGCCCATATCGCACCGATGGCGGTGCAAGGTTTCGATGCGGATGATACCAAAGGGATGATCACTCTGGCGGATGGTCAAACGATCGAAGCTGAATTAATCGTTGGCGCGGATGGTCGTAAATCATCCGTACGGCACTTTATGGAGCAAACCTACGGTATCCGTTCCCGCCAATGGAGCTATCACCAGCGCGCCGTGATTTGCATGACCGAACATGATCATCCGCATAATAATGTCGCGGTCGAGCATTTCTGGCCCGAAGGCCCGTTCGCCATCCTGCCCTTCACCGATACGGATAAAGGCGTACACCGTTCCGCCGTTGTCTTCACCGAACATGGTCCTGAAAAAACATCGTTGATGAGCATGAGCGATGAAGAATTCGAAATGGCGCTGGCTGCCCGTTTCCCCGAAAGTTACGGCGATGTCAGATTGGTCGGTAATCGCGCCGCGTATCCCCTAAACCTTGTCCACGCTGAAAAATATATCGCGCCTCATATGGTGCTGGTCGCAGATGCCGCACACGGCATCCATCCGATCGCGGGTCAGGGCCTTAATCTGGGTTTTCGTGATCTTGATTGTCTTGACCGATTGATTGGTGAGGCTGTAGCCAACGGCCAAGCGGTTGGCGGCCCCGATCTATTGAAATCTTATGAGCGTAAACGTCGCCCCGACAATATGGCGATGGTGGCGATGACCGACGGGCTGAACCGCTTATTCTCGAACTCGACTCCCGGTATGGGCTTGTTGCGTAAGGCGGGGCTGAAGATGGTCTCTCGTATTAATCCGGCCAAACGATTCTTCATGAAGCAGGCCATGGGCGACAAATAAGCGGTATATTGAGGCCTGATCGTTGAATTAAGCGCGTTTTTTATCGGGAAATACATTTGACATCCCCCGCGTATTCAGTATATAAACCACACACTTTTGACGAATTTGACGAATTGAGGCGCCTTAAAGGGCGATTGAACAATGAAAAGAACATTTCAACCAAGTAATCTGGTTCGCGCACGTCGCCACGGCTTTCGCTCACGCATGGCTACAAAGAATGGCCGCGCCATCATCGCACGTCGTCGCGCCAAGGGCCGTAAAAAGCTTAGCGCTTAATTTTCGCGATTTTATATAACTTCAAGGCGCCGCTTTTAAAGTTGGGCGCCTTTTTGTATGTTTAGTTCATGCACATAACCAAAGACCAGACAGCCGATCTCGGCATCATCAAAACCCGCACGGACTTTTTGAAAATCCAATCAAAAGGCCGCAAATGGGTTTCGCATGGTTTGATCGTGCAAACAGCCAAGAATGAAGACGGCAAAACCCGTATCGGCTTTACGGTGAGCAAACGCGTCGATAAGTCGGCTGTTAAGCGTAATCGTATTAAACGCCGCCTGCGGGCTGTTGCCGCCGATGTCCTTTCTACCGATGCGCTGGGTGCGCAGGATTATATCCTCGTTGGTCGCCCGCAAACCCTGACCCGCCCGTATGAAACATTGTGTAATGATCTGCGCTGGTGTTTGAAAAAACTGGAGTTGGGCAAAAAATGAAACGGATATTGCTCGGCATGATCCGCCTTTACGGGCGCATGATCTCCCCTTTTCTGGGACGCAATTGCCGATTCTATCCGACATGTTCGCAATATACCTATCAAGCCATCGAAGAATACGGTGCGATCCAAGGTGTCTGGATGGGGCTGAAACGCATTGGTAAGTGCCATCCTTTACACAATGGCCCGATGCATGATCCCTTGCCGATTAAAGGGCCTTTAAAGCCTCAGTCAAAAGCCGATTGATCATAGCAGGCGCATCGGCTATAAACCCCTATCCCTTGCAGATACAAATAACTAAAGAAGATTTATGTCCTTATTTTCATCACCAGACCGCCCGCCCTCAGCCCACGGTAAGAAAGACGAGATGCACCCTGATGACATTCGCAATATGTTCATCTTCTTCGTGCTCGCTGCTCTGGTATATTTCAGCTATGACGCGTTTGTTCTCAAGCCACAGCGCGAAGCAATCAAAGTCCAGCATGAAATTAACAAGGACATCAAACTGGCTGTTGAAAGCGGTAATGAAAATGCTGGTACGAAAGAACCTAAACCCCGTTCCGAGATTTTATCCGGGCAGCAACGCCTGAAATTCGCGACCAATGAACTGCGCGGATCGATTGACCTGACATCCGGTGGTCGTTTGGATGATTTGTCGTTGAACCGTTATTTCCAGACCCTTGAAGACAAAAAGAACGTCACTGTTCTCAACCCCAAAGGCACGGAAATGCCGCGCGGTGTTGAATATGGCTGGCTGGCATCCGGCGGCGGCGTGCGTGTTCCGGGTAAAGATGCACGTTGGCAGGTTGCTAATGGCGATACTCTGCGTGTTGGTGGCTCCGTAACGCTGGTTTGGGATAACGGGCAAGGGCTGCGGTTTGAGCGCGACATCGCGGTTGATGAGCATTTCATGTTCACGATCACCCAGCGCGTGATTAATAATTCTGAAAATCCCGTGACGATCTACCCTTACGGTCTGGTCTCACAAAAAGGCCTTCCGTCAGACTATGCTGCGACATGGATTTCTCACGAAGGCCCTGTCGGCTTTATCGAAGACAAGCTTTATAACGAGGATTACAACGATCTGCGCGATGCGCGTAAAGAGACATTCCAAGGGTCTAAAGGCTGGCTCGGTATTACCGATAAATACTGGCTGACAGCTCTCATCCCACCGCAGGATCAAAGTGTGAAATACAGCTTTAATTATGCGGGTTCAGCCGATGACAAGGATAATGACGGCCTGTATCAGGCTGATTACCTTGGTGAAGCGGTAACGGTAGCTGCCGGCGGCAGCGCAGACGTACAAAGTCACCTCTTTGTCGGTGCGAAAGAAGTGCTGCTGCTCAGAGACTACGAAGACAATATGAATATTCCGCAATTTGATCTGGCTGTTGATTTTGGCTGGTTCTGGTTCATGACCAAACCGTTCTTCTATGGTCTGCACTACCTC
>CAYGQG010000074.1:4335-9906 GCA_964351955.1 uncultured Micavibrio sp. | reverse complement strand
TCCCAGCATAAGTCCAAGCGTGTAGAGAAATACGGTGACGAGATGGACGAGGAGCAGCGCTTCCGTTTCAACCTGCGTCGTAAGTATAAAATTCAAGAAGTGATCAAGCGCGGCCAGATTATGCTGGTTCAGGTTTCCAAAGAAGAGCGCGGAAACAAAGGCGCGGCGGTTGGTTCTTACCTGTCATTGCCGGGTCGTTATTGTGTGTTGATGCCGAACAGCCCCCGTGCAGGTGGTATTTCCCGCAAAATTTCGAATAACAAAGATCGTGCGAAAATGCGCGATATGATCAAGGAACTCGAAGTACCGAAAGGTATGTCCGTGATTCTGCGTACTGCGGGTGTGACCCGTACGAAGGCAGAAGTTAAGCGCGATCTCGATTACTTGCTGCGCTTGTGGAACACAATCCGCGAGACAACGCTGGAATCATCTGCGCCTGCACTTGTGTATGAAGAAGCGGATCTGATCAAACGTGCGGTACGTGATTTGTACACACGCGATGTGACCGAAATACATGTTGCCGGTGATGCCGGTTATCAGACAGCCAAGAATTTCATGAAGATGATGATTCCTTCGCATGTGAAGAAGGTCGTCGAATTCAAGGATGACAGCACAACGCTTTTCAACAAATTTAAAGTCGAAGAGCAAATTGCCGAGATTGGCGAGACAACGGTTACGTTGAAATCGGGTGGGTATTTGGTGATTAACCCGACCGAAGCTTTGATCTCGATTGATGTGAACTCCGGTAAGGCGACAAAAGAACGCCATATCGAAGAAACGGCATTGAAAACAAACCTCGAAGCCGCTGAAGAAGTGGCGCGCCAAATGCGTCTTCGTGACCTTGGTGGCTTGGTCGTGATTGACTTTATCGACATGGAAGACCGCCGTAATAACGGTAAGGTCGAGCGTAGAATGCGGGATGCTTTGTCCGGTGATCGGGCGCGTATTCAGGTTGGACGTATTTCATCATTCGGTTTGATGGAAATGTCGAGACAACGTTTAAGTCCGTCTTTAACTGAATCTCAATTTGAAGTCTGTCAGCAATGTGCGGGCACTGGGCGTGTGCGTACTGCGGACGCTGCGGGTATTCTGGTTCTCCGTGCGATTGAAGCAGAACGTAACAAGGGCCGTGCGGCGCAAGTGATTGCACATGTACCGAACGCGGTTGCTTTGTATATTCTCAATAGTAAGCGCGCCAATTTGGCCGAAATTGAAGAGCGTTATAATTTCACCGTGCTGATCCGCGTTGACGAAAGCCTAGCGGCATCGGATTTCCGTGTTGAAGTCTCTAAGCCTGTGCAGAAATCGTCTGATAATGACGACGATGATCAGGATGATAGCGGCGATAATAACAACGACAGAAACAGAAGCGACAATAACGACGATGATGGTGACAAGCCTAAGCGTGGTCGTCGCCGTGGTCGTCGTGGTGGACGCGGTCGTGGTCGTAATCAGGATAATCAGGACGATAATTCTGATGATAAGCAGGAAAAGGCAACGGCTGATGATGCCGCTACTGCCGATAAGGATGCAGAGAAAAAAGCAGCTCCTAAAAAATCATCTGCAAAGGCTTCAGAAAAATCAGAAAAGAAATCTGATAAGGATGAGGCACAGTCCGATAAAAAATCTGACAAGGATGGCGACGATAAGAAAAAGTCTGCACCTAAAAAGTCATCTTCAAAAAAGAAGGATGATGAGGCCAAGGATGAGAAGAAGGAGAAGAAACCTGCTTCCAAGTCAGCGGCTAAATCTTCCGATAAGGATGACAATGCGGACAGTAAGACCGACGAGAAGTCTAAAAAGGACAAGCCCGTGAAGAAGGTAAAAGCGTCTAATGACGATAAGCCCGAGCCGGAAGAGCCTAAAGACTATGAAGTCGTCAACGCCGCGCCTGATAAAAAGAAAAAGGGTTGGTGGAATAAGCTGACTGACTAAGTCACTCTACCGTTGCAGCAAGACATAGTAGAATAGATAAGCGGCGTTGCCTGATGAGTCAGTGGTGGTCAGGCAGCCTGCTTGTTGACCGTCTGCAAGGTTGATGGTTTCTGCCACAGAATAGCTGCCGGTAAACTCCACAAAGTCAATTCCGGTTTCTGTTCCCGCGTAGCTTGTCTCTAAAAATCTGTTGATTTGCGTACAGGTGCTTTCTCTTAGGTTCTGTAGAAACATTACCAAATCGGGTGCGGTTGATCCTGCGCCATCGACAATGTTTGTCGCGTTAAATATCCAATCGCTGCCGTCATTTACGCCTTCAGGGGCACTCCGATATGTCAGGCCAGCACCACCGACATCAAAAATTTTGCAATCGGGAAAGTTACGGTCCGCGGCATCATCGCAATTGGCGTTGGTGTAGTCCGTTGCCGTGACCGTATTTTCAAAACTGATTTCGTTTTCGGATGCGCCGCGCAGTTTCATTTCCTGAACCGCCGCTTCGATGCTTTTTGCATAGCGGAGCATTTGTGAGATTTTCACACTGCGTTGCTCAAAGTCACCGCTTTGGTCGACACTTGAACCACTGCGGGACAGGATGATTGTTAAAGCGCCGAGCAAGGCCACGCCGATCAGGATAAACCAGAGGGCGTTACCATTTTGGGATGACGGGTGTAAATTTCTCATGCTCTAATTGTTGCACAGCTTACGCTGTTTGGGAATGCTCGGCATAATTCTCGCCTGCGTTTTCGACACGCTTGCGGGCATATTCAGACGCGATAGAGGCAAGATCACGGTCAGGATTGTTCTTTGCCAGCTCCAACACTTCGGCGAAGCGACGTGGCACGCCTTCACGCAGATCATTGGTCACTTGCTCTGCATTCTCACCGACTTTGGCAACCCAGATAACGCCCGCCGCATTCACGATATAGTCAGGGCAATACAGGATGCCGAGTTTATGCATGAGCTTACTTTGTGAGCCGCCGATCTGGTCGGCTTGCTGGTTATTGGCTGCGCCACAGACAATTTGTACACCTGCGGTTTTTAGGCGGTTGATGTTCTCATCGGTCAGCGTTCCGCCGATGGCGTTGGCGGCAAATATGTCCGCTTTAGCATCGTAAATTTCGTCCAGCTCCACTTGTTCGATTGCGACGCTTTCGGCTTTGAGCTTTTCAAAAGCGGCGGCGGATGTATCCGTGCCGATCAGAATTGCGCCGTCTTCGTGCAGCAGTTTGGCGAGTGTTCCGCCGACTGCGCCCAGTCCTTGCATGGCGACACGTACACCGTCCATAGAGTCACGGTTCAGCTTATGTTTAACGGCGACCTTCATGCATTCGAATACGCCGATCGCGGTCAGAGGGGAAGGGTTGCCGCTAACGACATTCGGGTCCTCGGATGTCGCGCCTTTGATGTATGGCGTAGTTTCGAGCATTTTATCGAGCGCGTACTCGCTGATGTTCATGTCTTCCGCGCCGTAATATAACGCGCGGTCTTTGTTAATGATGTTGAATCCGGCTGCCATGATTTCGAGAGCCGCATCGCTGGGGCGGTCTTGACCTTCTTGCGCCATGATTACGCTTTTGCCGCCGCCGTTGTCTAAACCGCCGGCAGCATTTTTCCATGTCATGGCTTCGGACAAGCGCAGCACATCGGTCAGTGCCTCGTTTTCATCGGCGTAGGTTTTATAACGGATACCGCCAAGGCCGGGGCCGAGTGCAGTGTTGTGGATGCCGACAAAGGCCGTAAAATTTTGTGATGGCTCGCTGATTTTAAAAACACGTTCATGACCCATATATTGCGGGTGATCGTTTACGGGGACTTCTGTGACACTGATTGTGTCGGAAAAGGTATTTGTCATGATGTGCTCGCTCTTACGTGCTGTTCGAGCGATAAAAAGCCATAGGCACGGCGTTTTTGCAAGTGATAACCATGATTTAGGGCTAAATCCGTGTTGTGCAGTGCGAATTCCTATAAAAATTCATACGAATAAATATCTAATTTTATTTACTTTCTATAAAGATTTTATGTGTTATGTTAAATGAATAAGGACAAATGATTGGTAATAAGGGTGTTAATTAAAAAATATCAGTCATTCTCCTCTTTTTTGTATGTCACAGACCAGTGACTAGGGACATTTAAAGAGCGCAAAAGCGCCTAGAGCATTGATCGAGCAAGGGAAGGCTCGCTTTGTAGCGTCCAACGGGGTTCTTTTTCAGGTTATTTACAGTTTTGGTTTATCTCTTATGTCATGCGCACTGGCCTGTATGAGAGCTGAGGAAATATAAGTGTTGCCCCACGTAAAAATCCTTTAGCATTCATACAGGCTTTTTTTTTGCCTGAATCAGCGCTAGATTACTTAGCACATGCATAACTCAGGATATTCTCTATGAAACCGTTACTTTTCCTTTCTGCCTTGATTATAGGCGCTTCTTTCATTCCAACGCCGTCTTTCGCACAAGAGTCTGATGCTGAGATGATGGAGCCTTCCGAGGCGGTTCAGTCCGATAAAAGCAAGAGTGCGATGAATAAAGTCATGGCGGAAGCCAATGCGATTATGGAGGGGCTAAGTACCTCACAAGCAAGGCATTTTAACATTATGTACGGTAATTATAATCTGATCAAAGTGGTTGAAACCATTCGTGAAGATCTTGGGAATGCTATTGAGTCATGTGGTGAGGCAAATCCCGATATTAAAGAAGAGGCAGATGCCCGTTACGAAGAATGGACCGGTGCTGTTGATCCTGTGCTTAAGGAAGCCAACGGTAATGTCGCCAACATGATTGTTGCGCAGGATTACGCTCGTCCACGAGAAATTGATAAGTTTTTCAAGCTTGTAGACAATGCCCGCAGCCAGCACGGTAAAGACGTTGAAAAAGTACCGGTTACTTCGCTTGAAGCTTGTCAGACGATGGTTAAAAAGATGGATGATACTCAGCCGAATATGATTGAGCTTCTCGAGGCGACATTGATCAGCCTCCCGCTTGCCATTGAAGCAGAGAGAGAAAAAGAACGCGCAGAGCTCAAAGCCGCTGAAGAAGCCGAGGCTGCTAAAGCTGCTGAAGAAGAGCAAGCGGCGGAAGATGCCGAAGAAGAAGAAGACGGCTCTCGCGAGTAGTTCACCCCGACCCCCTCATGATTTTGTTAACCTTTTGTTAACTAATTGAAATTGCACGAAAAATTTGTTTTTTCGGGCTCTTTATGGCATAATGCAAGTACGTGAGAAGCTCTCCTTTATATGGGAGAAAATTTTTTGTTATAAAACAAATAGATAGCTTGTTACGAAGACGAAAAAAAACCGCCAATAAAAAACAAAAAAACGGTGGTAAAAAAATTAGAGGGTGTACAATACATGGCAGGTTTAGCCGATAATCCAGCAGCACAGCGCCTCATTGTAGGCATGCAGAGCATTGGGGCAACATTTCCCGATCCGTCTGCTGTGACCGATGATCAGCTTCGCCTTGAAACCGTTAAACTCATCAATCTTATCAATCAGCTTGTCGGCGATAATCCGACCGTTGTTAACACCGTCGATGCAGCAACCCTGCAAACAACACGTGATGCAATCCGCACAAAACTTGAGACACCGAACGAGCATGGCAAAACGCCGTTGCAATTTCTGCGTGCTCTTGCTGACGGTAATAC
>CAYGQG010000074.1:0-4325 GCA_964351955.1 uncultured Micavibrio sp. | reverse complement strand
CGGTAATACAGAATTTTTAGTCGAGGACGTTACGGGAACTACGGCGCTGGTTGTCGATAATAAAAGTTACGCGCGCGGCGAATTTAATCGTATTTTCCGCAGTTCCGGCACAAAGGCCGAGAATGCACGAGAAGCTCTGGAATTTGCGGCTGATAATGATCCTAAAATTAAAACGTTGCTCGACGATTTGCGGGCCAATGCCCCTGGAATTTTGAACAATCTTCCTGCGGCCGTTGCGTTGCTGGAAGGTTCGGATGATCTGGTTGCTGATTTGCAAACGCTGGTGGATCAGAATCTATATACGGGACAAACGATTGACCCTGCCGATTTGGCTGCGGGTGGTGCGGCGGAGTACCGCGATGCGGTAACAGCGCTCGAAGGGGCGATTAATTCTCCTGAAAAAGACGGGACATGGACAGGTGCCGATGCGCAGGCCATGCAGACCTTTTTCAAGAACATGCAAAATAGCGGTTATTTCGGACAAGGCTGGACAGGTCCGAAAGACGGTGTCTATGACGATGCGTTTCGTGCACATCTGGATGCGAAGCTGGCTGCGATGCCTGCAAACGATCCTAACAAGGCACAGTTGCAAACATTACTTACAAATATAGATGTGTTATTGGCGCGTTCTGTGGCACTTACGCCGCCGCATATGGACGTAAAATCTGCGACAAAAACCGTTGAAGAAAGTTTGATGGTGCTGGCACCCACGATTAACGGCATGTTGGAAAAGGTGACGGACGGCAATGATGGTAACAGTCTGGTTGCATTGTTCCAGTCATTTGCGCAGATCGGCATACTTGATCATCGTATCCCCGAGATTTCTGGTGCGGATGAGAATTTCGATCTGCGTTCACAAGCGGCTTTGCAGGGGTTGATGATTTTCCTGAGCGACCCGATGGTCATGAATATCCCCGGTGAAAATAACTGGTATTACACTCCCGAGAAGGGGCAGTTCATTCTGGCCAACATTGATAATTTGAAAAACAAGATCAAGCAGATGATCGGTGAGGAAGAATACAACGCACAAAATCTTGACGACCTGCTTAAGGCGGAAAATATCGCACCGCTTATTGAATCACTCGACTTTTTGGCTAACCAAAACCCACCGCGTATTTCTCAACAGTTGTTATTTAATCAGGGCAATGTTGATACCGCGCCGTATGTGAAAAAATTATTCCAGAGCATGATTTCAACGCCGGCTGATCAATCTGAAATTGATTATCTCTCATCATTCGGTGCGCATCGTCTGGCCGGAATGGCGGAGAATAATCCTGACATGTTGAAGCTTATGGAAGTTTTGACGCGCGAGTTTAGCGGTCAGTTCGGTTTGCTTGATTTGATGCCTGATCTGGAAGGTGCGGATGCGGTTAATGATATTGATGGCGCGATCACACGCGAACAGCGTTTAGCGTCACTGTATAAGGCGGCCCGTACAAAGCACGAGGAAAACGGCCACGGCGCGACGTTGAGTGATGATCTGTATGTCATGATCAGTACGATCAATACGTTGCCGTTTGGCTCGTCTGAATATAGACGCAATTATCAACAAATGATGCGCGAAGCGATTGAAGCCGCGAGCGCGATTAGTGACCCCGATGAAGCAGCCCGTGTATTTTCCCAGCAAGTATCCGAGGGGATGGACAGACTTTATGAGCAGCATGGTACGCCGGGATATTCCCAACGATATGAGCGTGATGCACCAGCCTGGAAGCCGGGTCTTGAGAATCTGACGATTACATCGGGCGGGCAAAGCTTCAGCGCCGCAGATATGGCTGCTTTCTACGACAACTACCATATTATGACACCGAGTAATCCCTTTAAAGAATCGTTGCAAACCGACTTTATTGATCAGCATGGCTATACGACGTTTAAGGATGATGCGGGCAATGTTTATATCGCTGGGATCGATAAGCAATCTATGGTGTTCAGTATTGAGAAAATTGACCTTGATGCTCTTAATGCGATTTACAATGATGATTCACTTAGCGGTGACGAGAAACGCGCTGAAATGCTCAACGATCCCGGATATGCCCTTTTGGTTGGTACGGGTAGCGCATATTTGGCCGAGGCGACTGTATTCCTTACCCGCGCGTTTGATAATGTTAATGCCTTTAATACGATATCCGAAAGCTATCAAAGAGATGTTGATGGTATTCGTGAGCAAAATGCCGCTGCGCAAGCGGAGCGTGATGCTTATATCCCGCCATATGTACGCAGTGTTCAGACAACACCGGCCCAGCAGCCGACTACGGTTGATCGTTTTAATCCGGCGGCGAGAGAGCCTTCGGTCTTTGATGACCCAACGCGTTCACGTGGACAAATTTTGGCAGATATTAACGCTTTGCGTGATTTTGCAAATATGGAATTAAATGCTAAGCCGCGTGTTATTGCGGCGGGTGATACTGCGACGATGTCGATGCTTCGCCGCAATGATATAAGGGATGCAAGTGGACAGCGTATCAAGTTGCCGATCGGTCGATCAGCAGAAACAACAAGCCTATCTGTTGAACGCGTTAACCTTCCGCCGGAGGGTACAACGGGTCAAATGCTGGCTTATTATGATCGTTCTCAAGAGGCGGTTGTTGTTGTGCCGATGCCGGGTTATCTGGCTGATCCAAACCAGCGTGCTGCTATTAAGGCATTGACGGAGGATAATCTGGACAGTGAAGAGTTTATGCGCCGCATTGAACGCGATTACCCCGAACTGTTTGCCGTTACACAAGAATACCGCTTGGGCGGACATGGTGGCGGTGTTACCGCGGGTCCGCTTAGTCGTGACGAGTATACGCAATTCAAGCGTTCGTTGCGCTCAGTGATTATCGGTCTGGAATCAGATATTCAGGATCAGGCTTATGTGCCGCCGGTTATCGAAAGACAGCCCCGCGATTTCCGCGATAATATGGAGCGTGCAGGGCGCGGCATTATTAATACGCCGGGCAGAATCGTGAGAGAGATTGATGAGCGATACGGGTATGTGGATTATGACGAATTTGGTAAAGGGATTGGTAATGTACCGGAACGTGTAGCGGGCGGTTTTGTTAAGGTCGCAAACGGCATTGGTGCGCGTTTGGAAGAGGCCGTTGATGTTTACAATGGCGATCGCCCTTATAATGACCGTTCGCACCAAGTGCACGGGGTTGCTACAGGAACGCCAGACTTCACGGGTAACGGTCAATAATCACTGACATTACATCTTCTTGATTAAATGGGCTTCATAAATCAGCCTCGGCACGCTACTGTAATGAATGAACGTTACAAAGAGTGCTTCTTGATATGACCGATACTTCTACGCAACCAGATAACAGTGATCAGGAAAACAAGCTGACCAGTGCGCAATTTGATGAATTCAAAGAGGCATTGGAAGTTTTGTATGTCATCGCCAATATAAGCGCGCGGATACAGTTTGCTAAAAACTGGCCTGCTGCGGCTGAATTTGTATTGGGCAAGGATTTGATACATTACGACATCGAGGGCGCTAGCCCGGAAGATAAAGAAGATCGCGCTCAGCTTGAGCAGGAAGCCGAAGGCAAGCGTATTGCATTGCTTGAATTTATGGACACGCTTGAGGCAAAGAGTGTCGAGAAGGGGGCTTTGCAAATTGAATATGTGAAGGAAGCCATGACCAAGCTGGGTCGTCCTTTGTCGCTTTTGATTTATGGAGAGAAACTGGTTGATCGTTTTGTGCCTCCGTCCCCGGAAGAGCTGAAAGCCGCTGCGGCTGAAGCGGAGGGGCAGAGTGAGGAATCAGGTTCCGGCGCTTCTGTGGAGATATCTCCTGAGTTGCCGTCTGAAATGCCGACACAGAACGCACCGCCGACAAGCCCTGTTGCTGATAATGTTCCGGGCATTAACCCTGACGGGCCTACTACTGTTAATCCTGATTATTTAGCGAAAGACCTGGATGATACCCTTGCGGCAGAAGTCGCCGGAGCGCCGAAAATTCATCATGACCCTATGGATGATGTGAAACCGATTGATTTTGCGGAGCCTGCACCGCCGAAGCCTACACCGTCTTTGGATGATCAACCGATCGGGGCTGATCCCGTTAATCCGGTTGTCGGAGCCGAAACGGAAAAACCGGATACTGTTCCGCCACTGACTGCGCCGCCGCCTATGGAGCCGCCGCCAGAGACGATGGATAAATCTGACGTTGCGCCTCAAGCTGCGCCGTCTGTACCGGTCTTGGAAGAGGAGACTGCCGAGCCGATTGAAGCTGCACAAGCTATGGCCGAGAATAACGACGCGATGACACCTGTTGCGCCCGAGCCGCCGAGTGATGTGCCGCCGTTGACACCGCCGCCATCCGTCGCGCCACCTCCACC
>CAYGQG010000073.1:0-10026 GCA_964351955.1 uncultured Micavibrio sp. | reverse complement strand
AACCCGTGTTGCCGCCGTGAAAGGGCGGTGTCCTAGGCCTCTAGACGAACGGGACGCAATAGAGAGATCTCTAAGATTGAAGTCTTATACTGGTTAGCGCCTGCCTCTGGCAAGTGTTTTTTCTACATTTTGCATACATAGTGTGTTTAGCGGCAAATTAGGCGGATGCTTCCGTATTTTTACCGGTTAAGCCGAGGGTCTGAGGCAGGGCTTTTATATCTTCGAGTATCATCACCAAATTGGGAATCAGGATCAGGATAATGACGGTTGCGAATATAATGCCCGTTGCCAACGAAATCACCATCGGGATCAGGAATTGCGCCTGCAGGCTGGTTTCTAGCAATACAGGCAGTAAGCCGAGACTGGTGGTGGCTGTGGTGAGCAGGATCGGGCGGAAACGGCGCTTAATGGCCGAAATAGCCGCATCATAGGCACTCATGCCGTTTTGATTTTGTTTGTTGTAGAAGTCCATCAGCACGACACTATCGTTAACCACAACGCCGCTTAAGGCCACGATGCCGAACATCGAGATGAAGGTGAGGTCATGACCCAGTAAATAATGGCCCCAGACTGCGCCGACAACGCCAAAGGGGATCGCAGACATAATAATGAGTGGCTGGATATAGCTGCGCAGCTGTGCGCCCAGCAGGACGTATATAATGAGCAGGGCAATCGCCATGTTGCGACCGAGGCTGGACATATCTTCGCGCTGTTCCCGTGTTTCCCCTTCATAGCTGTAGTTTAAACCCGTGTAGCGATCAGAAAGCTGCGGGAGGATTTTTTCGTTCATAATCTCGATTACATCATTTGGCGTGGCGATTGTGTAATCGACATCAGCCGTTACGCTGACTATGCGGCGACCGTTGACGGTTTCAATTGTCGAGTATCCGGTTTGGCGGCGGATCGAGGCCACTTGGCTCAGCGGGACTTCGGAACCATCGGTTAGGCGTATGCGTGTTTGGGAGAGAGAGGCGATGTTTTCGCGCGCTTCTTTTGGGTAGCGGACATAAACGATCATCTCCGAACGGCCACGTTGGAAGCGCTGTGCTTCAAGGCCGAAGAAAGCGTAGCGGAGTTGTCGTCCTAAGTCGCCGGGGGTCAGGCCAACCGCCAAGCCTTGATCGGTTAGTTCGAATACGTATTCGGCTTTACCGGGGTCGAAGCTGTCAGCTACTTCTTGTGTGCCGCTGATTTTTTCTAACTCCTCTTTCAGGGTGTCGGCAGCGGCGATGAGCTGGTCTTCATCGGGGTGGGTGAGCTGTAGCTCTATATCCGGATCATCGCCGACCAGTGAGCTCTGGAATTCCATTGTTTCGACATTCGCCAGGTCTTCTACTCTTTCGCGGATCAGCCCTTCTATTTCGGATGCGGATTGATTGCGGAAATCAGAGGATACGAGATCGATTTTGAGCTGACCGATATTGCTGGATGTCTGGTTGCCGGAGGGGCGTACAGGGCCGCGACCTGATGAAATTTGACCGATGCTCAAAGAGACACTTTTGGCGATGTTGTATTCGTCTGTGCTGGCTTTATCCAAAACATCGATTGCTTGTTCTTCGATGAAGAGAAGCGTTCTTTGCGTGGTTTCGAACGGGGTGCCTTCGGGCATGGTGACGTTGATGGTGACTTCGTCGCCTTCGATTTGCGGGAAGAAGATGAAACGGATTGTCCCCGATTGCACCATGCCGGCGGTAAAGATCGCAAATGCGACAAACAGGGCGACTGTGGCATAGCGCCACGAAATACAGAATTTTGCAAAAGGCTCTAATATTTTTTCGATGAAGGTGTGAAGGCCGCGCGCAAAGCTGTCGCGTATGGTTCGCATAACGCCTTTGCTCCAGCGGTTGGGCTTGGAGAGGTGGGCGGGAAGAATGAAATAGGCTTCCAATAACGAGATAAACAGAATGGCGATCACGACCACGGGGATGACCATAATGATCTGCCCGAGAGTGCCGGTGCTGAAAATCAGGGGTGCGAAGGCCGCCATAGTGGTTGTGACCCCTACGGTTACGGGGGCGAGTACGTTGCTGACACCGGTCAGTACGGCATTTTTATTTTTCTTATCGTTTTCCTGAGCTTCGAAAATACTCTCGCCGATGATGATGGCATCATCGACCACAATCCCTAATACGACGATTAAAGCGAACAGGGTGATCATGTTCATGCTGAAACCCATAAGGTTTAGCAGCAGCATACCGCCCAAGAAAGAGATCGGAATGGCCGCGCTGGTCCAAAAGGCGAGTTTGAGATCCAGAAACAGCAGCAGGATCAGGAAGACCAGCATGAAGCCGAGAATGGCGTTGCGTAGCATCAGGCTGATCCGTTCTTTGAGGATGACGGTGCGGTCTTGTTGTAAGGACAGGCTGAGGCCTGTCGGTAGTTCGACGCTATCGAGATATGTTTTAACGGCATTGGCTACGGTCAATGTGTCGTCAGTATCATTACGGGAGATGTCGATAAAGGCGGCGGGCTCGCCTTTAAACTTGCTGATCAGATTTACGTCTTCGAAACCATCGACTACACGTCCGATATCGCCGAGAGATAGTTTTGTGCCGTTAGGCAATGTGCGGATGATGATGTTTGCAAATTCGCTACCGATATAGCGGCGTTCCTGAATGCGCAGGAGAATGTCGCCTTGGCTGGATTCAACTGTTCCCGCCGGAACGTCTAGCGAGAATTGGTTAATCGCGGTGCCTATATCCTGCAGGGTAAGGCCATAGCGGCGCAAATTGTCTTCTGAAATCTCAATAGAGATTTCGTAATCGCGAATGCCGCGTAAACTGGTTTTGGCAACGCCGTCCATCAGGCGTAATTCGTCTTCGATCGTTTCAGCCCAGTATTTGAGGGTTTCTTCGGGTACATCGCCGTGAATAGCGAGTGTGACAACGTTCGGGGTGACTTTGGTTTTTGTGACTTTGGGGCGGTCCGCATCTTCGGGAGGGAAGTCAGATAGAGCGTTAACCGCGGTTTCGATGTCGTTATAGGCATCGTCAGCGTTGGCGAAGTCTTCTAGCTCGATGCTGACAATACCGTAACCTTCGGTGGCGGATGCGGTCATGCGGTCTATGCCTTGAATACCGATCAGGGATTCCTCAACGCGGCTGGTGATGGAGTCTGCGACTTCATATGGGGTTGCGCCGGGATAGACCACGGTTACTGTAATCAAATGCGGGTCTATGGATGGAAAGGTTTCCGTACGCATATTGGTGACGCTGACGAACCCGCCGACGATAAACAGCATCATCAGGATATTGGCTGCGACGTGGTTATTCGCGAACCATCCGATCAGGCCTTTTAATGCCGGGCTGTCTGGGGAATCATCCTTGCTCATGGAGTTGTGCTTTCGTCCTTTGATTGTTCGGCAGGTTTTTCATCTGGGGTATCGGCTGTACGCGCTTTCATACCATCTGTGGCGCCTGAAACGCGACTGGTGACGATGTTTCGTGGTTCATTCACATTTTTGACGGCGACAATTTCGTTGTCAGCGTAAACGATTGCAGGCTCAAACGCATGCAGGGCATTTTCTTCGTCTAGCGTCCAGATTATGCCTTCTTTTTGTAGCGCGGATGCGGGCGCGACCAGCACTCTATCCAGTTCGGGTCCCTGTACTGTAATTTCAACAAACATGCCGGGGAGCAGGGCGGCTTCTTCGTCCTTAACGCCAAAGCTGATTGGGGCGAAACGTGTTTGCGGATCAACGGACGATACGCCGCGTTTTAAAAATCCGTCATAGCTTTGGGTCTTGCCTTGCTGGGTGGTTGTGATTTTGATTTTGGTGTTTTCAACCGCGAACAGCCATCCGAGTTGCTGGTCTTCCAAGGTGGCACGAATTTCAAGAGCATCGACGCTAAACACTTCGCCGTAGTTTTGGCCTGCGGCAACATATTGTCCGATTTCGAGGTTGGAGCTGATGACGCGTCCGGCATGGGGGAGGCTGAATTTTGTACGTTCCAGATCCAGCTCGGCGTTTTGAAGTTCGGCTTTGGCTGCTTTCAAATTGGCCCAAGCCTCGTCTTTTTGCGGACGGCGGGCGACAAGGCGGGGCACGGCTTTATCACCGTTGAGCATCTTCCATTCGCGGGTGGCGGCATCTGTTTCTGCTTCGGCGATGTTGTAGGCGGTGCGTGCTTGCGCAACGGTGGCGCGCAGGCGCTCAAGTTCGAGTTTGAAATCCAGAGGTTCGATTTCAAATAAGACTTCATCGGCTTCGAATTTACCGCCTTCGTAGAACTCTTCGTTTACGGCGACAATGCGACCACTGACTTCGGGAACAATGTTGATTTGTGCGCGGGCTTCAACCAGACCTGTTGTGTTGAAACTGGTTTGATAGGGGCCGGGCGCGATCTTTTGTGTTTCTACGAACAGGATGCGGTCAGCCGTGTCGCTTTCCTTTGGTACTTTGCGTTCGGTTTCCAGCGCGGCAGAGGCGAGGAACGAGCCGACGATAAATGCGACGACGAGCGCGAGTTGGATCAAGCCTTTAACTTTATCGTTCATAGATCAATTCCTTGGGTTTCCGGGCAGGTGCCCATTGTGTCATCGGTTATAGGTGAAAGCCAGTCTCCGCCAAGGGCGAGATACAGGGCTATGCGGGTGTTCCACTTCACTTGCTGGAGGCGTAGATAGGTTTGCTCGGTCGCGTAACGGCGTTGCTGGATATCGAGAAAGTCGCTGAGGCTGATAACGCCCCGCTGGTAGCGGTCTTCGGAAATTGTCTCCGCGCTGCGTAAGGATTCTGTCGCGGTTTTCAGGTTTTCGAGCTGTTTGTTGAGTTCTGTTTCGGCTTTAAGCGCGGTTTCTACTTCGCGCATGGCCTCCAGTACATCTTCGGCATAGGCGGCGGCGAGCTCACGGGCTTCGGATTCCTGTACGCGGATATTGGATCGTAATGCGCCGTTGTTGAACAGCGGCATCATAATATCGGCGAGGATCGAGCCGGCGAGTTGTTCGGCGGAGAATAGGTTGCTGGTGGCTTCGTTATCACTAAAGCCCAAGGATGCGCCGAGATTGAGCGTGGGGTACAGGTCAGCAATGGCGACACCTATATCCGCATTGGCGGCTTTAACGCGCAGTTCGGATGCGCGCAGATCCGGGCGGCGATCGAGCAGGGATGCAGGAACACAGACGGCAACATCCATCGGCGCGGGTAGAACGGGGAAGTTGCTGACCAACGGGTTGGTTGTGCCCGGTGTTTGACCGAGCAGGACATCGAGGCTGTAAATTTCTTCGCTCAGAAGGCGCTCGAATTCATGGATATCGGCCTGTACCGAGGCATAATTCTCGCGCGCGAGGAAGACATCGGCGGCGCTTGTTTCTTGCGCGCCCAGTTCATATCGGCGCTCGACGATGTCGGAAAATTGTTCTCTGTTTTGAGCGTTTTGGACCGCAAGTTTGCGCAACTCTGCCGTTGTTGCTATCGCTACGCGGCGTTGCAAAATATCGGCAATAAGACTGTGGGCCAAGGCTTCACGGTCATAGATGCTGGCTTTGAAGGAGGCCCGTGCGGATTCCGTTGATCGACGGATACGCCCGAAAAGATCAACCTCCCAAGATGCGCTTAAGCCGACATCAAGGCTATTGGTGTAGGTGCGGTTGTTGGTCACTGTGCCGCTGTTAAACGAGCTTCCCGGGGTGAAGCGTCTGGATGCGCCGCCGTCAGCTTGCAGGGACGGGAGTAGGGCTGCGCTTTCAATATCGCTGCGCTCAGCGGCTTGGATGACGCGTTCGCTGGCTTGTTTAAGTGAGAGGTTTTCGGCCAATAGCTGTTCGACATAAGTGTTGAGCAGCGGGTCGTTTATGCGCGTCCACCATGCGTTCATGCTTTGCGGATTTTCAGGCTGATTGGCTGCGTTCAGAAAACTGCCGTCATTTGATGCTGATGTGACAGGACGTAGGAAGTCCGGCCCGAGCGTACAGGCGGACAGCATGATCGTTACTGCTATGGCGGCATAAAATTTCAAAATGAAAAGCTTCCCTTACTTCGCACATCTATAACGCAAGTGATGTGCCATTAATTTCTTATACGTGTGCGGCGCAATAAATCCTTCGGCAATATAGTTGAGCTTGTTCGAAATGAGAAGAATTAACCGCGTCCGCGATAGGTGTCGACCCCTTGCTTGGGTATCCATATATCCTTTGGCTGCTCGCCTGTCTGGTAGAAAATATCGATGGGAATGCCGCCTCGTGGATACCAGTAACCGCCTAGCCTCAGCCATTTTGCTTCTGTTATTGAAACGATACGTTTCGCAATATTTATTGTGCAGGCTTCGTGGAAATCTCCGTGGTTACGGAAGGAGGTCAGGAACAATTTGAGAGATTTGCTTTCCACAAGCCAGTCGCCGGGAATGTAATCCAATACCAGATGAGCAAAGTCGGGTTGGCCTGTTAACGGGCAGATCGAGGTGAATTCCGGCGCGGTAAATCTTACCGCATAATCGGTATCTTTGTGCGGGTTGGGTACGCGTTCCAGAACGGCTTCATCGGGGTTGTTCGGAATTTTACTATCGCCGCCCAGTTGGGTCAGATTTTTATAAATGTCATCACTCATCGGTTACACTCCTTTTTGGTTTCCCCACAGCATGACGTGCAGCTGTGGCAGGACATGGGCGTTATGCCAGTTATCATTTGTTACGCGTTCCGCCAGCCAGAGCAGGCGTTTATTCAGCCCGTCCATATCGGGTTCGTTATCGACCTGATGGTTGCCGGGTTGTAGATATAGCGGTAGATGCGGGTAACGCGTGGCGGCATCTTGGGCGTAGGCGTAGTCGGCGTCATCAAAGATCACGATTTTCATCACGGTGTTCGGTGTGTCTCCTGCCGCTTTTAAGCAATCATCAAACGCGTTCCAATCGGTGTCATGGCCGCTGGATGGGGGTTTGGGGCTGAGGGTTAATACGTCCAGATTAGCGAACCAGTCTTTGGCGATCGAGCCTTGGGTTTCAAGGGCGAATTGATAGCCCTTTGTATGGCCCAGCTTGATCAGTTCACCAAGAGGTTGGATCGCGGGGTTGCCGCCCGAAAGGGAGACCATGAGGGGTTTATTGTTCGATAGTACTTGGATTTGGGCAAAGATCTCGTCCGAGCTCATCGGTTTCCATTCATGGCGGAACTCGCTATCGACCGCGTGGAGCGTGTCGCACCAGCTGCAGCGGTAATCGCAGCCGCCCGTACGGACAAATACGGTTGGTTGTCCGATGAGTACGCCTTCGCCTTGGATGGTCGGGCCGAATATTTCGGAAATTCTGATCATGGGCGATACGTCGCCAGTGTTTTCGGGGTTTCCTTGACTGACACCGCAGATACTTCAGGCCAGCGGAATGTGCACCAATCATAGAAATGCTTGGCAATGTTCTCGGCGGAGGTGTTGTCCTTGCCCAGCACATCGTTCAAATGACGGTGGTCGATTTTATCGTCGATGTATTGTTTCAGTTCATCCAGCTCGCGGTAATCACGCACGAAGCCACTGTCGTTCAGGGTTTCAGATTGCAGTTCCACGATCACGATGTAGTTATGCCCGTGCAGGCGAGAGCAGGGGTGGTCGTCATCCAGCCCGTAAAGCACGTGGGATGCGGAGAAATGATATTCCTTGGAGATTGTATACATTAGGCTGCTCCCGCTTTCTCGACGCTTTCATGCCAGAACGTATCGTCATCGTATTGTGTGGGGTCTTCAACATTTGCCAAGTCAAAGGCTTCGCGGCGCTCAACGCATGTACCGCAGCGCCCGCAATGTGTGTCACCGCCTTTGTAGCATGACCATGTGTGTTCAATCGGGACTTCCAATGTATGCGCGTCTGCGGCGATTTCGGTTTTGCTTAAGCTCGCGTATGGGGTGTAAAGCGCGATTTGTGCTACGCCTTCTAGCGCATATCCCTGCATTACGGCGAAGTTGTCGAGGAAGTCGGGGCGACAATCGGGATAGATAAAGTGGTCACCGCCATGCACGGCCGTAGCGACAGCTTGGTCGCCGTTTGAGCAGGCCATACCGTAAGCAATCGTCAGCATGATTGCGTTGCGGTTGGGCACAATGGTTAGTTTCATCGACTCTTCGGCGTAATGACCGTCGGGCACGTCGACATTGTCGGTCAGGGCCGAGCCAGTGAGCGCAGCGCCTACAGCGGAAATGTCGATTATGTGATGCGGTACGCCCAAACGGTCGGCGCAGTCTTTGGCGAAAGCCAGCTCTTTCTTATGGCGTTGTCCGTAGTCGAAAGAGACTAATCGGGTAAGGGTACGGGTTTTATCTTTGGCGATTTTGTAGGCCAAAGTGACGGAATCCAATCCGCCGGAGCAGATGACGAGGGTTTTCATGTCGTAAATCCTTGTTTTCTCTATAAAGCCGGGTAGGAATTCTGCGACCGGCCACTCGTTTATCGAGTGAGGCACGTATAGCAATACTCGGCCCGTTAAGGCAAGAGAAACCTTGAATTGAGTTGACACTTGGAGCGCTCATGATACATATATGCGGAATTGAGAACTGGTCTCATTCACAGATAAAAGGACGACTTTCATGAAGAAATTATTGCTCGCGGGTGCAGCCCTTATTATTGCGACATCTTTTGTTACTTCACTACATGCAGAAGATGCGGAGCATGATGAAGCGCGTGTTGAACATTATGAAGGCAAGGATTTTGCCAGTAATGAAGAGGCGTTGGAAACGCTGAACGCTAAAAACGTTGAAATTGCAGAGATTTTGAAAGCTGAAAAGCTTTCTGATGCGCAGCTCGAAACAATTCATGAGACTAGCTATACGCTCGAAAACGCGATTGATAAGCTGATTGCAGAAAAAGCAGCGGCGCAAAGCCAGCTGGATACTGTTGATGAAGCGGTTCAGGCCATTCACCATGCGTCTGAAAATCATGAAGAGGCAAAAGTGCGTGAATGGTTTACCAAGTTAGAAGCAGCGGTTGCTGCTGTCGAGATTGGTGAGAAAGAAGCTGCAGCGCAAAGCGAAGACGGTGTTTATCATATTGTGATTAAAGATCATAAATTCACTCCGGATGAAATTCGCGTTCCGGCGGGTGAAAAGATCAAGCTGGTTGTTGATAATCAGGATGCGACACCGGAGGAATTCGAGAGTGATGATTTCCGCCGTGAGAAGATCATTGCCGGCAATTCAAAGGCGACTATTTTCGTTGGACCGTTGAAGCCGGGTAAATATCACTTCTTTGGTGAATTTAACCTCGATAGCGCGAATGGCTATCTGATTGCCGAATAAACCATAAAGGACTTCCGCTATGTTCCCGACCGCTACCATCGTTTTTCGTGAAATTATCGAAGTCGCTCTTGTGGTCGGGATTGTTCTGGCTGCTACACGCGGTTTGCCCGGACGTATGAATCTTGTGCTTGCGGGTTTGGGTTTGGGGCTTCTCGGTTCGATCATAATCGCGTTTTTCACAGACAGTATTTCACAAGCGATTGATGGTATTGGGCAGGAAATCTTTAATGCCGCCGTTATGTTTACGGCAGTCGGTTTCTTGAGCTGGACGGTCATCTGGATGAAGCGCCATGGTCGACAGCTTGCGCAGAACCTTAAGGAAATGGGTGCAGATGTACTTGCCGGAGACAAATCGAGCTATGTGATTATTGGCGTGGTTGCTCTGGCAACATTCCGAGAGGGTGCGGAGATTGTGCTCTTTACATACGGTATGCTCGCTTCCGGCGCTTATGGGATGTCTGACATTATTATTGGCGGTGCTGGAGGCCTGGTCGGAGGCACAATCGTTGGTTTGATGCTGTATTTAGGGTTGCTCAGGGCCGCACAGAAGCATTTGTTTACCGTGACCAGCTGGATGTTGATCGTTCTGACGGCAGGTATGGCGGCACAGGGTGCTAATTTCCTCATTGCGGCGGGCGTTTTACCCGAGCTTCACCCTGAAGTGTGGGATACATCTTCTATTTTGTCCGGCGGAAGCTTCCTTGGCGAAACACTGAAAGTACTTGTTGGTTACACGCCTCGTCCCACAGGTATGGAGTTGGTGTTTTACAGCGCTGTGCTGCTGTTTGTCGGTGCGGCTTATAGATATGT
>CAYGQG010000072.1:0-10078 GCA_964351955.1 uncultured Micavibrio sp. | reverse complement strand
GAGGAATAGATTACCCTCTGTCTTTGAATAACCGTAATTCAGCAAATTTTCCCGCATTTCCGGCCCGTAAAAACACGTTGGTCTCTTTCTCTTCTGCCAGAGTGGTCGGTACTGTCGGCTTTCCTTGTTCGCGCAAGGTTTTCATCTCTTTGTAACGCGCTTTGAGCTTCTCGTTCTGCGTTTCTACTTGTTTACCGAATTCTGCATTCGCCAACGTATATTCATGTCCGCAATAAATTTTGGTGTCATCGGGCAGGGCCATGATTTTCTCGAACGATTCCCACATTTGCTCGGCGGTACCTTCGAACAACCGACCGCAACCCATAACGAACAACGTATCACCGGCAAACAGTAATTTATTGTCAGGAAAGTACAGGCAGATATGACCGGTCGTGTGGCCGGGTGTTTCCAGCACGGTGATCTCTTCACCGCCGAAATGGTGAACGGAGAATTCATCCAGCATAATGTCCATATTGGGAATTCGTACGACTTCCCGCGATGGTCCGGCAATCTTGCATCTATGCCATTCTTGAAGCTCGGCAATGCCTCCAATGTGGTCGCCATGGTGATGCGTGGCGAAAATCATATCGGGTTTCAGGTTTTTGCTTTCCAGATATTCGATAATAGGTGCGGCTTCACCGGGGTCTACAATGGCGACATCACCGTTTTCCCCCTCCAGCAAATAAGCATAATTGTCATCCAGAATAGGGATCAGCGTCACGGAAATCATGGTGTGTCTCCTGTTTTAATTTCGTCAGTATTCAATGCATCTGACAAACGTTTTTCCGCGCTTCCTGGTTTCAACGGTTGTTGCTGGCTTGCATCCGGCGACCAGCCGATAAGGTAAATAATCTCGAAAGTAGCCTCGATACGCCCATCTGTATCACTGTAATTCTTGGCGTAATGCTCCGCCGCTTGCATAAAGAACTGCTTCCCTGTCGATATGCGGCTGCGCTCGGCAATGATGTTGGTTTCACCCATGCCCCGCAAATCATGCATCAGCTTGAACATATTATCATAGGTTGCGGTAACAATTTCTGAATCAATTACGGGCAGTGCAAATCCGGCACGTTGCAGCAACGCTCCCATTTGCTGTTTATCCGCCATCGGGAACACACGGGGCGATACACCGCCTTTAAGCGTAATTTCGGTCTGCATAAGGCTTTCACGAAGTTGGTGCAGTGTTTCGCCGCCAAACATAGCCCCTAAAAACAGCCCGTCGGGCTTCAGGCGCGTACGGATTTGATACAGCAAACCGGGAAGGTCATTAACAGCATGCATATCCAGCACAGAGGAGATGAGATCATAACCGTCGTCTTCGATGGTTAGCGCTTCGATTTCGTTATCCCAATGCGCGGGGGTAAGGGCGATTGTCTTGATGAAGTCGCGCTTTATGTCTCCACGGCGATCGGTGATATTATTTGCGGCCAATTCACGTAAAAAATCAAAATCACCACCGAGCTTTTGCGCGCGCGATAATCTGAGTTTCCTGATGTTGCTGTCGAAAACTTTAACCTGCGCTTGCTTCTGTGACGGGTTTACCATTTTTCCGGCCGGGGTGCTTCATCCAGTTCTTTTTCAACCGTATCCATAAAGGATTCCAGCTCCGCCTCGAACGCTTCTTCCTGTTCCGGCGTAACATCCTCTTCTGAATAATCAATAATGTCTTCTACGGCTTTAGCTTCAGAAGGTTTTGGCGCGCCTTCGGGGTGTTTCTCATGAAATGCCTTGCGCTGTGCCTTAACCGCATGCTGTTTTTTCCCTTCCAGAGAAGTCTGCTGGAGTTGCTCCATCTGGATGCGCTTTTTCTCCATGCTTTGTTTTTTAAGCACTTCGAGCGATTCATAATTCAACGGTATCGACCAATCCGGCTGGGAACCTTCAAAACGCTGTTTGAGAATTTCCTTCACCTGACGTTTGGCATCCAGCTTTAACTCATCATGGAAATAACGATATGCCCGTGCAATCGCCAACATGAAATGAGGCTCACGAGAAAGAGATCGTTGCAGCAACATGATCTGATAAAACGGCAAAAACTGTGTTGTTGGCCCCTTCATCGCCTCGGCGGGAGCAGCTACGACATAAGGGTGGATTCGATGCGGCGTAAGGCCGACATGCGTAAAATAGCTTTCGCCCATTTTGATGATTTTGTTCGGCGTAACGCCGAATTGATCAGCGAGAAATTTGCGCAGCAGTTTAAAATTAGTAATCTCGGGCGGCACATTAAAGCTCGGCGCGCTGATCGTCAGGCCGTTACCTTCGTGGCGCTGTGGCACGGGTAAGTGCGTAGCCAGAAATCCCGCATGAACGGTATTCTTTTCATCTTTGGTCAGTGGCAATACGACCGCGGTGTTGATGGTCTTACCGTCATGAACGATAAAATCGACATTCTCCGCCGACAGGCCGGACATCGATCCACGGCTATGACCTTCCTCAACAAATGTGGAGTGAACGGGGCGCAATTGGCCTGTTGTGCCTTTGATCTCCTTAAAGCGGCGATCATCTTCGCCCATTTGTTTCAGGATGCTCTTGATATTGGCTTTGTTGTTGATCTTGGACACTTGCAGGTTCAACGCCTTATCCGTCCATGTCTCTGCTCGTAATTTTAAATGCTGGAACAAAGACAGGATTTGTAATTCTAATCGCCCGTTCGGGATCATGCCTGTGGTGATCGCGTTGAGGATCTGCTGCGCATCCATTTCCCGCACAACGCCCTTGGCTTGAAATTTTTCAACACCGACAACTGATTTCGGCTGGATATTGCCTTTGGCCTGCTTCACACGCACATAGTAAGTTTTGATTTTTTCGTCAATGTAATCGGGCGCAGGGTAGTAATCCGGCCCATGCTCCAGAACGGAGTCTTGCTCCGGCTTTACGCCCAGATAGTCCCGCGAAAACAATACGGTGTGTTTGACATCAAACGTTTCCATTTTGGAAATCGCCTCGCCATCGACCGTGATCGGTTCGATCATATGGCCTGACCATCGGCGACCGTCAATGTTAATTCCGCCGCGCGGAACGGCGTTGGTAATGGATCTCGCTATCCCGTCATGCAGATAGACTTTCAAACGGCCTTCTTCATCAACGCGATAGGGGATAATTTCGCTGTAATCGCCGTTACGGCTGACCACGTCGGTGATTTCGCCTGTTTTTTCGTTACGCATGGCAACGATATTTAGATTACCGCTATCGGTCATTGACGGACGGCGTTCCTGTATCTCAAGGCTCTTACGTTCCGCCATTTTATAGGCAACGGCGAGGTAGCATGTCGGCGGGTTACCCAGCGGCATACCGTCATCTGAATACAGGCGAAAACGCCCTTCGAATTTTTCGGTGATGATATCATCATCAAAATACGGGCCGGAATATTGAACCCGTGCCCCGAGGCCGCCAAGTTCTTTGCGGAATTCACGCATCGTAAAGAACGTGTATTCCATCGGCAGCTCGGACTCCCAATGCGCACGCTCGTCTTTACGCATAATGAATTCATACGCCCATTTATAAGGCAGGCGGAACAGGCGGGTACGCGGAAAACGCTCCGGCAATTCTTCAAGAAAAAATCCGCCGCAACCCGCGTCCTGCTTCGGGCGGGCATGCTCGGCATACCAGATCAGCAAATCGGCATCGGAAAGTTTGGTCAGCGCCTTGCCATGGCTCGGCTCGTCCGGCATCTCCATCAACACAAATTCACCCGGTGGTGGTCGGGCATAATCCCGAATGAACATCATCCCGCCTTTTTTCAACGCCTTGAAATGCGTGCGGATGGTTTCGGAAACGATGCGCTCGTTATAACGGGACGCGGAATAAATCTCGTGCAGAATGTAGGAATTAACAATCGCGTCAACGGATTCCGGCTCGAAAATATTACTCGTGGAATCACCGACCTTGTAATCGAGGTTAAAGAGCTTGTACTTCTCTTTCGCTTTATTGATCTGGCGCTTGGCTTTGTCCAACCCTGTAAATTTAACTTTCGGGTTCATCGCCGCCATGGCGTATGTCATCGCACCGTCATCGCACCCCATGTCGATCACGTGAGAGCCTTCTTCAAGCAGAAGATGTGACAACGTAAACCACGCTTTGCGGATTACGGCCGGCTCAATATTTTTCAGGAGCAGATTACGTTTGTCGATATAACTTTCTGCTTCGGTCTCTAAGTGCTTACCCATGCGATAAATGTATGTTTTTTATAGAAAAATTTCAAAGCTTATAGCGTATTTATCTGAAATCTCCTATAAAAACCCTATGCGCGCCGCCTTAAAACCTGTTCAAACCCTTATCCAGCAAGCCGTAGACACGGTTTTGCCTCCGCGCTGCATAATTACAGGTGAAATCGTCGATCAGCAAGGAATGGTTAGCCCGAAAGCATGGTCGCAGCTCAATTTTATTGCCAAGCCACAATGCGAGTGCTGTGGCATTCCCTTTGAATTTGAAAGCTTTGAGGGCATGACCTGTACCCAATGTCTCGACCGTCCGCCTTTGTTTGAAACGGCACGCGGTGCGCTGAAATATGATGATGCCAGCCGTCATATGATCCTGCGTTTTAAACACGCGGATCAAATACATTCCGTTCTGGCCTTTGTCCCGTGGATGGAAAAAGCGGGCGCGAAGATGCTGGCGCAGGCGGATTATCTTATGCCCGTGCCTCTGCATCGTTGGCGGTTATTGTCCCGCCGTTACAATCAATCGGCCTTGATATCGCTGGCGTTGAGTAAGAAAACGAAAGTGCCCTCTATTGTCGACGGGGTGTTGCGTATCCGTGCAACCAAGGTGCAGGGCTTTATGAAAGCTGCCGACCGCCACAAGAACGTCAAGAAGGCGTTTGTGGTGAACCCGAAACGTGCCGCGCAGATTGACGGTAAATCCATTGTCCTGATTGATGATGTGTATACAACAGGCGCAACGGTGAAGGAGTGCGCAAAAACATTGATCAATGCAGGCGCGGCAAGGGTAGATGTGCTAACGCTAGCCCGCGTTGTGCGCGACGAGTTTCGTTCCTAAAGCGCTTCGCCTCTGGCTAGGCGGCTTTCATCAATACGCGGCGTTAAACCGATTTTCATCGCCAGCATCTTTAACGGCAATACATTCTCCAATGTTTTTAAACCTGCTCGCCGTGCGCCTTTTATCGCCGGAATATCATTCGATACAAACCGGTTCATTGCGTGAACACCTGCAACGCGACTATCAATGTCGAAATGACGGCGCTTTTTATACATGCCCAATGTTGCTTGGTTACCAATATCCATACCCAGCCTTGCCTGATCGGTCAGTGTCTCGGCGAGGCTCGCCACATCCCGTAAGGACAGGTTCAGCCCTTGCGCCGTAATCGGCGGCATCGAATGCGCAGCCTCGGCAATCAGCGCTAGCCGTTCACCGATAATTTCGCGGGCTTTCGTTGTTTCCAATGGCCAGCCCTCCGGCCCTTTTTCCAATGTAATCCCGCCGAGCAAGTTATGTATCTGTGCCTGTAACGCCTGTTCGAATTCCTGCTTTTTGATATGGAGCAAACCTTCGGCTTTCTCATGTGTCTCCACCCAGACAATGCTGGATTGATTGCCGGGCATCGGCACGATGGCGGTCGGGCCGCTGGGGGTATGGAATTCGGTCGAGATATTCTGATGTGATTTCGAATGATTAATGATGCAGGTGATCGCGGTCTGGTCATAGTCATGCGTGCGGGTCGTGATGCCCGCAAATTCACGAACGGCAGATTTCTTCCCATCCGCGCCGACCAAAAGCCGCGCACGGATTTCATCACCGTTATCCAGCCTGACCGTAACGCCATGCTCGTCTGTACGGTAATCATTGAAACGTGCTTTGATGAATTGAATGTTCTTGAGCTTTTGAATGCGCTCGAACAAAGCGGCACGCAGCGGCGCATTCGGAATATTGAACCCGAACTCATCATGACCGATGTGCTCGGCCTCGAATTCAACACTAACGGGATCGCTGCCGCCCTTGCTCACATCCATGATCTTCATGCATTCCATGCGACAGGATATAGGCTCAAGCTGCTTCCATACGCCCGTAGCTCTCAGAATTTCAACTGATGAGCCGATCAGAGCAACGGTGCGCCCCGTCGTTTCTGTTTTTTTGAAGCTTTCGGGCGGGTAAGGGTCGATGAGAGCAACATCAAAACCAACCTGCGCCAGCAACACGGCAAGTGTCCCGCCTGCTGCCCCTGCGCCGATAATGACAATATCTGCTTGCTTTGCGCCCATCGCTTGCTACTTTCCTTAAAAGAAGAAGTATCGCAATCTATAAAGGAGACAAGCCCATGGCGAAAGTTGAAATTTATTATTGGACTACCTGTCCGTATTGCCAGCGCGCACGAGCGTTGCTGGAAGCCAAGGGCGTTGATTATGTTGGATATGATATTACGGGCGATGATGCGGCACGAGCCAAGATGATTGAGCGCACAGGCGGGCCAAAATCCGTACCTCAGATTTTTATCGCCGATAAGCATATCGGTGGCTGCGATGATATTCACGCATTGGATGACAAAGGCGAGCTGGACGCGCTTTTGAATGCCTAATATCCTCAAAGCGGCGTGTGTTCAGCTCAATGTAGGGCCGAGTATTGCCGATAACCTCAAAATCACAGAAGAGCTGATCCGTGAGGCAGCGGGGCAGGGCGCAAAACTGATCCTGACCCCCGAAAACACATGCTTCATGCGCTTTCCTCTGAACCTCCGACCAAAGGATGCTCAGCCGCAGGAAGGGCATGACGTTCTGACTGCGCTTCAAGCCTTGGCAAAAGAGCTGGGCGTTTGGATCATTATCGGCTCTCTGGGGATCAAGCTGGAGGAAGGCCGTCTGGCTAACCGCAGCTTCGTGATCTCTGATACTGGCGAGATCGTCAATACCTACGACAAGATCCACATGTTTGATGTTGATTTGCCCGATGGTGAGAGCTATCGCGAAAGCAAAACGATTAAACCTGGTGAAAACGCTGTATTGGTCGATACGGGCGCAGCCAAAACAGGTCTGAGCATTTGTTATGACCTCCGTTTCGCAGAGCTATACCGCACATTGGCGCAAGCTGGCGCGCAAATCCTGACCGTTCCTGCGGCCTTTACCGTTCCGACAGGCAAGGCACATTGGGAAACGCTTCTGCGTGCACGTGCAATCGAAAACGGCGCATTTGTCATGGCCGCAGGGCAATGGGGCGAGCATGAAAACGGCCTTAAAACATGGGGGCACTCCATGATCATCGGGCCATGGGGCGAAATTTTGGCTGAAAAAGATGCGGGAGTGGGTATAATCACCGCAGATTTGAACTTGGATGATGTTGAAAAGGCACGAACCGCAATTCCGTCGCTGCAACATGATCGCGCATTTAAACTGAACTGAGAAGTTGAGCCGGATATGAGCAAAAATAAAGATTACAAACACTCTACCCGTGTAATGCACGCAGGCTACGAGCCATCTGACTTTCACGGCGTAGTGAACCCGCCCCCGACACGGACATCGACAATCATCTACCCCACGCTGGCTGATTACGAGGACCCGAATTTCAAATATCGCTACGGGCGTTATAACACGCCGACGGTGCAGGCATTTACCGATGGGTTGTGTGAGCTGGAAAACGGCGTAGGCGCGGTGGCTACGCCATCAGGCCTGGCCGCGATCACAACGGCTCTGTTAAGTTTTACGAAGACGGGTGACCATATTCTAATGGTCGACAGTCTGTATCCACCCGCCCGCGCGTTTTGCGATAACATATTGGCTAAAATGGGTGTCGAGATTGAATATTACGACCCCTATATTGCATCGGGCATCGCCGAGCTAATTCGCGATAATACCGCCGCGATTTACATGGAAAGCCCTGGTTCGGCGACATTCTGTGTTCAGGATGTACCCGCGATTGTGAAGGTCGCCAAAGAAAAGGGCATCATGACAATGCTGGATAATGCATGGTCAAGCGGTGTGTTGTTTAACCCGCTGGAACACGGTGCGGATTTATGCATTCTGTCCTGCACGAAATACATTAACGGCCATTCTGACGGTATGCTCGGCGCGGTTATTGCCCGCACCGATGAAACATATAAGCAGCTTAAGAAGGGCGCAGTTGATCTGGGCATCTGTGCAGGCTCGGAAGAAGTCTATGCAGGCATGCGCGGCTTGAAGACGCTACATATGCGCATGAAGGAAGCAGGCGCACGCGGCTCGGAAATGGCACACTGGCTGCAAGCGCGTGGTGATGTGCAAAAGGTCTATCACCCTGCGCTGGAAACCCATAAAGGGCATGACATCTGGAAACGCGACTACAGGGGCACAAACGGCCTCGTCAGTATCTTGTTGCATCCCGCGCCAAAGGAAAAGGTCGCGGCGTTCCTCGAAAGCATGGAGCTGTTTCGTATTGGCTCAAGCTGGGGCGGGTATGAAAGCCTTCTCCAACCGCAATATTTGAACGGATGCCGTACGGCTGTGCCGTGGGAAGAAACGGACTTTGTTGTTCGTCTGCAAATCGGTTTTGAAGATATGGATGATTTGAAAGCTGATCTCGATCAGGCTTTCGAAAACTTAAAGGGGTAAGCCATGACAAATCTAAGAGATGACGCTGTTTATGTGGGGCGTAGTGTCGGTAAGGAAGAAACCGCGCAATACCTGCCGTTGAAATGGGGGAACCGCCACGGGCTTGTTGCGGGCGCAACGGGTACGGGCAAGACGGTCACGCTACAAAATCTGGCAGAAGGTTTCTCTAACGCAGGCGTTCCTGTGTTTCTGGCTGATATTAAGGGCGATTTGTCCGGCATGTGCCAGCCATCCGAGATGCAGGACTTCCTTGTTAAACGCGCCGCCGATATCGGTTTTACGGATGAGTATAAGGGCCAAGCGTTCCCGACTGTATTCTGGGATGTGTTCGGCGAGCAGGGACACCCCGTCCGTACAACGGTTTCGGAAATCGGCCCATTGCTTCTGGCTCGCATTCTTGAACTGAATGACACACAAGAGGGTGTGCTCAATATCTGTTTTCGTGTCGCGGATGAGCAAGGGCTTTTGCTGCTTGATCTCAAAGACTTGCGCGCGCTTTTGAATAGTGTGAATCAACAGCGTGCTGAAATCTCCGCAACATACGGAAACGTCTCCCCCGCCAGTATCGGTGCAATCCAGAGATCGTTGCTACGACTGGAAGATCAAGGCGCAGCAAACTTCTTCGGTGAGCCTGCGCTGGATATGAAGGATTTCATGCGCACGGATCTCGATGGTCGTGGGCATGTAAACATTCTGGCGGCGGATAAATTGATGCACTCGCCGCGCTTGTACGCAACCTTCCTGCTCTGGATGTTGGCGGAACTGTTTGAGGAACTGCCCGAAGCAGGGGACTCTGATAGGCCAAAGCTGGTCTTCTTCTTTGATGAGGCGCATCTGCTGTTTAATGATGCACCCAAAGCGTTGCTGGAAAAGGTTGAGCAGGTTGTTCGCCTTATCCGTTCCAAAGGTGTGGGTGTGTTCTTCATTACGCAAAACCCCGCTGATGTGCCCGACACGGTTTTGGGACAGCTCGGTAACCGTGTGCAGCATGCGTTGCGTGCGTTTACACCAAAACAGCAAAAGGCGATCAAGCAAGCGGCGCAGACATACCGCGAAAACCCTGAATTTGATGTTGCAGATGTCATTACCGACCTCGGCGTGGGTGAGGCGCTGGTTTCCACGCTCGAAGGTAAGGGGCAACCATCAATGGTGCAGCGTACGCTGATCCGCCCTCCGGCATCAAAGCTTGGCCCTGCCTCGGCATCCGCCAAGGAAATGCAGATGAAGGCGAGTGGGCTGGGTAATAAATACGATGAAACCCAAGATCGCGAAAGCGCATATGAAATCTTGGAAGCTCGCGCAAAGAAAGCAGCGGAAGCTGCTGAAAAAGCACAGGAAGCCGCTGATAAGGCAAAGCCGAAAAAACGATCAAATCGCCAAACCCCAACCGAAGCCGCGATCAAATCGCTGGTGAGGTCAATCAGCTCGTCCGTAGGTCGTCAGATTGCAAAGGAAGTGATGCGTGGCGTGTTGGGCGCGATCAAACGCTAAACCAGTAAACTCATATCAACTTCAATGGCCAATACTTCCCGATTATAATCGTC
>CAYGQG010000071.1:0-10456 GCA_964351955.1 uncultured Micavibrio sp. | reverse complement strand
CATCATAAGTAAAGGAATGGCCTTCACCAACCCTGAAGAATGCGTTGCTGGGTTGGTCGGTTTGTCCTTGTGAAAAACGTTCACCTGTTCCGAATCCGGAGGCGCTGGCGGTTTGCGCATCGTTAATATAAATAGGTGCGAGCCCGATAGCACCACCAATGCCGCCAGTATCTTCGGGCAATGGTTCAATTGTTTCCGGATCTTGAGAGTCGCGCAGGAAGTTTTTCAGCGCTACTTTTTGTTCAGTGTTCATGGTGTTGGTTTTGGACAGCACAGTTTTTGCCTGTTCCGCCGTCATCGTGTCTTGTTGTACGGCTTCTTTTAAAGCGGCTTCTATAGTTGTGCCGTCTTTTTGAAGCGGATCATTGCCCAACGAGTTTTGCAGCGGGGCTTCTTCTTTGAGTGTTTGTTCTGCGGTTTCTTCGAGGCCGTCCACGTTTTCAAGGGATTGGTCTACTGCGCCTGTTTCATCGCCGTCTGTTGCGCTTTCCTCTACCGTGCCGTCGACATCGCTGTCATTGTCACCATCGACTGTACCGTCCGCATCGAATTTTTCTTCGGTGGCTGAGGAATCGACATTGTCGGCTGGTTGTTCGTCTTTTGGTGCTTCGGGGTTTACAACTTCTTCGGCTGCTGCGTCATCAATGGATGAGAACAGTGTCGGTGAAACGTTGGAAACCATATCGAAGCGCGCCGATACATCATTGGCATCGAGTTGCCCTAAGTTACGGACTTCGCCCAGTTCCAGATCTATTTTTGCTGTTTCGAAGCGTTCGTCGAGTGTTACTTCATTATCGTTGTTGTCACGGACGACGATTGCGCCTTCGACAACTGTGACTTCGCCGGAATCGGCGTTACCTGCGATGATTGTACCGCGAATGCCAATAGAACCGCTTGGCATATCAATGTTTACGTCATCGGGGTCGTCACGACCGATTAGGCCGGATGTAAAGACAAAGACACCTTTGAGAACAGAGAAGTTTTGTGTACCTGCTTCGGTGGCTGGATCGAATACGTATTCGTCAATTGCTAAACGGGCGTTGTTTGATACGGCAAAGCTTGTGTCATCTATAAAGGTAATGTTTACAGCGCCAGCGCCGCTTGTCTCAATAACGTCACCTTGGAATACCGGTGTGCCCATAGAAACAGTTTCAACAGTGCCGTCAGTGCGTGTGATGGTGGCTTCGCCACTCATCTCGTAACCGCGCCGACAGGGCTTGCGTCATTCATCGTTGCGGCCTGTGCATATTCATCGCCGGACGATACAAAAGAATTCACTAATTTAGGGGTCAGGACCAAACCGCCTTCGGCCGTTAGATCAGGCGCGCTTTCAGCAGCGAAATACCCTTCGACAGTAATGGTGCCTTGTGGCCCGTCAAGAATGAGGTCCATGCCGTCGCGCTCGAGCGCTGCGTCGCGAATGTAACTGACATCCGGCAACTCTACGGTTGGTCCGTCGATTGTTAAAATATTGGAAGATTCATTAGATGTTTCAAAAAAGTCGTATGCCATGTCCCCAAACCCTTATCTACTGTACGCAGTATACCTGTTTTTGTTTTGTTATTCATTCCAAATTATTCTTGAAATGTTTGAGGGCCGATATACTCAACCCATTCTCTATTTTACGTGAAAAAGTCTTAAAGAGTACTAATCTTTGAATAAAATTTTATATAAGTTTGTCGCGAAATAATCTCAATTTCTGATAAAATCGCGTGTATAATCCCAGTTATTACAGTTAGTTACAGGAGTGTGTGGTTGATGTTGTGCATTTGCACAAAAACAACAGCTGTAATTATGTAAATTATTTTACAGGGGAAGTAGGTTTCTTCGGTTGTTCGGCTTCGATGAATATCCGTTTGATGTACGGGAACTCTGCTTTGATGCTTTGATCTAATGACTGGGTGATTTGCTCTATACGTCCGGTTTGAAGATCATCTTTAAAATCCAAACTGATATTGGCGAGAATGAATTCAGGCCCCATATGCAGGGTCAGGACTTCGTTTACTTGCTCAATATCGTCGAGGTCGTTGGCTATTTTTTTAATGGTATCAACGGTCTGTTGATCCGCACCCTCACCGATTAGCAGGCTTTTGGTTTCCACGGCTAGCCAGAAGGCTGTTCCTGCCAAGATACAGCCGATTGCAACGGAGGCGATGCCATCCCATGCCGCGAAACCAGTGGCCTGGGCGAGGTAAATACCGATAAGCGCTATGACAAGGCCGAGCATGGCGGCGGAATCTTCGAACAGAACGACAAAGAGTGTAGGGTCTTTTCCGCGTCTGACGGCTTGCAAGTACCCGAGATCGCCGCGTGCGTGGTTGAATTCCTTTACTGCGATATAGAGTGCGCCGCCTTCGAATAGTATCGCCAGCCCCAAAACAAGGTAGTTGATGCTGGGGTCAGTGATCTCAACAGGGTGGAGGATGTGGTGGATGCCTTCGTAGATCGAGATACCCGCACCAACGGCAAAGATCAGGATCGCGACGACAAAGCTCCAGAAATAGATTTCTTTGCCATGACCAAAAGGAAAGCGCTTGTCAGCGGGCTTTTTTGCGGCTTTTAGTCCGTAAAGAAGCAGGCCCTGGTTGCCCGTGTCTACGAGAGAGTGGATGCCTTCGGAGAACATGGCTGAACTGCCAGTCATGGTGGCTGCGATGAATTTTGTAACGGAGATCAAGGAGTTACCAATGAGGGCCGCGATGATGACTTTTTTAGATCCGGAAGCCATGTTTATTGCTTTCTTTTTATTTTCAGTGCGTTACTGCACTCCTAAAATAGCTTATATCCTATTCGTTGTCGTTTGTGCCTGCTGCAAATAAAAAGCTAAGCGATAAATTGTTTAAATAAGGGCGACATCAATATATTCGCGGGTTTCACTCTTTAACAACGCTTCGTTGGTTCTTTTTAAACGCTCGATCAGCATTTGGATAAGGGCGCGAACGATCGGATCGGCATCTCCCAGCATTTCTGCGAGAGATTCAGGGGTGATCACATAAAGCTCGCAGTCCTCGATTGTCTCGACATTTGCACCGTAGGGCGCGTCGGAGAATATTGCGCTTTCGCCGAATATCTGGTCTTCGCCCAGTTCGGCAAGCTCTACAACTTTGCTGCCTTCCTCAAGGTATACGCGGACTTTGCCTGATAAAATCATATAGGCTTTTTCGGCAGTATCCCCTTGGGTGATTATGCGTTCGTTGGCTTTAAATTTCAGGATTTCTAAACTTGCACTCATGCAAATCATATTAGTGTTTTTTAATCTTTGAATAAAGGGGGCATTTTTAATGTTTCTTCACTGGACATCGTTGCGGCTTTTTTCTATAAGGCTATACCGATTTGTTACCAAATCATCGGCCTGGGTAGCTCAGTGGTAGAGCAGGCGACTGAAAATCGCCGTGTCGGCAGTTCAATTCTGCCCCCGGGCACCATTTTTCCCTTATATTTATAGAGTGTAACCGTTGAGCTAGCTGAAGGCTCGACACGGTTTTTATAAGTACATTCGCGGAGTGAATGGGTCGGCAGTTCAATTTTCGCCCCCGGGCACCATTTTTCCTTTATATCCGTAGAGTTTCCTAAGTGCTGGTTGTTGGTGTCAGTGCGATTTTTGTCCGATTTTTCCCTCAAATATGCGGGTATTTGGTAAAATAGAGGGGTAGGAGAGGTGTGATATGAGCGAGAGTATAAAAAAAGAGACAATGTTACAGAAGTTGCTGCCTTATATGGGAGGCGCGGTAATCGCTATGTTCTTGATTGTGGGCGATGTCTATGACTTGCCGTGGTTGCTGTATCCATTTTTCATTATTTTGGCGGGTTTGATGTTGGTGCTGGGGCTTTGGTATCAATATTTGCTGTTCAGACTGGTGTTCGCTAAAGAGACAGCCACAATGAATGGCGAGAAGATCAAACGTAGCGGTTTTACACATTACCTGTTCTTGGTTTATTTGCTGGCGTTTGGCACGGTTTTGCCGTTGTCAGCCGTATACACCGTGTTTCTGATGTTTACCGGTCGTGTTCTGAATATTATTTAGATTAATCCAAAATGCCCTGAAAGCGGTCTTCGAGGGGCGGGGTGCGGCGTTTGCGCGTTAGCTCGATCAGGCCGAGCGAAGTCATGCCGTGGATTTGTACGGTGCAGGGATCTTCGTTCACGGCATCTTCGAGTGCGGCGATAAGGCGGCCTTGGTCTTTCTTATTTTGCGACTTTAAAAAGTCGACAACGACAATACCGCCGCAATTCCGCAAGCGTATTTGGCGCGCGACTTCTTTTGCGGCTTCTATATTCACCGATAAATGTTCGTTTTTGTTATTGCCCTTGTTCACGTCGATGGCTGTCAAAGCGGCCGTACCTTGCAGGATGATGTTGCCGCCGCTGGGCAAAAGTGCGTAGGGGTGGAAGAGGTCTTCGATCTGGCCGATGATGTCGCGTTCATGGAACAGGGCAAGGTCGTCGGTGGCGTTATCCAGCTCGATCGGTTCGATTTTGGTGACCAGATCGGGGGCGAAGATGGAACACCATTCCTCGACATGTTTGAAGTGATCCATGGTGACGACCTCTATACGGTCGATGGTTTCATTTGCCTGATCGCTTAGTGTGCGTTGGATCGCATCAGGACCGAGGGCGATTACACCCGGTTCATTGCCTTCGAAATAGGTCTGGATTTCGTCCCATGCCCCTTTGAGGATGCGGGCCTCGCGGATGAGCATATCGCTTTGTGTGTTGGCAGCGGCAAGGCGGAGGATACAGCCTTTCATATCGTCCAAGGCCTCGATCATTTTGCGCATTTTTTTGCGCAAGCCCTTGTCACGGATACGCATTGAAATGCGGTTGCAATCCATCATGGCGCAGTAGATCAGGTATCGACCCGGCAGGGTGATGTCCATGCTCATTTGCGGGATTTTATTTTCCAGTGAGCTGTATTCATCGCTGTCTTTAGGCAGGTAGGCGCTTTTGGCTTGTACCGCGACCATGTCCCCGCCTTTGAAGCGTTTGGTGATGCTTTCCGCGCCGCCTTTATGGACTTTGCCTTTGTCATCCATCCAGCGAACGTCGCTGTTATAAAGGATGCCCGTGTTGAAGCCATCAAGGTCGAGGAAGACCGCATCCAGTGCTTTATCGAATGTTTTGACTTTGGCCCAATAAATCGAGCCCCAACGGACTTCTTCATTGATCGGGTCGACCTCAAGTCCGTCCAGACGGCCATCTTTTAAAGCGGCAGTCCATAAACTTCCTTCAAGTTCTTCGATAAGAATGTCCAAAATCGTCGTTCCTCTATCCATTCGGGCGGCGTTATTGCGCTCCTTGCGTATTCTTATACGCGGTGTCGTTCATGCCTTGCCCTATTGGAGATATGAACGACTTACTCATCAGTTTTGAAACCAACGCCAGTCAATATTTGCATTGTATCATAAAGAGATAGGCCAACAACGTTCGAATATGACCCCCGAATAAATTTTATATAGCGCTCGGCCATTCCTTGTATCGCGTAGCCGCCCGCTTTGCCGTCCCATTCACCGCTTTTTATATAGGTTTCGATTTCAGACGGAGTGAGAGATTTGAACTGAACAACGGTATCTACAAGGCGTTTGATCAGTTTGCCGTCGGGGGTGATGAGTGCGATACCACCATAGACATGATGGCGGCGGCCAGAGAGTTTGTTCAGACACATGCGGGCATAAGCTTCGTCTTCGGCTTTGTCGAGGATCATAGAGCCGCAGCCTACGACCGTATCGGCGGCGAGGATGTATGCGTCTTTATGTTGTTCTGCGATGGCTTGTGCTTTGCCGATGGCGAGGCGTTGGGCGAGATCACGCGGCGGTTCGTTTTTTTGCGGTGTTTCGTCGATGTCGGCAGGGATGATTTGATCGGGCTTGATGCCGACTTGTTCTAACAGCTGGACACGGCGCGGGGATGCGGAGGCGAGGATGAGGCTGCTCATTCTTTTGTTTCTCCCTGCGGTTCTTTTGTATCGTAGGCAAAGCTGACGGTGAATTTTGCCGGCGGTGTTGCGTAGATGTTTTTAATTATAGGGCGGGCATGTTTTGCGACAGTATCAGCCGAAACTGAATTAGCATTTTCCATGACCACAATGCTGTACGAGGTGTAAGAACCGTTTTTGATATGGAAGCCGATTTCAACGTCGATATTTAGCTCTTTTTCAAGCTGTTCTGTTACAGCAGTCCTGTTCTTAAACGGTTCGGTAACGGATTCGGGAAGGCATGAAGCCAGAATGAAGAGGGAGAAGGCTAGGCAAAGATATCGGTAGGGGCGGTAGAAAAGTCCGGGCACTATTTTTCACGATAGATGATGCGGCCCTTGGTCAGGTCATAGGGAGTCATTTCAACAACAACTACATCGCCCTGAAGCACGCGGATGCGGTTTTTACGCATCTTACCGGCAGTATGAGCCAGAATTTCATGGTCGTTTTCCAGCGTTACGCGAAACATCGCATTCGGAAGGACTTCCGAAACAACGCCTTTAAATTCCATTAAATCTTCTTTAGCCATTTTCTTTAATCTTTGCCTTTGTATTGCGTTACTGCACTTCTCAAATAGTGATTATCTATTTTTCATCGTTGGGACCTTATAAAAAGGCAAATCTTCGCGAAAAACAATAAGCACTGTCTAAGGATATGGTTTTATACCTTAAACTGGCAAGAATGCAACGAGGAACTGTCCACATTTACAGTATATTAGAGGCTTGTTTACCGCATGGTGTGGGCTTTGCCCGAATGGAGAACACAGATAAGCGTGAACAGACGGCGCGCGGTGTCCATATCGACCTCGATTTTCCCTTTTAAACGCTCCATGAGAAGTTCAGCGCCTTCGTTGTGGAGGCCGCGTCGGCCCATGTCTATGGCTTCGATGCGTGAGGGGTTTGCGCCTTTTATCGCTTCGTCATAGCTCTGGACGATCATGAAGTAATCTTTGATCAGGCGGCGATACGGGGTGAGGGACAGCACCAACATCGGCAGTTTTTCGTTTTTCTGGTTTGATATGCGAAAAACGAGGCGGTTTTCTTCTAGTGAGAGGGAGATATCGTACGGGCCGGAGTTGTCTTTGAACGGCACGAATGTATTGTCGGTTTTCAGGTCGCGCAAAGCGATATCGCGGTCACGGGAGAGCAGGTTTCCCTCCATTGTGTTTGCGACATTTTCGATTTCTATATGGTTTATTCTTTGCGCATGCATATGACTATTATGATGCATTGCACAATAAATTGCTACGGTTTAGTTTGGGGAGGCTTTTTTAGCTGTTCTCGATGGCTTTGCGGAAGGCTTCGACCCATTTTTCGATTTCCTCGGGTTGGGTTTTCATCGTCGAACGGTTGACGATGAGTTTCGAGGAGATTTCCAAAATTGTTTCGACTTCGACAAGGCCGTTGGCTTTTAGTGTTCCGCCAGTGGATACCAGATCGACAATGCGGCGGCATAGGCCAAGGGCAGGGGCGATTTCCATCGCACCGTTGAGTTTGATGCATTCGGCCTGAATTCCTGCGCGTGCGTAATAGCGTGCGGTCAGGTTCGGGTATTTTGTCGCGATACGAATGTGGCTGTGGCGGGACTTTTCATCTTCTTCCGCATCTTTAACCGGCATGGCGATGGAGAGGCGGCATTTGCCTATCCCCAGATCTACAGGTGCGTAAAGCTCGTCATAGCTGAATTCTTCGATAGCGTCAGAACCGACAACGCCCAGATGTGCGCCGCCATAGGCGACGAAGGTTGCCACATCGAATGCGCGAACGCGGATAATATCGAGGTTTTTATGATTGGTGGCGAATTGGAGTTTACGGCTGTTGTCGTCGTAAAACGCGTCCTCAGGCTTGATGTCGCATGCCGCCAACATGGGGGCCAGCTCTTCGAGGATACGCCCTTTGGGCACGGCTAATATGAGTTTATCGTCCATGCCCATAGGGATACTGATTATGGTGAGTTGCGGCAAGTGGTTTTTGCCGTTTTCCTCATCTGCCCATTACAGGGTTATGGTTGGGGCTTTCAGGCGGCTACGTGCTCAAGCTCGACAACGTTGGCTTTCGGTGACGGTGATACCGCCTCTGTTTGTTCCAACAAAGGTCTGAAATCATCGATCGCTTTTATAGGCCATTCCCAGCCATTGCCTCTTTCGCGAGGGAATTTCATGTGATCGGTGAACACATGAACATCCATTCCCGTATTGTCGCTTAATAGGCGGGCGATGCGGGCGCTTTCCGGAGATTGTTTGAGGAAGATATAAGGTTTCGGCGCATGCGGGTCGGCTTGTTCTTGATGTGTGGCTATCAATTCGATGGCTGTGGCAATGGATTGCATGTCTTCCACAGCGTTATCGCTCAATTTACGGCCGATGGCATCTTCTGCCATGCTTGTGCCTTTATAAGATTTTGGCCCGTGGATGCGCAGGTCGAACAGGAATGCTTCGGGCAGGGTTTTTGCTTCCGGCTTTTCCGTGTCTGCGGCATTTCTGAAATGGGCGTAGTATGTTCCGTCCAGGCTAGGGCTGTCCGGGTCGAGGCTGAATAATGCTTCTGCACGACTGCTGTATATGTCCACATCACCCTCAGGCACAGCTGTTCTTAGCATATGCGCTGCCGTTGTGTCCGTATAAGAAAAATAACACATGATCCGCGGATCGAATTTATTACTCGTTTTCATTTTCCGTAACTTATGTTTGTTTGTTATGGGAACAGGTGTGTACGCCCCTAAATCTATAAAATCAAGCTTTTTATACGGAATTTATGCGCCATTTTCAGGGGTGCCGAAAATAGGGACGATATCTGCGCTGAATCGGCTGTCCATATGGGCACGGAAGCGATCTATATTCTGTAGTAATCTGTGCCCTATATGAGTAGTTGGCAGGGCGAAACCTTGAAATATAGGGAGGATGTCACGGTCAAAGGCAACATGCTCGGCTTTATCATGCTTATCAAAATTTTCGAGTGCGTAATGGACTTCCTGAGAGGCTTGTATATGGGCTACGAATAGGGCTTCTGCGTAATATTCATCAACCGGTTCGCGGATCGGGGATCGGGTCAGGTCCAGAGCTTCGGCCCAGAAGGCTTGTGCGGCTTGTGTGTCGTTATCGTCTAAATGAATTGGATATAAAGGTTTTTCGTCTCCGTTTGCGTCTAGTTCGCGTGTGTTGAGTAACGGTGTGTGGTGACCGCAAAGCGCAGCGATATACATGGCATCAGTTTGGTTTGGTTGCCCCAGTACTTTGAAAAAATCTTCGTGGTAGCCATGAAACAGAGTGTTGCGGAGGTTGAGAGCCTCATAGGTTGTATTCATCGCTATGCGTTTAGTCGTCTTGTCCGTAGATGCTAGTTCATCGTGCAGTACGTGATATACGAATTGGGCAGCCTCACGCCCGACCTTGTCGTTTTCACGCAAGCCGAGCTTGGTGTAGAGGTGGTCGAGTTTAAAATCTGACAAGTTGATGGGGGTTGTCATGGCCGTGTCCGTTTTTCATAAAAAACGGACAGTAACAGTGTTATAGAAAATAAATCAATTAAAATTTATGTAGCCGGTACGGGGTAATGCGTGACAATACGGGCGATAAGGCTTCGCCCGTGGTCAGTCTGGTTAGGCTTTTTTGATGTTTGCGCCGATGCCGCCGAGTTTACCGACAATGTTTTCGTAGCCGCGTTCCAAATGATAGATGCGGTTGATTGTCGTCTCGCCTTCGGCAACAAGACCAGCAAGGACAAGCGCCACGGAAGCGCGTAGGTCCGTTGCCATGACTTCTGCGCCTTTGAGCTGGCTTACGCCGCGCACGATGGCGGAGTTGCCCTGTACGGTGATGTTTGCGCCCATGCGGTTTAGCTCTGGCACATGCATGAAGCGGTTTTCGAAAATGGTTTCGGTGACCAGTCCCGCACCTTCGGCTACGGTCAGCATCGCCATAAACTGGGCTTGCAGGTCAGTCGGGAAACCGGGGTGCGGTTCGGTCATGATGTCGATCGCTTTTAAAGGCGTATTCGGGTCGCGGCTGACGATGATGTCCTGGCCTTCCTGATCGATTTCTACGCCTGTTTGTGAAAGGTGACCGACGGCAGCGCTTAAATGTTCGAGCCGTGCGTTTTGCAAACGGATTGAGCCACCCGCGATAGCGGCGGCGACCATATATGTGCCTGTCTCAATGCGGTCAGGCAGGATCGGGTGGTGTGCCCCATCAAGTTTGCGAACACCTTCGATACGTATCGTATCGGTGCCTGCGCCGCGGATTTTTGCGCCCATTTTGATGAGACATGCGGCGAGATCAACGATTTCGGGTTCGCGTGCGGCATTGGCCAAAACGGTTTCGCCTTGGGCCAGTGTTGCCGCCATCATCAGGTTTTCAGTCGCACCGACTGAGACTTTCGGGAACAAGATTTTTGCACCGTCCAGACCATTTGGTGCTTTGGCGTTAATATAGCCTTCCTCCAATACGATTTCCGCGCCCATTTCTTCCAAAGAATACATGTGCAGGT
>CAYGQG010000070.1:0-10523 GCA_964351955.1 uncultured Micavibrio sp. | reverse complement strand
TGTCGGCCTAACCCTGCCAGTACTTTTGGACCGCAAAGGTAAAAGAGACGGACAGCTGGTTGGTCGTTCACCGTTCAGCCAGTCTGTGTTCGTCGAGGCCAATGAGCGATTGATGCACACAATCGCCAATATCAAGATTACCGAAGGCTTTGATAACTCACTTACAGGTGAGATTGTTACCGGCGAGAGCATCACCTGCTCCGGGTGATTTAAAAATCATTACTTACAACAGCTTACCCTTATTTTTTGACAGGCCCGCGCCCTTGCTTTACGTATATGACGTATTACTAAAGTAAAAAATATCTGCGTATTGGAACAGGGATGGTCAAAAAAACCAAGAGTGCTAAAGCGCCTCAAGACATCGCAATGCATATCGCGTTCGAAGATGTGAACTCCGGCGTTAACAAGTTGTTTGCGGGTAGGACTATCGTATCCCGCGATAAAGAAACGTCGAGTTTCGGGCGGGCCGCGAGCATGCCGCAACGCGGATTAAACCACACCACAACCAAAGCCATTGATGTCGATATAAATCCGAAGGACAACAAATCGATGTTCGAAGCGAGAATGGTTGTCGTCAGAGATTTTTTGAAAAAAGTCCGACCGGAAGATCGTTTGTTTCTCGCGACCGATGATGCCGACTTTCTCGATATCGTGGAAGGTCGGGGCAAAGGTGTCAAAAAAGCCGCATCTGCATGGAAAAAATTCAGTAAAGACCTGAATGTCGAAGTTATCGACGTAAGGGGCCAGTTTGAAGAAAACAAAGATGAATTTGACGATGAAGGCCTGTCCGATATGGATCTGGCGCATCGAGCCATTGCGTTCAGAATCAACAAAATGACAAAAAGTGAAGGCGGAACAAAAGGTTACGTTCGCCAAAACCACTTATAAGCGACCAAAGCGCCCTTCTCTCATTATCTGGTTTATTTGCCCGTATTTTGTTATAATTAGGTATACAACAAATATGGAGTTTCTTTGAGCGCAACGCATACATTGGAATTTAAGCACAACAAGCTGCTACCGCTGCTCTTTGGCGAGCATAACTCCCATCTCAACTATCTTGAAGAAAAACTCGGCATCCAGATTTCAGATCGTGGTAACACCGTCACGTTGTCCGGCGATAATGTCGCGGTTAAAACTGCGGAAAACGTTCTGAATGCTTTATGGACTAAGATAGAGAAAAAACACGACATCGGCACAGCAGAGATTGATGCGGAATTGCGTTTCCTTCAGAGTAACGGCACGAAAAAGAACGGACGACCCGCCATGTCTAAACACGACACAGTTATCAAGACCAAAAAGAAATCAATTACAGCGCGCTCCCCTAATCAGGAAGCGTATCTGAATGCGATCTTGAACCATGAGATGGTTTTCGGGCTTGGCCCCGCCGGTACGGGTAAAACGTATCTTTCTGTTGCGGCGGCTGTATCAATGTATCTGGATGGTACGGTCGAGCGCCTGATTTTTTGTCGTCCTGCCGTAGAAGCCGGTGAGCGCTTAGGCTTTCTGCCCGGGGATATGAAGGATAAAATTGACCCTTACTTACGCCCGATATATGACGCGCTGCACGACATGCTTCCTTATGATTTCATGATGAACAAGATGGAAAGTGGCGATATAGAAATCACCCCGTTAGCCTTCATGCGAGGACGAACACTCAGCAATGCTTTTGTCATTCTGGATGAGGCGCAGAATACGACCACAACACAAATGAAAATGATCCTGACGCGTTTGGGTGAGTCTTCGCGTATGGTCATTACGGGTGACCTTTCACAAACCGATTTACCCGTCGGTGTGAAATCCGGCCTGCGCGATGCAACGGAGATTTTAAGCGACGTGGACGACATCAAGTTCATCCGCTTTCAAAAAGAAGATGTGACACGCCATCACTTGGTCAGTAAAATCGTTAATGCTTATGATCAAAAAGGCGAAAAAAGACGCTAATGCCTGAGCCCGTTATCGACATTTCGATCGAATGCAAGGATTGGGAGGCGGAGCTTCCCGATATTGAATCGCATATCCGAACAACCGCTATGGCGGTGTTAAAAGCCATGGAAATCGAAGATCAGGCCACTGAATTAAGTGTGGTGTTATCCAATGATAAATTCATTCAAGTGCTGAACAAGCAATGGCGCGGAAAAGACAAACCGACCAATGTACTGTCGTTTCCGCAAGAAGAGCCTGAATTAATGGGTGATGTGATTATGGCCTTTGAAACCGTAAAGCGGGAAGCTACCGAACAAGACAAAGACTTTGAAGATCACGCTAAACACTTGATTGTACACGGTGTTTTGCATTTACTCGGTCACGATCACGAAGAAGACGAAGAAGCCGAAAAAATGGAAGCTTTGGAAATTAGGATTTTGAACGCTTTAGGGGTAAAAAACCCTTATGAAAGCGGCAATTTCGTGTCATAATTAGATTTTATACAGTTATTAAATAATGCGCACTGAACCAGAAGATTTATCGATTATCTCTCCCTCCGGCGAAACGGATGATCCTGAGGATCCCCCGAGGACGGAAAGAACACTCGACTCCTCCCCGAAATCATCGAACGGAAACGGAAACGGCAGTGAAAAGCCGGGTTTTTTCCGTCGTCTGAAATATCTATTTACCGGCGAGCATGAAAAACACGATAACGGTCTGCGGGAAGCGATTGAAGAATATATCGTCGAACCGCTGGAAGAGATCACCTCCGACCCCCTTTCCAACCACGAACGTTTGCTGCTGTCCAATATTCTGAAGCTACAGAATTTAACGGTTGTAAATGTAATGGTCCCGAGAGCAGATATTGTCGCTATTAATGTTAATAGCTCTAACGAAGAGCTGTTCGCATTACTGGCGGAAAAGCAATGTAGCCGCTTCCCTGTATATAAGGACACGCTGGATGAAGTTCTGGGTACCGTTCATATTAAAGACATTGTCGAACGGATCGCCCGGGACCAGACAATCAATCTGGTTGAATTGTTGAACGAGGTTCCGATTGTCTCCCCTTCTATGCCTGTCCTGGATTTGGTTTTGAAGATGCGACAATCCCGCCGTCACATGGCGTTGGTCGTGGATGAATATGGCGGTATCGACGGGCTTGTTACTATTGGCGACATCATCGAAGCGATTATCGGAGATGTCGATGACGAGCACGATATTCAAGAAGACCCCTCCATGAAAGAAAACCGCGATGGCTCTGTTGTTGCCGATGCGCGCGTAAATCTTGAAGAGTTCGAAGACCGTTACGGTCAGATTTTGAGCGAAGAAGAACGCGAAGAAAGTGACACACTTGGCGGTCTGGTGTTCGATATTGCCGGTCGAGTCCCTGCGCGCGGCGAAGTTATCACGCATGATACCGGTATGGTTTTCGAAGTGCTCGAAGGCGACCCACGCCGCATTGACCGTATTAAAATCACCGATATTCCCGACCCCGATACCGAGGACGATGAAAAAAGCGCTAGCCAACGCGAGAGTGCTTAAATAAAAACAAAGGCATGAACACGCCTTTGCAAACAGAAACAGCTGCCCCGTTTTCTTTTACCAAGATTTTTGAGAGACCGTCTCTCGGCCTTTTCGTGTGTTTTGCAGCAGGCGCTTTAGCCGCCTTATCCATGCCGCCTACAGCATTCTGGTTTACCTTGTTCATCAGTCTGCCTGTTTTGTATTGCGCAGTTTTAATGGGCAAGAACAAGAAGGTGGTTTTCTTTTCCGGTTGGCTGTTCGGTTTTGGCTATTTCGTATTTAGCCTGTCATGGATTGCCAATGCGCTTTTGGTCGACGGCAATCCGTATTTATGGGCGTGGCCCCTAGCCGCTGCAGGGCTGCCCGCGCTTTTATCTTTTTTTCCCGCGCTCGCGTGTTTAGTCGCAAAGCGCTTCATGCGACTTGATCAGCTATCGGGATGGTTTGGGTTTATTGCAGTACTGGCCTTGTTCGAGTGGTTGCGCGGTCATGTTTTTACGGGTTTCCCCTGGAATTTATATGGCTACACATGGGTTGATCACCTGCCGATGATCCAGAGCCTTTATCTCAGCGATGTTTACATGCTCTCGTTACTGACCTTGCTGTGGGCATGCGCGCCTGCTTTGTTGTTGCTCAAGAGCAAAACGCAGCAATACACAGGGCTTGCGATCGCCATCCTTACGCTCATCGGAAATTTCACCTATGGGTATACTGCGTTACAAAACGCACCTTCTACCACCATCGATTTAAATGTGCGCGTTGTACAACCCAACATTCCGCAGAGTGAAAAATGGGAACGGAGCAAAACCTTTGGTCATTTCATCAAGCATCTGAAGCTATCGCAGCAAGGACCCGCGCTCGATGGCCCCGTTATTGTTGTATGGCCAGAAACAGCCGTAAGTTTTAATCTGCTGCAAACACCGCCGGCTCAAATCGCCATGAGAGATATGCTCGCGCGGTTACCCGTGGGTTCGTCTTTGCTAACGGGGTATCTACGCCGTGATGAAGACCAAGGCGCGTATTTTAATTCACTCGTCGAATTTGACCGCGCCGGTGCGATCAAAAATATATACGACAAGCACCATTTGGTACCTTTCGGTGAGTATATTCCGTTTCAGCAATGGATACCGTTGAAGCCCGTAGTACAATTTCAGGGTTTTGGGCGTGGTGTGGGGACAGTCACTCTTCGGTCACAACAGGGTATGAAATTTAGCCCTCTTGTTTGTTATGAGATTATCTTTCCCGGTCAATCCATTAGCAATTCAACTACAGCTGACTTTATAATCAATGTGACCAACGATGGTTGGTACGGTGAAAGTGCCGGCCCATATCAACATTTAACCAAATCCTTGTACCGTGCGGTCGAGAACGGCATGCCCGTTATTCGTTCAGCAAACACAGGGATTTCCGCAGTTATTGACCCCTATGGAAGATCTCAACAATCAAACGTATTGTTTACCGAAGATGTTATTAATACCAAAATCCCCCAGAAAAGGGACGAATTAATAATCCCCAAACCTTTCAAAGGAAATATTTTTCTTTTTTTACTCTTCTCCTTTTTCAGCTTTGCTTTGGCAGGAAAGTACTTTAATACAAACGAAGATTGATTTTTTTACACAGGACCATACCTAAGGTTAGTTGCATACGATGGCAATCAGGTCTATGAGTGTTTATACTTATCAAGTTTTCATATTGCCGCTGGCTATTGAAAACCTCATAGAACTAAAAAAACACAAACAGGTATGATCAGAGAATATTGCGTATGAGCCAGATGAAAACAAAGGGAACCCCTAACGAGATGGATGTTCACGTTGGGCAAAGATTAAAGGTTAGAAGATCCTTACTAGGTCTAAGTCAAGAAAAGCTAGCAGAAGCTGTCGGCATTACCTTCCAGCAAATCCAGAAATACGAGCGCGGAACAAACCGCGTGAGTGCCGGACGACTATTTGAACTCAGCAAAGTACTCGATGTCCCCGTTAACTTCTTCTTCGATCAGTTCGATAAAGTCAAAGGCACCCAAATTTCACCGGGCATGGCTGACAATGATCAAGATGGTTTCCAGCATGATGACATCATGACGCGTAAAGAGACGACAGACTTGGTGCGTATTTATTATTCGGTGAAAGATGAAAATGCCCGTAAGGACATTATGAAGTTCATCAAATCCATGGCTGAACGCCTGTCCGACTAGTCCCACAAAACTCTTGAAAACTGGCGAATTTAGGCTTGCCACCCCTATACATAATGATTAGGGTCGACCTTTAAATAGTATTAAAGGCGCGCGATTTTGCGTGCGGAATTGAAAACGAATGGACACGAACATGCAAAATAACACGGCTGCTCTTGTACAAGAGACCCCTTCTGCAGAAACCAAAACGGAACTTAGAGACTACATCTTTACAAGTGAGTCAGTTTCAGAAGGTCACCCTGATAAAGTCTGTGACCGCATCTCCGATGCTGTTGTCGACTTGTTCCTTGCGGCTGATCCGCAATCCCGCGTTGCGGCAGAAACGCTTGTGACGACAGACACTGTTGTTATTGCCGGCGAAACACGCGGCCCGGACAGTGTTACCAAAGAAAAGATTGAAGAAGCTGCCCGTGAGGCGATCAAAGATATCGGTTACGAGCAAGAAGGCTTCCATTGGAAGACCGCGAATGTTGACGTGAAGCTACACAAGCAGTCCGTAGACATTGCGCAGGGTGTTGATGCCGGTACGGGGATCGATGTTAACGAAGGCGCAGGCGACCAGGGCATTATGTTTGGTTATGCTTGCCGCGAGACAGACGCACTTATGCCTGCGGCTATTCATTATTCTCACCAGATTTTGCGTGAACTGGCAGATGCCCGTAAAGGCGGCCCTCTCGCAGGTAAGATCGAGCCTGATTCAAAATCTCAGGTCACTTTGGAATACCGTAACGACAAGCCTGTTCGTGCGACATCTGTTGTTGTGTCTACACAGCATGCTGATGGTCTTTCTCACGAAGATGTAAAAGAGCTGGTTCGCCCATATGTAGAGAAGGTTCTTCCTGAAGGCTTTATGCCACCGGAAGAAGAGTTCTACGTTAACCCTACAGGTCGCTTTGTTATTGGCGGTCCGGTTGGTGATGCGGGCCTTACAGGTCGTAAGATCATCGTTGATACATATGGCGGTGCTGCGCCTCATGGCGGCGGCGCGTTCTCCGGGAAAGACCCGACAAAAGTTGACCGTTCGGCTGCTTATGCTGCGCGTTACCTTGCCAAAAACATTGTTGCTGCGGGTTATGCCGAAGGCTGTACAATCCAGCTGGCTTACGCAATTGGCGTTTCCAAGCCTCTTGGTTTCTACGTGAACACACATGGTACAGGTACTGTACCAGAAGCCGAGATCATCAAGGCTGTAAACAGCTTGGTTGACCTAAGCCCAGGTGGTATCCGCAAGCATCTTGATCTGCATAAGCCGATTTACGGGCAGACTGCGGCTTACGGTCACTTTGGCCGTACACCTAGAGCTGACGGCAGCTTCTCATGGGAAAAAACCGACCTTGTTGAAGGCCTCCAGAAAGCCCTTGGTTAAAGAACAGCAAAAAAGCTTTTACGGGCGACGATTAGGTCGCCCGATAAGAAAACAGCAGGCAGAAGCGATGGATGCGCTTCTGCCTCAACTGTCTATGGATGATGCCATTCTAACGACAGATGGTACGCTTTCTCCCTCCTCTCTTTTCGATGCGAATTACAACGAATGCTGGTTCGAAATCGGTTTCGGTACGGGCGAGCACTTAAGCGGCCTGATGCGGCGGCACCCAGAAAATGCGTATATCGGTGCTGAACCGTTTATGAACGGTATGGCAGCCTTTCTTAAAGATATTCGTGATGAGCCGCATGACTGTATTCGCATTTACGCCGATGATGCGATGATGGTTGCAAAGTCTCTGACGGATAACAGTCTGGACGGCTTATACATCCTTAACCCCGACCCCTGGCACAAAACCCGCCACCATAAACGACGCATGGTCCGGCGCGAAAATTTGCAGCAATTTTCCCGTATCCTAAAGCCCGGGGGCGCATTAATCATGAGCACGGATGTGCCCTACCTCGCCGATTGGATGATCACAGAAACCTTGCTGGACGGGCATTTTGAATGGGAGGCAAACAGTTGCAAAGATTGGCAAAGCCCTCCCAAAGACTGGATTCAAACTGCCTATGCAACCAAAGGCGCAAAGGGCGCGGATAAAATGGTGTATTTGTTTTTCAAGAAAAAACCTTGAAATCTGCGTAAAGCAACGTTATATCTACCTCCAACATCTCAGATTAAATGAGGGTGGGCTCGAAAAAGAGGCCCGCCTTTTTTATTGGAATTTTTTAAAACGAATGAGACAGACACCGTTAGAAAAGCGTTTGAGCGAATACGCAGCCCCTGTGATCGAAGATCTGGGTTTTGCACTTGTGATCGTAAAGATCGTGGGTGAAAGCGGCTCACAAATCGTTCAAGTGATGGCAGAAGACCCAAAGACCCGCCGCCTGGGTGTTGACGATGCTGCAACAATCAGCCGCGCATTATCCGCCGTGTTTGATGTTGAAGACCCGATTAACGGGGCTTACAGGCTTGAAGTTAGCTCACCGGGGATTGATCGTCCGTTGATGAAGATCGAGGACTTCAAAGAATACGAAGGATTTGAAGTTAAGATCGAGAGTGATCGTCCAGCAGAGAACGGACAAAAGAAATTCCGTGGTCGTCTAAACGGCCTCAAAGGTGAGAATATTTTGATTGAAACCGACACCGGCCCCGCCGAAGTGGCTTTTGACTCGCTTATTAAGGCGAAACTGGTTTTGACCGACGAATTAATACAGAAAACAGCAAACCTCTAAAGGAGAATATAAAGATGGAATTGCTACAAGTTGCTGACAATGTTGCCAGAGAAAAGAATATCGATCGCGAGATCGTTATTTCTGCCATGGAAGAGGCTATTCAAAAAGCCGGTCGTTCCAAATATGGCCATGATCAAGACATCCGCGCCGAAATCGATCGTAAAAACGGTGGGATCGAATTGAAGCGCTACCGCGAAGTGGTTGCCGATGATGTTGAAATTGAAAACGAAATGGCACAGCTTTTTGTTGACCAAGCCAAGCGTATCAAGCCGGATGCCAAAGTTGGCGACTTCCTGATTGATGAGCTTCCACCTTTGGACTTTGGTCGTATTGCCGCCCAAACAGCGAAACAGGTTATCATGCAAAAAGTGCGTGAAGCCGAGCGCACACGTCAGTACGGCGAATTTAAAGACCGTGTTGGTGAAGTTATCAACGGCGTTGTTAAGCGTGTTGAATACGGAAATGTTACGGTTGACCTGCAAGGTCGTGCGGAAGCTCTGCTCCGTCGTGATGAAGGTCTGCCTCGTGAGCACCTGAAGACCGGTGACCGCGTACGTGCGATTATTTACGAAGTTCGCGAAGAGATGCGCGGCCCGCAAATCTTCCTTTCCCGTACTCACCCTGAATTCATGGCGAAACTGTTCACGCAGGAAGTGCCTGAAATCTATGATGGTGTTATTGAGATTAAATCCGTTGCCCGTGACCCCGGCTCCCGTGCGAAAATCGCGGTTGTTTCCAAAGATAGCGGTATCGACCCTGTCGGTGCTTGTGTTGGTATGCGTGGTTCACGTGTTCAAGCCGTTGTGAACGAGCTTGGCGGCGAGAAAATCGACATTGTGCCATGGCAAGAAGATATTGCGGGTTTCGTTGTTAACGCGTTGCAACCTGCCGAAGTTACCAAAGTGGTTCTGGATGAAGACACACAACGTATGGAAGTGGTTGTTCCCGATGAACAGCTTTCATTGGCGATTGGCCGTCGTGGTCAAAACGTGCGTCTCGCCTCTGACCTTGTTGGCTGGTACATCGACATTCTAACCGAAGCGCAAGAATCCGAACGCCGCGCCGAAGAATTCACAACACGCTCTACGTTGTTTATGGAAGCTTTGGACGTTGATGACGTTATTGCTCACTTGTTGGTGGCCGAGGGCTTCACGAAAGTTGAAGAGATCGCTGAAACGCCGATTGAAGAGCTGAACCAGATCGAAGGATTTGAAGAAGAAGTTTCTATCGAGCTGCAAAACCGTGCGATTGCGTGGCTTGATGCCAAGCAGAAAGAGCTGGATGAGAAGCAAGCCAAACTTGGTATCAAAGACGATCTGATGACTGCAAAAGGCCTTACACCTGCGCAAATCATCAAGCTTGGTGAAGGCGATGTGAAAACACTCGACGATCTGGCTGATCTGGCAGCTGACGAGCTTCAGGAATTGCTTGGCGAAGGCCAAATCACTGAAAAAGATGCAAACACGGTCATTATGGCCGCACGTGAGCACTGGTTTGCAGAAGAAGATGCGAAAGCTGCTGAAGCTGCTGCCAAGGACAAAGCAACAGAAGAAGGTGCGGCTGAAGCACCTGCTGCTGAGGAAGCACCTGCCGAGGCTGAAACCGCTGCTGACAAAACATCCGAACCTGCTGCCGATACGGAAGGTGACGATAAAGTTGCCGCCGGCAACGCAGCTTAAGACAATGTTGGAAAGGCACACATACTCTTGGATACCGCGCAAAATACACTGCGAACCCATGAATTAACGTTTACGAGCGATCGTAAGCGGTGCCTTTCCGCAATCTTAACGTCGAACCCTAATCTCTTTATTTTAAAGAATATTTTGCACGACCGCGCTGGTGGTGTATAACCCTTATGCGCCTTGATTTAGAGGCGCATGTAACTTAAGTGAATGTAAATGAGCGAAGCAAAAAACAAAGAAGCAGAAGACAAAAAAGCAGAAGACAAGAAGTCTGACAGCAAGAAAACATTGAGTCTTGGTGGCACATTGAGCCTTAAAGGCGGTGCTGCACCTTCCGGCCCGCGCTCATCCGGCCCCGGCACAGTTGCTGTAGAGGTTCGCCGCAAGCGAGCGACCCCCTCTACCCCTGAGAAAACAGAATCCAAAACATCTGACGATGCGCGCCTGACAAGCGACGAGCGAGAAGCACGTGCACAAGCTTTGAAAAAAGCACAGGCCGATGGCGGAAAAAGCAAAAGCTCTCTGCCCAAGCGCCGCGTAACGATTGA
>CAYGQG010000069.1:8041-10638 GCA_964351955.1 uncultured Micavibrio sp. | reverse complement strand
ACAATGCCCAAACTTCTTTTTGTACTTCTCGGCTTAATAGCAATGATGATTATATGCGCCACAGCATTTTCGATCGTTTACACCCCCGATATCCAGCGCGAACAGGCCACAATCAGCATCCCTCAAGACCAATATCTAGACTGATTTTACCGATATTATAGAAAATACTGACTATTTTATGTATTTTGTTGATATTACGGTAAAAAATTTATGAAAAAGCTTGACGGAATCAATCTCAGCGTATTATGTAATGCATGTTTGGCTTATTTTACAGATTTGCTTCGTGTTTTTGCTAAACACGCTGCGTATTTTGTGGGGCGCATGGTTTTAAACAGGGAACCGTGAGTAACGTTCACAAAAGGTACTCGGAGCAATGATATAAGGTCGAAAATTCGACCGAACAATAATTTAGGAGATAAAATTATGGCACGTCCAGGCCGTCCAGCAATGCCAAAACCCGATCTGCACCCTTCCGTGGATGCATTTCTTGATATGCTGACCACAGAGCGTGGTGCAGCCCTTAACACACGCCAAGCATACTGGCGCGATCTTGCTGATGTCAGCCTGTATCTGCGCAAGGAACGCAACACAGACATCGACAAAGCAACAACAGATGATCTTAAGGCGTATTTGAAGAATTTGAGCGAAAAGACACACACTAAAGGCAGCAACAAAACTAAAATCGCTGTTCGTACAGTAGCACGCCGCCTGTCTGCGCTCCGTCAGTTCTACCGCTTCGTGGTTTCAGAAAACCAACGCAGCGATGACCCAACATCAACAATCGAAAGCCCGAAACAAGGCCGTACATTGCCCAAGACATTGAGCGAAGCTGAAGTTGACCAGTTGATCAAAACAGCTGGTGAACCGGGAACACCAGAAAGTGTTCGTCTTGTTTGCTTGCTTGAAATGCTTTACGCAACAGGTCTTCGTGTATCCGAGCTTGTCGGTCTGCCTATGTCAGCCATCAGTGAAGATCACCAGTTCGTTACAGTTGCCGGTAAAGCCGGTCGTGAGCGTATGGTTCCTTTGTCCGATCCTGCACAGAGCGCGATTGCTGATTATTTGAACATTCGCAAGCGTTTCGTCGGTAGCGACAACCAGACAAATCAGGAAAAATGGGTATTCCCATCCCGCACATCAGACAGCGGTCACCTGACACGTCAGCGTTTTGCACAATTGCTTAAAGATCTGGCTCGTGAAGCTGAAGTTGATGAAGACCGCGTTAGCCCGCACATTCTTCGCCACGCTTTTGCTACACACCTTCTTAGCCGTGGTGCTGATCTGCGCTCTGTACAGAAAATGCTCGGCCATGCTGACATTGCTACAACGCAAATCTACACTCACATTGTCGGTGACAAGTTGAAGAAAACTGTCAAAGACAAGCACCCACTTGCCAAGGGTGAGAAGAAGACAGGCACAAACTAAGCCAATATAGAGTTTTAAACAGGGCGGCCCTCCTCATGGTGAACAACCATTGAACTGAGCCGCCCTTTTTGCTATCACCACGTATCTTGCAATAACAAAAGACGTTTCAACGATGAGCCAACTTGATTTCGAAAAGCCGATCCTTGAGCTGGAAGCCAAAATTTCAGAACTTCGCCATGTCAGCAGCGACAGCGAAGTCAATATTGGTGATGAAATCAAACGTATGCAGGACAAAGCTAATAGACTGCTTCAAAATGCATATACTAAACTTACACCCGCGCAAAAGGTACAAGTCGCCCGTCATCAGGAGCGCCCGCATTTCAAAGAATATCTGGAACAGCTGATTGGCGATTTCACGCCGTTAGCCGGTGACCGCAACTTTGCCGAGGATAACGCACTTATCGGCGGTATTGGCCGTTTTAAGGGCCGCGCTTGCGTTGTTATGGGCCATGAAAAAGGCCACGACACGGAAACACGCCTGCACCATAATTTCGGTATGGCCAGACCTGAAGGCTATCGTAAAGCCCAGCGTTTGATGAAGATGGCATCACAGTTCCAACTGCCTGTACTAACATTCGTCGATACAGCCGGCGCGTATCCCGGCATGGGCGCGGAAGAGCGTGGTCAGTCCGAAGCGATTGCCAAGTCTATCGAGTCATGTCTGCGCACCGATGTGCCGATTATCTCGACCATTATCGGCGAAGGCGGGTCAGGCGGAGCGATTGCGATTGCTGTGGCTGATAAGGTTTATATGCTTGAGCATTCCATCTATTCTGTTATCTCTCCCGAAGGTTGCGCCTCTATTCTCTGGCGCAGCGGTGATTATTCAGAAGAAGCAGCGACAGCACTTAAGCTGACTGCGCAGGATCTTTACCAGATGAAATTGATCGACGGTATTATCTCCGAACCTATGGGCGGCGCACATCGTCACAGAGAAGATACGGTGAACAATGTTGGTCAGCAGATCGAAGCGGCGCTCAAGGCCTTAACGCCATGGGATAGCAAAGCGTTAATCAAAGCACGCCGTGAAAAATACATCGCTTGCGGGCGCAACCTCTAAACAATCAGCCTAATTTATCCGTTTTTCGATATAGCGGCCCTCTTTTTGAGGTTCTCACCTCTTCTGAGGCAGTTCCGGTCTCGTTACCTGATGATAGATTTTCCATCTCTTA
>CAYGQG010000069.1:0-7941 GCA_964351955.1 uncultured Micavibrio sp. | reverse complement strand
CCTCTTCTGAGGCAGTTCCGGTCTCGTTACCTGATGATAGATTTTCCATCTCTTATTCCCCACTTTGAATACATAAGAATATACCTGATACACTTTGGTATATATACAATAATACAACCAAAAGGTGTAAACAAGCCGTTAAATACGACTATTTATTTGTGGTTAATTTAAGAGATAAAGCATGCAAGCCGTTGTTAAAACAGTCATTTAATAGTTCATTGACTATTCGGTGCCTTTGAACCGTCTGCATACCATTGAATTTATCAGAAACAATTACAACCTTGAAATGTGTCTGACCGGACCCGTCATCGCCAGCATGCCCCACATGTAAATGGCTTTGGTTGATGACTTCTAAATGGGATGGAGCTAAATGTTCTGTGATTTGTTTGCGGATGTAGTCTTCAATATTCATACAAAAACACCATATTATATATCTCGGCAACGCCGCGCTTTTATTGGAGTAGACAGTCAAAACAAGGTATCATTAATAGATACGATAAAGAACGAATAACACACGCTTATATGCCTAAAATAAACCTCAAACCGAACTCTCCCGAATTTGATACAGATTCAGCGCAAGTACGAGAAGGCTGCTGCGATATGCCCGGTTGCGGCGATCAAGGGGAATTCCGCGCGCCAAAGGACCGTTCCTTGTCTGAGCATTACTGGTTTTGTCAGGAACATGTGCGCGATTACAACAAAGCGTGGAATTTCTTCGAAGGCATGGCTGATAGCGAAGTTCAGGAACATATGTATAGCAGCCTGTATGGTGATCGCCCGACATGGAAATACGGCGTTGGTGGTGATGCCGCCGAGGAGTTGTTCCGTAAAGCCTGGCAGACCTATAACGATACAGATGAAGAACCACCCAAAGCAGATGGCTTTAACAAAAGTACGCATTACACCGAGATACAAAAACCCGAATATGAGGCGCTCGCCATTATGGGGTTGGAGCCGCCCGTTACGCTGCCCGTGATCAAAGCTAAATACAAGGAGCTGGCGAAGAAACATCACCCCGACCTGAATCGCGGTAGCCAGAAATCGGAAGAGCTTCTCAAACAGATCAATATGGCGTATACCATACTCAAGCTCGCATACGAGAAATTTGAAGACCTGCCTGAAAGAACCTAGAGACCATCATGGAATCCGCAGAAGACCTCGATAAAGAAAAAGAATCCGGCGGGATGTCTTTTGACATCACGACCATTAAAGCCAAAGAAGGCAAATACTCGACCATTCCCAACATCAAATTGAATGTGCGGGATGTGTTCGGGCTGGACATTGATTGGGAAGTGCCTGCATTCAGTGAGGACAGCGCCAATGTGCCCGCGATCGACAAAACCTATCAGTTCGATCATGACACGACGATGGCGATTCTGGCCGGTTTTGCGCATAACCGCCGCGTGATGATTCAGGGGTATCACGGGACAGGTAAATCGACCCATATCGAGCAAGTTGCCGCGCGCCTGAACTGGCCGTGTGTGCGGATCAACCTCGACTCCCATGTTTCCCGTGTTGATTTGATCGGTAAGGACACGATTGTCCTGAAAGAAGGTAAGCAGATCACCGAATGGAAGGAAGGCTTGCTGCCGTGGTCTATTCAAAACCCCGTTGCGCTTGTGTTTGACGAATATGATGCGGGTCGTCCCGACGTGATGTTTGTAATCCAGCGTGTGCTGGAGGCCGAAGGTAAGCTGACCTTACTCGACCAGAACCGTATTATCCGTCCTCACCCCGCTTTCCGTATGTTTGCTACCGCGAACACAGTCGGTCTTGGTGATACAACGGGGCTTTATCACGGTACGCACCAGATCAACCAAGGGCAAATGGACCGTTGGAACATGGTCGTGCAATTGAACTATCTGCCGCATGACGACGAGATGAAGATCATGCTGGCGAAGTTTCCCGAAATGCAAGATGACGAGGGCCGTGACACAGTTGATAAAATGGTCCGCATGGCGGATTTGACGCGTGAAGGCTTTATCAATGGTGATCTTTCCACGCTCATGAGCCCTCGTACCGTTTTGGCATGGATCGAAAACACGCATATTTTTGACGGCAACCGCGACCTCGCCTTTATCATGTCCTTCATGAATAAATGCGACGAAGCCGAACGCCCGATCATCGCCGAGTATTACCAGCGATGCTTCGACGTAGAATTGCCGGAAAGCTCGATACGGAATGTCGCCGTATCCTAACCGATCTGAATGAAAGGCTCTGCCCTAGATGACAGATCAGAATTCTGAAACATTCAAACAATCCACCTCTGCCGTGATGCGCACGATCTCGGGCAATAAAGAGCTTGAGGTCACCTACTCCGCTGCCGAAACGCCGACGGGACGGTTATCGCCGACAGGTAAACCGCGCCTACCCGCCCCCGGTCATAACATGCCACCGGCGGAAAAACGCTTACTGCGTGGCTGTGCGGATACGCAGGCGCTTTATATCGCCCATCATGATGACAAGCTGCATACACAGCTTTCACCGCGCGATCCGCATGCGCTTGAAGCGTTTAACGCGTTAGAGCAAGCACGATGCGAGGCGATCGGTTATCAGGATATGAAAGGCGTTGGTTCGAATTTGAGCGCGGTGCTGGAAGAAAAGTGCCGCCGCGCGGGGTTTGAGAATTTGAGCAGCAAGGATCAAGTCGCGTTCGGCGATGCGCTGCATGTGCTTTCTCGTGTTGCCTTAACGGGTGAAGAACCGCCGCCTTCTGCTAAAAAGCTAATGCAGCTTTGGGACCCCGTCCTGAAAACACAATTTAAAGACGATGTTAATTTTGAGAGCCTCAAACACGTTTTGAACGATCAGGAAGCTTATGCGAGTTGGTCGAAAAAGCTGATCCGCGCGCTGGACATTCCGATTGAGGATGTTGAAGGCGGCGATCATCAGGACGAAGACGCGGATGAGAACGAAGCAACCGATTCTGATGATGCACAAGAGCAGGAAGAAAACACCGAAGACGATCAGGGCAGCGAGTTTTCGCAAGGTCAGGTCGGTATGGATGACGTGTTCGATGGTGAAGACCAAGATCACATGGATGCATCTTTCGATGACGAGAACGAAGGCGAAGAAGGTGCAGCCCAAGCCGGAGAAGACGAAGGCAATCCGTTTCGCCAGCGCAGTCAGGATTTTTATTATTTAGATTAGAGCAGTTATGTTATCTACACCAATCAATTCGATGAGGAGGTTGACGCGGATGAGTTGGCGGAAAGTTCCGAGCTAACACGATTACGCAATGTGCTCGCCCAACAACTCGGCAGCCACCAATCGGTGATCACCAAGCTCGGCAATCGTCTACAGCGCAAGGTCATGGCGCAGCAAAGACGGTCTTGGGAATTTGGTCTGGAGGAAGGAATTCTCGACCCTACCCGCCTCGCCCGTATGATTGCGAACCCGAATGTGCCGCTGTCTTACAAGGCGGAGAAGGAAACCGAATTCCGTGACACAGTGGTGACGCTGTTGATTGATAATTCAGGGTCAATGCGCGGTCGGCCGATCGCGCTGGCGGCGATGAGCGCGGATATCATTTCGCGTACGTTGGAGCGTTGCGGCGTGAAGGTCGAGATTCTCGGTTTTACTACACGCGCATGGAAAGGCGGAAAGTCCCGTGATCTTTGGATGCAACAAGGCCGTCCCGACAATCCGGGCCGTTTAAACGATATTCGCCACATCATCTATAAGGCGGCGGATGCACCGATGCGCCGCACGCGTAAAAACCTCGGGCTGATGCTCAAAGAAGGCATATTAAAAGAGAATATTGATGGTGAGGCTTTGGTTTGGGCGCATAACCGTATCGCCAAACGCGGTGAAGCGCGCAAAATCATCATGGTGATTTCCGACGGCGCGCCCGTCGATGATTCTACGCTGTCCGTAAATCCGTCCAATTACCTTGAGGCCGATTTGCGCAATGTCATCACGTGGATCGAGAACAAGAGCAATATAGGCCTGACCGCTATCGGGATCGGTCACGATGTGACGCGTTATTACAAAAAAGCGATGACGATTGCAGATGCCGACCAGTTGGCCAAAGCCTTGATCGACCAGCTTGCCGACTTATTTGACGAGAAGTAACAAAGGCGCGTTATAACGCGAATACCGAGATATGAGCACAAAGACAATTATACTGGCGGGCGGCTGTTTCTGGGGCATGGAAGATTTGTTCCGCAAGCAGAACGGCGTGGTAAAAACCCGCGTTGGCTATACCGGCGGTACGATCAAGAACCCCGACTATACAATCGTTCGCACAGGGTCTTCGGGCCATGCGGAAGCGCTGGAAGTCGAATACAACACCGATGCCACCGACCTGAATGACTTGCTCGAGTTTTTCTTCCAGATGCATGACCCGACCACCAAAGACCGTCAGGGTAACGACAAGGGAACGCAGTATCGCACCGCCATATTCTATACTGATGAAGAGCAAAAGCAGGTCGCCGAGGAATTAATTACCGAGATCGACCGCCAAGGGTTTTTGCCCGGCGGCAAGGTTGTGACGCAGGTTGTGCCCGCGCAGAAATTCTACGAGGCCGAGGATTATCATCAGGATTATCTGGTTAAAAACCCGAATGGCTATACCTGCCATTTCGTGCGTCCGAATTGGCGACTAACGAAGTAATCCCGCAGCTAGCCTGACATTCCAACATATGCGTTAACGCTTGTTTAAGGCCTGTACGCTATGATTTGAACATGGGTACAGGGACGATCACTGAATTTCAGGAAAATGCATTAGATGCGTGTTTTGAAGGCGCGCGTGATGCCGTTGACATGATTTCGACCGTAACCCGCAGTTTTCAAGTACTTGCAGGTGCGGCGGCAGTAGGTTGCGCGATCAATACATGGGCGCATAAAGAAGCCTATAATGAAAACATGCGCGATATCGCAGAACCCGAGGCGCAAAAATACGGGACTGAAACGCCCGCCCCTATCATTACTCCCGGCCAAAGCGATAGATAACCATCCTCAGCTTTTAATCACGATCAGAATGCGCAGATGCTTGAATTCATGAAGTATTCGCGTATAAATCACTCATGGCTGATAAAAAGAAAATCTATAAACCAAGACCGATTAGCGGTTTCCCCGAATGGTTGCCCGAATACCGCGCCGTTGAGTTGCAATGGCTGGATAAAATCCGTGCTGTGTTCGAAAGCTACGGCTATTGCTCCATCGAGACTCCTGCGGTTGAGGAGTTAGAGGTTATCGCCGCCAAGGGCGAAGACGTTGATAAAGAGATTTATGTGCTGGAGCGTTTGCAGGCCGACGAAGACAGCACCAAAGATGCGCGTCTTGCGCTGCATTTTGACCAGACCGTGCCGCTTGCTAGATACGTCGCGCAAAATTTCAACGATCTGACTTTCCCGTTCAAACGTTACCAGATGCAGAAAGTATGGCGCGGCGAACGCCCGCAAATGGGCCGTATGCGCGAATTTCTGCAATGTGATATCGACGTGATCAATGTCGATAATCTGCCGATACACTTTGATGCTGAAGTTGCCGCGATTTGTTATGAAGCGCTCGCGAGTTTGGATATTGGAAAAGTGCAGTTGCGCGTGAGCAACAGGAAAATTCTGTTTGGATTCTTGAAATCTATGAGCGTCACCAAGCAGGAAGATATAACTACTATAACTCGGCTTCTAGATAAACTCGAAAAATCAGGGGAAGAGGCCTTTATCAAATCTCTTCTAGCTGCTTTTGAGGGGGACAAAAAACGCGACTACATTATGGATTGTTTAGCGCACTTCGTTAAATTTGCTGAAATTTTGAAGGACATTCCAAAAGAAAAACGTGGTGTTTTAAAGGAAATCTTCATCGACATAACAAAAGAAGACTCTCTGTTTGATGAAATTGACTCCCTGCTTCTTGAGGGGCTAAATGAACTTGATTTTGTACTTAACAACTTAAACCACCTCCCTGACCACGCAGTTGTGCCAGACCTTACAATCGTACGTGGCCTCGACTACTACACTGGCACGGTATACGAAACGCAGTTACTCGATGTGCCTGAATTCACAGGTTCGGTTTGCTCAGGTGGTCGGTATGATGACCTTGCGGGCAGTTACATCAACAAGCACCTTCCCGGTGTTGGTATCTCGATTGGTTTTTCCCGTCTGTTCGACGTGCTGCGTCAGAACAGCAAGATCGAAGCCGGACCCAAGTCTCCCGCCAAAGTTATGGTTATGCTGCCCGAAGAAGAGCAGCGCGGCGTAATGAACGAAGTCGCACAGGCTTTGCGCAAACGCGGAATCAACACAGAGACCGCGCATGGCGGGAAGTTAAAACGACAAATCGCCTATGCCGAGAAAAAAGGCATTCCGTATATCTGGTTCCCCGCCGACGGGCAGGTCAAGGATATGGCCACAGGCGAGCAAGTAGACGCGAATGCAGAAAGTTGGAAACCATGAGATATTTAGCCCTCTTCCTTTTGTTATTCTTTGTTTCACCCGCGATTGCGGAAGATGCAGAAGCACCTGCCGAAGAGGCGCAGGTTGAGGAAACGCAAGCCAAAGAAGAAAAAGCGCCCGAGCCGGAAGACCTCAGCCACACCTACTCGCCCGATCATTGCGAATTTGCGATTACATTCCCCGAAGACCCGTATACATCACGCAGATGCGAGGATGAGGAAAGAACCAAATGCTATGACGTGGTTAGCTTTACGCAAGTGCATGAGCTGTCCTCTACCATCAATTTCCGCGTGATCTGCAACCCCGTTGACCCCGATCTTTACAAGGATTACAGCGCGAAGGTGATGGAAACGACGCTGCGCGCGATGACGAAGCAAAGTGTTGTATCCGAATACAACAGCAGCTTCCGCGAAGAAGAAGGCTATAAGCAAGCGGGTTTGGTTGGTGAGGGCCGTGTTGGTCGTCAGGACACGATCTATATCGCGCAGCTCTGGATTGGCAAGCAATCAGCGTTCAGCGTTGAAGCGGAGCTGATCGGTTCAGCGAGTGAAGCGATAGACAAGCTGTTTGCGGATATTCTTAAAACCACGCAATACACGGGCATCAAAGACCTTCCCGAACCGAAAAAGACCGAAGCGCCCGACCAAGATTAGGGGTTATTTCCCGAAAGACTGGATTCTCTCAACCATAGAGAAAAAGCCATTGCGGCGATTGGGTGACAGATTTTGGTCCAGCCCGATTTTTGCGAATGCGGCTTTTATATCGATTTGCTCGATAGCACTTAAAGGCTGTCCCTGATAGGCACGATCGAGGATCGCAATAAGCCCGCGAACGATATGCGCGTCACTGTCTGCTACGAAATGCAGGGTCTCATCGCGCAAATCAGCCTGCATCCATACGCGTGATGTACATCCTTTGACCAAATTCTCTTCGGTTTTGAGCGATTCATCCATTGCGGGTAAAGTGCGCCCAAGATCAATGAGATAGCGGTAGCGCTCCTCCCAATCTTCGAAAAATGCAAAGTTATCAACGAGTTCGTTTAAAGTTTCGTTTGCCATATCGCCTCACAACATAGTGCCCACAGCAAGGATTACAAGCATGTTATCGACGGCTATAGGTTTTTTTGTAGTAGAAAAAGAACATATTACTGATATAGGGCTTGCGCGAGGGCTTCCCGCTTGGCTAGATTGAAAGAAATAACAATGATGGAAACACGCTTTACATGAGTAAATCATCCGACAAAACCGATAGCAAAAATACGCTCTACTGCTCTTTCTGCGGTAAAAGCCAGCATGAAGTCCGCAAATTAATCGCGGGCCCGAACGTGTTCATTTGTAATGAATGCGTGGAATTGTGCATGGACATTATCCGCGAGGAAGACAAAACGCAGCTCGTGCGTGAAGGCGAAGGCGTACCTGCGCCGTCCGAGATCAAGCAAGTACTGGATGATTACGTCATCGGTCAGGAAGCCGCGAAACGCGTTCTGTCCGTTGCGGTTCACAACCACTACAAACGTCTGGAACATGGCGGCACGGGTTCAGGC
>CAYGQG010000068.1:0-10702 GCA_964351955.1 uncultured Micavibrio sp. | reverse complement strand
GCGCAAACGCTCGCCCGTATTCTGGATGTGCCGTTCACAATGGCTGATGCGACAACCCTGACCGAAGCCGGTTATGTGGGTGAAGACGTGGAAAACATTGTGCTTAAATTGCTTCAGTCCAGTGATTACAACGTCGAACGCGCCCAAAAAGGGATTGTATATATCGATGAGATCGACAAGATTTCCCGTAAATCCGACAACCCGTCCATAACCCGTGATGTATCGGGTGAAGGTGTTCAGCAAGCGTTGCTGAAGCTGATGGAAGGTACGGTTGCGTCTGTTCCTCCGCAAGGTGGTCGTAAACATCCTCAGCAGGAATTCCTGCAAGTGGACACAGCGAACATCCTGTTTATCTGTGGTGGTGCGTTCGCGGGCCTCGACAAAATTATTGCCCAGCGCGGTCGCGGAACCACAATCGGATTCGGTGCTGAAGTTAAAGACCTTGATGACAATCGCGGTATTGGCGAATTGTTCAAGGAGCTTGAGCCGGAAGACTTGCTGAAATACGGTTTAATCCCTGAATTCGTTGGTCGTCTGCCGGTACTGGCTACACTTGAAGATCTGGACGAAGATGCGCTGATCACGATTTTGACCGAGCCGAAGAACGCTCTAGTCAAGCAGTACAAAAAGCTGTTCGAGATTGAAGGCGTTGAGCTGACATTCAAAGATGATGCCTTGAAAGCGGTTGCACAAAAAGCAATCGAACGTAAGACAGGTGCTCGTGGCTTGCGTTCTATTCTTGAGAACCTCCTGCTCGACACGATGTTCGAATTGCCGGATGTCGAAGGTCTTGAAGAGGTTGTCGTCAGCAAAGACACTGTGAACGACAACAAAGACCCTGTCATGGTTATCACCGACAAGAAAAAGAAGTCCAAGAAGAAGGACAAAGACAAGGATAAAGACGGAGATAAAGAAGCCGCGAAAGCCTAACGCGCCTCCTCAATCGACACAAAAGCGCGGCCCTTAACGGTGCTGCGCTTTTTTCATTTTGTGTTCATCTTTTTATGCGTACAATGACAGTCGCGTTTCAAATTCAAAAAAGGAGCCGAAACACCATGTCCAACGCCGCAAAGCTAATGCCTCAAGAAGGTAAAAAATACCGTCTCATCACCCGCAGTGATATGGATGGCCTCGTTTGCGGGGTTTTGCTTAAAGAGCTGGATATGATTGATGAAGTGACCTTTGCGCACCCCAAAGACATGCAAGACGGGCTTATCGAGGTTTCGGACAAAGATATTACTACGAACCTGCCTTATGTGGATGGTGTCTATATGGCGTTCGACCATCATGACAGCGAAACCAAGCGTGTAAGCAAGGACGTTAAAAACCATGTCATCAACGCGGATGCCCCTTCGGCGGCGCGTGTTGTTTACGAATATTTTGGCGGGGCGGATGCTTTTCCGACCGTTTCGAACGAAATGATGGTTGCGGTGGACAAGGCCGATGCTGCCCAGTTCAGCAAAGAAGATATCTTGAACCCGCAAGGGTGGGAACTGCTCAGTTTTATTATGGATGCCCGAACGGGGCTGGGTCGCTTCCGCGATTTTAATATCTCCAATTACCAGTTGATGATGAAGTTGATCGATTATTGTCGTGATCATCAGGATATCGACGAAATTCTTCAGCTTCCCGATGTTAAAGAGCGTGTAGATTTATTCTTTGATCATCAGGTTAAATGCCGCGAGCAAATAGAGAGTTGCGGCGAAGTTCACGACAATCTTGTCGTTTTGGATTTACGCAATGAAGACACAATATGGGCGGGCAACCGTTTTGTTATTTACGCCCTATTCCCGAACTGCAACATTTCCGCGCATGTGATGTGGGGCAAGAACAAGCAGAACACGGTCTTTGCCATCGGTAAATCTATCCTTGATCGTTCGAGCAAAACAGATGTCGGCACGCTGTGCCTTGAATATGGCGGCGGCGGACATAGCGCAGCAGGGACTTGTCAGGTTGACAACCTCAAAGCCGAAGAAAAGCTGCAAGAGATCATCGCAAAAATTAACGCTGACGGTTAAAAGGCCGATCTAAATACGCGGTTCATGCGTATGGTTTGATATGACACAAAACTCAGCCATCGTCTGGTTTCGCCAAGACTTACGCCTCACCGACAACCCTGCCCTTTACCACGCCTTGGAAAAAGGCTTCGCCATCATCCCCGTTTACATTCTGGATGATGAGAATGCCGCCGAATGGAAAATGGGCGGCGCGGCACGATGGTGGTTACATCAAAGTCTTCAATCCCTGAATAGCGATCTTCGTGAGCACATGGTTTTCCGTGTTGGAAAAGCCGATGAGATTTTACCCGCACTTATAAAAGAGACAGGCGCAACTGCTGTTTTCTGGAACAGGTGTTACGAACCGTGGCGGATCAAGCGCGATAAAGACATCAAAGTAAATTTAAGCAATGACGGTATTGAGGCCGAAACTTACAACGCATCCTTATTGTGGGAACCGTGGGAAGTATCGAAGAATGACGGCACACCATATAAGGTATTCACGCCGTATTACCGCAGGGGGTGCCTTCAGATTCGTGAGCCGCGTGAGCCGTTGCCACGACCGAGCCGTATTACCTACGCCGAACATAGCGCAGCAAAGGACCCCCTCGAAACCCTAGGGCTAATACCGGATGTAGAGTGGTATCACGGCATGGATGCAGCATGGAGCCCCGGAGAAGATGGCGCACATTCGCAGTTGCAGGCATTTCTCGAAGACGGATTTAACGGATACAAAGAAGATCGCAACCGCCCCGACCGCGAAAACGTATCGCGGATGTCGCCGCATTTACGGCACGGTGAAACTTCACCGAACGAAGTCTGGTACACCATCCGTTCATACGGGCAAGCCAATGCCATTCCAGAAAAGGATATTGATACCTATTGCTCCGAATTGGGTTGGCGGGAATTTTCCTATTACCTGCTCTACCACTTCCCGCATATCACATGGAAAAACTTTCAGCCGAAGTTCAATGACTTCCCGTGGAACGAAGAAGAGAGCGACGATTTGAAACGCTGGCAACGCGGACAAACAGGCATCCCCATCGTGGATGCAGGGATGCGCCAGCTCTGGCAAACAGGATGGATGCATAATCGGGTGCGGATGATCGTCGGCTCTTTGCTGGTTAAAAACCTGCTGACGCATTGGCATCGCGGAGAGGAATGGTTCTGGGATACGCTGGTCGATGCGGATCTGGCCAGCAACTCCGCAAGCTGGCAATGGGTCGCAGGATCGGGCGCAGATGCCGCCCCGTATTTCCGCATTTTCAATCCGCTAACACAGGGGGAGAAGTTTGATCTCGATGGCGAATATGTCCGAGAATTTATTCCCGAGCTTCAAGACATGCCGAAGAAATATATTCACAAGCCATGGGCAGCACCCGAAGAAATCTTGCATCAGGCAGGCGTGGTCTTGGGCGAAACCTACCCCGAACCGATTGTTGATTTAAAGACTTCACGGGAGCGTGCATTGAAAGCCTTTGAAACCACGAAGAAAGCATCCTAAACTCTTTGCCATGAATACATATCTTCCAGAAAACGCGCGTATCGGCGTTATGGCCCCGTCCAGCTTCGTCGAGAAAGACGATATTGAAAAATCCAAAGCAGCGCTGGAAAAACGCGGCCTTGCCGTGACGGTTCATCCGCAGACATACAAGCAGCACAACCAATCCGCCGGAACACATGCGCAGAAACTAAAAGCTCTGCATGAATTATATGCCGATGAGAGCATTGATGCGATCTGGGCGGCGGGTGGCGGCAACCGTGCGCTGTATTTACTGGATGAACTTGACCATGATCTCATTGCCAAAAACCAGAAACCTTTGATCGGATTCAGCGACGTGACCGCCCTGCTCAATTCCATTTATGCGCAGACAGGGAATGTCGGTTTTCACGCGCAGGTGTTTAAGCACCTGCATCATTTTGATGAGCTGGATGAAACGCTGGATGTTTTGCGCGGCAAGAAAACCCATATGGATTTATCACACGCGCAAATCGTTCAGGACGGTTCAACCGAAGGCACTCTGGTTGGCGGATGCTTGAGCCTGTTTCATTATCTGGCGGGTACGAATGATTGCCCGCCTTTGCAGGATGCGATTTTGTTTCTGGAAGACACGGGCGACGAGATGAGCCGTTTCGACCGTATGTTTGCGCAGATGGGCCGCATGGGCGTGTTCGAGCAGATCGGCGGGTTAGTGCTCGGGGAATTTCTGGACACAAAAGATAGCTCGCGGCCATTTGGTTTCAGTCTGGAAGACATTATCGGCGAGTTGTTAGGCGGGCGGGATATTCCGGTTGTGTTCAATGCGCCGTTCGGTCACGGACGCACCCTGTTTCCGATCCCCATTGGTGGTACAGGCGTTCTTGATACGGCTAAAGGATCACTCGAATTTTCAGGACTCGGGTTTATTAACCGACCCGCCGAGTTTACTCGCAAGCCATAGATATATTTTGTTTGGCAACATATCCATCAACTTCACAAACACCACAAACGGCCACGGGAAGATGATTTCGAATGCGTTCGAATTCAACCCCTTTATCAACGCCTGAGCCCCCTTCTCTACCGGCATGAGCAGCGGCATGTTAAATGTGTTCTTATTGGTCAGAGGGGTTTTGACAAAACCAGGGTTGATAACCTGCACCTTAATACCTTTGGGTTTAAGGTCTACATACAAAGCTTCCGCCAAATTGATCAGCGCGGCTTTGCTCGGCCCGTAAGACACCGATTTCGGCAAACCACGAAATCCCGCAACGCTCGCGACAATCGCAACATGGCCTTTGCCGCGTTTAACAAAAGACTTCAGAGCCGGCTCAAGGCAGTTCGCTACGCCGTTTACATTAATATCGAATGTTTTCTTGAATGTATTGATATCGAACTCGGTCGCCGAATCTCCAAAACCTGTGCCTGCGTTCAGTAAAACAAGATCAATCGGCCCGTGCTCCTGCTCCATCTCCGCATAAAGTTTAGCAACCGCCGCGGTATCCGTTACGTCGCAAGGTGCTGGCGTGATCGTTCCGGGTAAGTCCTTTGCCTTGTCTGCCAAGGCTTCCAGCTTATCCGCAGATCGAGCAGTGACTAAAATATGCACTTTTTTACATGCCAGCTGTAACGCGGTCTCAGCACCGATTCCGCTGGAAGCCCCTGTTATCCATGTAGTTTTAACGCTATGCACAATTTTGCCCTTTTCTATATTCTTTTGTGAAAAAATTCAATTATCCCGATATTTTTGCCTAAAAGTAAAATTAACCCTTTAAAAACAGTTGGTTAATACAAATGCTTGACTTTCGCACAATTTAGGCGCATACATTAGTTAATCAAAATAAACTGTATTACAGGGAACTGAGTTTGCGATGAAGCATGACTGCACCGTATCGCACGGTTCATTCACTGTGTGGGGCACAGGGTTTCTATACTTATATGAAGCTGATAATAAATTACTAAACATTGCCCTTCCTGATGAAGATAAAGCGATAGTAAAAATCAAATTAGATGACGCGCTGGCTGATGATCCATTGGCCTATATTGATACGCTGGATAAAGCTAATCAGATCAAAGCGCTGTTGTACAGCAACAACTCGACAGTCAATCTGGCCGAAACCCTTGACGACAGCCGCGTCGCAAGCCTTATCAAAACAACCGCACGTATTTCACGCTGTGCTTATGACCTCGACACCTTGAATTTCGAGCGTTTCGGCAGCGTCTTTTGTAAAGAGTTCGACCTTAAAGGACTGAAAATCAAAAAATTCAATTCCCGTTCAGAAAGTCAGAGATTTTATCTGGGACGCATACAAACGCGTACGGATAATACCGTTTGTGTAAGATCATGCTCTTTATCCGGATTAATGACACAACTGTCCGATAAGACCATGAATGACCTGATTGCGCTGGAAATAGGTATGCGCAACGATGCATCCGCGCATAAATTGCTTAGTGCTTCATCTAAATTGCTGACAATCAGCCACATTTTGAATAAGAATTTCATCCCTCAGCACAAGCTTACACGTTATGAGGAGCTTATCGGGTCACTGACTCCTTCGCATCGCCACAAGAAAACAATCCACTAAATCAGTGACTTAGGTCAACGCGTTAAGTTTTTGTTGAATTTTTACCAAAAATTAAGTATTATGTCAGCTCACATCAAGCAAGATTATTGAGTGTGACCCGCTGGAGGTTAACGGTAAGCATCTGTTTTTTAAACATATTCCCTGCCGCCAATCAACCAGCCATCTTAAAAAAACATAACAAATAGGTGTAAAACATGGCAGATAATGACAATTTTGACTTCTCACAAGGCGATTACGTTGTTTATCCGGCGCACGGCGTTGGTCAAATCGAAGGTGTAGAAACACATACAATCGGTGGCATGGATGTCAGCCTGTATGCGATTTCTTTCGAAAAAGACCGTATGCGTTTGAAAATCCCTGTGATGAAAGCTCAAGATGCGGGCTTACGTAAGCTCAGCACATCCGACCGTATGGATGATGCCATCAAGACACTTAAAGGCAAATCCCGTGTACGTCGTACAATGTGGAGCCGTCGCGCACAGGAATATGAAACAAAGATCAATTCCGGTGACCCTGTAGCCATCGCAGAAGTCCTTCGTGACCTTAAGCGTAGCAATGATGACACAGAGCAGTCATACAGCGAACGTCAGATATATCAATCAGCGCTTGAGCGTCTTGCACGTGAAGTGGCTGCTGTTGAGAAAATCACAGAGGTCAAAGCGACAGAGCAACTTGAAGGTATTTTGGGCCTTACGGCCGCACCTAAAAAGGTAGCCGAAAAGAAAGCCGCTTAAGCGACTCATATATAAACAGAATTTACGATCAGGCGCATTGGAGAGTTTTCCACTTTCTATGCGCCTGATTTTATTATATACTTAACTGGATTCTGGGAACTCCTCCCACCCGCCACACCGAAATTACACCAACCACGTTGAGACCGATTTTGTCAGGGACCACAATAAAACAGTGTATTTGCCCGCATAGCTCCGATTCCATCAGTAATATCGGACGACCGCGCACCGTTTGGACCGTACCGGCCATTCACGGACAGCTGACTGCCCTGCAAAACCTCCACGATCACATTCTTCAGCACATACGCCCCGGCGACCGTATCGTCTATCACGGCAATTACACGGGCTTTAGCGGCGATTCCGCAGCCTGTATTACCGAGATACTGACGTTCCGCCGTATGGTGCTCGCCCTGCCCGGTATGATGCCGTCCGATATTCAGTATTTGCGCGGCCGTCAGGAACTGATCTGGGAAAAGCTTTTCCAGCTGCATTACGCACCGAACCCATCCGATGTTTTACTCTGGATGCTCGGCAATGGTTTGTCAGACACACTTTACAGCTATGGCCTGTCACCGCATGACGGTGTTGAGGCTTGCAAAGCCGGTACGATGGGCATCACCAAATGGACCAGCCTGATCCGTAAGGCCATTCGTGCGCATCCGGGGCATGATGTGTTCATGCGTCAACTCAAACGCGCCGCATTTACCGATTTGAACACACAAGCGCCCATGCTGTTCGTACATGCGGGGCTAAACCCGTCCGAAACGCTTTATGAACAAGGCGATCATTTCTGGTGGGCGTGTGATGACTTCCAAAATATGGAACAGGCTTACCGCCCTTTTGAAAAGGTCATACGCGGATATGATCCTGAACATAAAGGCTCGGAGCTGAATTGCATCAGCGCGACAATCGACGATGCCTGCGGTTTTGGCGGGCATTTGATCAGCGTAGGCTTTGATCAGGACGCGCAAGTCACCCACATTCTCGAAGCTTAAAAAAACCACACTAAAAATTTTATTCTCTTGTTAACTTTTTTAGTGATCCATGCGAATACTTCATACGTAGGAACTAATGTAACGGTAGAACGTTGGCATTATTGATGTAAGGAGTTGTACGTGGCCCATATAGATGATCCCCAGACACAGAAAGCCAATCTTGAGTACATCAGGAACTCAATGAGCGAACCCATGCTTGAAAAAGAGCATGAGCTTAACCTTGCTCGCCGTTGGCGCGACCATGAAGACGAGAAGGCTCTGCACGAGCTTGTTCAGTCATATACGCGCCTTGTGGTTTCCGTTGCATCCCGTTTTCGTAATTACGGCCTACCGATGGGTGACCTCATTCAGGAAGGCAATATTGGCTTGATGCAGGCGGCGGCGAGGTTCGACCCCGAACGCGATGTTCGTTTCTCAACCTATGCTACATGGTGGATCCGTTCATGCATTCAGGATTATATCCTGCGCAACTGGTCGATTGTCCGTACAGGGACAACAGCAGCGCAGAAATCACTGTTCTTTAATCTTCGTCGTTTGCGCTCCAAAATCGAGAGCCGTGAGGAAGCCGAAGGTTTGACCGATGATAGCCGTCAAGAAATCGCCAATGAGCTGAACGTTAAAGTAAAAGACGTTGAGACTATGGAAGGCCGTTTGTCAGGTAATGATCATTCCCTGAACGCCCGTATCGGCGAAGACGGTGAAGATGAATGGCAGACAATGCTGACCGATGAAGGCCCTACGCCCGAGGAACTGACATTGAATGTTGTTGATTCCGAGACACGGTCAAAATGGTTAAACAAAGCCTTGAGCGAGTTGAGTGACCGCGAGCAAAAGATCATTCGCGAACGCCATCTGGGTCAAGATGTTGTCACGCTTGAAGCGCTCGGAAACGAGCTCGGCGTGAGTAAAGAGCGCGTGCGTCAGCTTGAACAACGCGCGATGGAAAAATTAAAGACCTCAATCGTTGACTTCGTCGATGACAGAGACAATTTGTTTATCGAAGACTGATTATTTTTAATATCGGCCATTGGCGTTTAAATGGCCAATGTCTTCTGAAGCCGGGCAGCCCTCTTCTCCCCCACCTGAGGTTGCCCGGCTTTTTTTGTGTCTGGATTTTACTGAACCGTTTTGTAAACCACGCTGGCTTTTAGCTCTTCATTCGCCGCCAAACCGTTCAGAACACGGAAACGCTCAACATTCATATTATCAAATGCAGCTTGCGCGGCACGAGATGCAACGGTGTCACCGGAACGGGCCGTGAAGACAGTGAGCTTGTGCGGCTTAATGGATTGACGCTCCGCTTGTGATAAAGACCGGAAACTATAGGTCGTTTCGCGCAAATCCTTAACGAGGCTCGGCGCTGCATTTTGTGGGATAGCAATCTGGAAGCGGGCAAATTTATTGCCGTAACGGATCGCGACCAAACGGATAGTCGAAGCCTGGCCCTGTATCACACCGGCAAAGCTGCCCGTCGCGGCGGGCATACCGTTTACGGTGATGCTTTCAATATCCTGCAGGTTTCTATCCTTAACCCAGCTCTGGATATAATTTGCCGGAGCCAGTCCTTGCGGGTTTTCCGCCATGTCAAAAATCACAGCTGATCCGGCGCGCGGATTGCTCGCAACAACCTGTGCGGGTTGGTTGGTAATATTGAAACCGTTAGGAACTTCGAAAGTAAAACCGAGAGGTGGATGGTAAAAACGTTGACCGCGAGTAAAACCTTGGTCTTCGCTATCGCCATAGGTCATGCCTGAAATTGTGCTTAGGTGTTCGTTGCGTGCCACGCGTCCGCTATCGGGGTAAGCCTGAGCCTCTGCTCTTGTCTTTGCGACACGTTCACCCGTTGCAGGGTGCGTGGAGAAATAGCTATTCGCAGCCGATGTATTTTGTCCCGCCGCCTTTGCATCCACCTCGGATTGGCGTTGCAGGGAGTATAAAAAGGACGACATTGAATCCGCATCATATTGCCCACGTGTCATGTAACGCAGGCCCAAACTGTCGGCTTCGTTTTCCTGGCTACGTGAGTAGGAACTTAGATATAAATTCGCGCCTGTACCCAAAGCTTGTGCCGCACCTTGTGAGTCCAGAACCGCACCCAGAACCCCTGCCCCCAGTGTTGTTACAACACCGCGAGAATAGCGTTCAGCGGAGTGACGGCCCGTGATGTGCCCTGTTTCGTGCGCAAGTACGGCTGCGACTTCGGCCTCGCTATTAGCCAGAGCGAGCAAACCGCGGGAGATATAAATATAGCCACCCGGCAATGCAAAGGCATTTACAATCGGGCTATCCAAAACGAAAAATTTGTACTGAACATCGGGGCGTTCGGTATTTGCGGATACCCGTCTGCCGATCTCGTTTACGTATGCGTTTAGTTTGGGGTCGTCCTCTAAACCGAATTGTTGAATGATCTTTTGATGTTCGGATGCGCCGATCTGCACTTCTTGTTGCGGAGACATCAGCGCGGTAAATTGCTGCTGGCCTGTTGCGGGGTTTGTTGTACACGCTCCCAAAAAGAGTAGCGGTAAAATGCTGAACAAAATTCCTTGTTTCAAAAACAAACGCTTGATATTGGCCATAGTCTCCATCCACAGTTAAGTCGTCATGATTACAAATTTCAAAGTGCACCACATATTACCGTTTTTCGTTCTGCTGACCAGTTTTTTGTCGGCTTCTTTATATCCTTCGCTTTCCTACGCGCAAGACGAAGAAAGGTTTCCCTACGGTGATTTTGGCGCACTTCGTAATTTCGGGTTGGTGCGCGTTATCGAAGTTGTATCCCCGCAAACGCTCAAACTTTCCAATGGTGAAATTGTGAACCTTGTCGGTATCCGTCTACCCGATTATACGGTGGAGCGTGCCGGCCCCTTCGCGCAAACCACGCAAAAAGTCCTCAAAGACATGCTGGAAGGAGAGGAAG
>CAYGQG010000067.1:4805-10852 GCA_964351955.1 uncultured Micavibrio sp. | reverse complement strand
CGCATTGATCTTCACCGGACAAAGCGGAAAATTTCTTGGTCCTGCCCCTGATCTTTTTGATGACTGGCAGCTCTATAATGGCACTGACGGCGTTTTCTACTGGACTGAAACCAGCAATTCTGACGCATTTTTGACAGCAGCCTTGCAAAAGCTGGATGCCAAATATTCGGAGTGCGAAGCTGACATCATTGACGCTACGGTTTCCCAGCAAGCTTTGGACAGTGACAGCCCGGCTGTTGTTTCGTGTCCGCAAGGCAGCACATGTTTCCGTGTTTGGGTGGTCCAGCAATCAACAGCCGTATTTAACGGTGATGCGGATGGTGATGAAACGCTGCCGCTGGTGAGCCCACCCTGTCCTTAAACGGGTTTTTAAACCTTTAAGTTCTTGATCTCTTCGCGGACACGCTCGAATTCAATTTTAATGTTGGCAACAATCTCATCAACAGGGTTCTTGGCTTCGGCTTCATCCTGTAGCAGCGAAGCATAATCTCCGAGCACGGGGCAACAGGCAGATCGCGCCGCACCTTTAAGCGAATGCCCCAACTCTTTCAAATCATCGTAATCATTCGCCGCCAGAGCTTCGCCGATAGCTTTGATTTCAGGCTCGGTCATCTCGACAAACATGCCGAGCATTTCGATTGTGCCTTCGTCAAACGTGCCCATCTGCGCAATCATGGCCTGTCGGTCAACGGCTGGCGGCAATGTGTTATCTGTTTTATCGTCGGTGGTTATTGGCTCTTCGGTCATATTTTTCTCCTCACCGACTAACCCCCAACGGATAAGCAAGCGTCGAAACTGTCCTAATGAAACGGGTTTAAGCAGACATTCATCAAATCCATGTTCCAGATATGTGTCACGTTGCGACATCTGCACATCGGCGGTCAGGACAATAACGGGGAAGTGCTTGCCGCTTGATTGCTCCTCGTCTCGAATATGTTTCACTAACCCGTAACCATCAAGCTTCGGCATGTGAAGATCACTGATCAGAATACCGTATTTTCCGCTTTTTAAAGCTTCAATCGCTTCCATACCGTCTTCTGCAAAATCAGCTTCTATACCTAATTTGTTCAGCTGCAATGTCAGGATATTACGAACGCTCTCGGTATCCTCGGCAATCAACAGACGGGTAGGGCCGTCGATCTGCACCCCATCCATTTTATTAGCGGTATCGCGCACCGCTTCGCCTAATCCGGCTCTACTGGCAGGTTTGGTCAGGTATGTTGCACCCAGAGCTTTTAGAGAATGGGAAAGCCCGACATCATCACGAACGGTGTACATCACCACCCCCATATTCGGGCGGATTTGTGTGGCTTCTTTAATTAAATCCAGTCCCAAACCATCGGGCAACCCTTGGTCGATAATTGCCACATCAAACGGGCGACGTTTGAGCAGCGCTAACCCTTCCTTATAAGTCGGGCAGCTTTCTACCGTCGCACCCATGGATTTTAGCGAGTTGACGATTTCCTTCGCGCCTTGCGGATGATCTTCTACGGATAGGACCGAAATTCCGTCAAGCGACGGTAATTCGACGGTACTGCCATCCGTGCTGACTTCACGGGTCGGGATTTCAAACCAGAATGTAGAACCTTGTCCTTCGATACTGTCTACGCCGATTTCCCCGTCCATCAACTCAACTAGCTTTTTGGAGATAGAAAGCCCTAAGCCAGTGCCACCATATTTACGCGATGTCGAGCTGTCTGCCTGTACGAACGACCCGAACAGTCTGTCGCAAACCTCTTGCGGCATGCCGATGCCCGTATCGATCACCTCAAAGCGAAGTCCTACGCCGTCTTCGGGTAGGCCGATGTGCTGTGTGTTGGTTGAAACACGTACGGTGACACGGCCCTTATGTGTGAACTTCAACGCGTTACCACATAAATTCATAATGATTTGCCGCAAGCGCTTCGGATCACCGACAACAACAAACGGCACGTCTTGTTCAATGTCATCGATCAGCTCAATATCGACGCTATGCACCTTCACTGAAAGCGCTTCGAGCAAACCACGCACCAATAAACGCACAGGAACCTCGAACGTATCCAGTTCCATCTTGTCCGCATCCATCTTTGCCAGATCAAGCACATCATCGAGAATTTCAAGCAAACCGCTGGATGCTGTTTGCGCAGTTAACACCATTTCTGTAATGCGCGGATCGGGTTTTTCATCGGCGATAAGCTCCAGAATTCCATAGATCGTTTGCATCGGAGTGCGGATCTCATGGCTCATTGTCGCGAGGAAGTTCGACTTCATTTCGGCCAACGCGTCGGCCTCTGCGACTTTTTGTTCGAGTTCTTCGCGGGTGAGTTTATTTGATAGGGGCATAGATAAATCTTGCAATGACAGGTGTATTTATCATATCAATGAAGGCCTTGAAATTGAAGCTGTTAAACGAATACGAGAGATTAAAATGGGTTATAAAGTAGCAGTTGTCGGCGCGACGGGTAATGTCGGCCACGAAATGTTGAAAATTTTAGACGAACGTCAGTTCCCTGCGGATGACGTGATTGCGCTTGCTTCCAGCCGTTCTGTAGGCCGTGAAGTGTCTTATGGTGACCAGGATTTGAAGGTCAGAGACCTTTCTACGTTCGACTTCAAAGGCGTTGATATTGTGCTGTCTTCACCGGGCGGCAAAGTTTCTGCTGAATATTCTCCAATCGCTGCCAAAGCTGGCGCGACCGTAATCGACAACACGTCTCACTGGCGCATGGACCCTGATGTGCCGTTGATCGTGCCGGAAGTAAACCCGCATGCGATTAATGAAGTGCGTAAGGGCATTATTGCGAATCCTAACTGCTCTACAATCCAGATGGTTGTCGCGCTTAAGCCTTTGCATGATGCTGCTAAAATCAAGCGTGTGGTGGTCAGCACATACCAATCCACATCGGGTTCAGGTAAAGAGGCCATGGATGAGCTGTTCAACCAGACCAAAGGCATCTACGCCAACCAGACCCCGACACCTTCTGTCTATCCAAAGCAGATTGCGTTTAACGCGATTCCGCAGATTGACGTGTTTATGGATGACGGTATGACCAAGGAAGAATGGAAAATGGTTGTCGAGACGAAAAAAATTCTCGACCCTGCCATTAAGGTTTGTGCGTCTTGTGTGCGCATTCCTGTGTTCGTAGGGCATGCCGAGATGATCAATGTCGAGCTGGAAAAAGAACTGACCGCGATTCAGGCCAAAGAGTTGTTCCGCGAAGCCGAAGGTATTACCCTGATCGATCTGGAACAGGAAGATCTTGAATACGTAACGCCTGCGGAAATCGCCGGTGAAGACGATGTCTATGTCAGCCGCGTACGCGAAGACATCAGCGTCGAAAACGGCCTGAACTTCTGGTGCGTATCGGACAACTTGCGTAAAGGCGCAGCGTTGAACACCGTGCAAATCGCCGAGCTTCTTGTAAACAAAGAAGCAAAAGCAGCTGCGTAAATGCAGGGTCAACGCGCAGCAGCAGGTGTTTGCGCGTTGTTTCTTCTGGCTGGCTGTGGCAACAGCAACCGCCTAACCGACCGCGAATGGGACGCTGTTTTCAGTGAAGGCGTTAAAGCATCACATAAAAACTGTCAGAAAGTCTCTACGGTGGGTAGTCCCGGTTATTATAGATGTGAGGGTGACCAACCGGCAGAGCCGTATATCGATCATCTGTTCCGCTAGAGGGCTTAGTCGCTCAGCAAATCTTTCCCCATAGACAGCATCAATTTGTCGAACGCACCGAACAACCCGCCTTGCGGACGAATTTTATCGATATCGATGTCATGGGCATTCATCTCGTATTGCGTTGCCGTTTGCACTTCCGCCCGAATGGCATCCATATCCAGACCATCGGTCGCCGCAAGATGCATTTTTACAAGCAGCGCGTCTTCACTGGGGTGAAGCTCGCCATCTTTGTAAGCCATCAGTCGGGCGAAATAGGGGAGCTGCCCGCGGTATTTTGGCTCGTTGATATAACGCAGCAGGTCTTCGACATTTTGCTTTTCGCTTAAGTCCGTTTCCAGCGTCTTGCGTTGTTCATCATTCAACGGTAAGCGGTTCATCAGCGCGGCCATATAGGCGCGCTCTTCGTCGCATACAACGCCGTCCGCATGCGCCATCGCAATCAATGCGCGAAGCATGTAAAATTTGCTGGTGCCGACGACATCTTTATCGAAATTTTCCTGAGCCATGAAGTGTCCTATCCCCTTGTTTTAACCGTATGAATTGAAAACGCGATCAATTATGCCATATCATTATATCATACGTGTTATTTTATGTGTTGTTGAGGCAAAAAAGCGCCATTTGCGTAACTTTTAACCGTAAGGCATCGAATAGACTGTATATCAGGGAGTTATGAGCCATTATGAAGACACACGGTATAGATAGACGTACATTTTTACTTGGCGCAGCGTCCGTAAGCGCGTTGGCAGCCTCAACCCCGGCAAAGGCATTTGAAATGTTTGGATTTACGAGTAAAGAACCCAAAAAAACCAAAGGCAAAGCGGAAAGCTTTCCGTTTGAGCTAACCGATGAAGAGTGGCGCAAGCGCCTCACGCCTGAGCAATATAAAATCCTACGCAGTGAGGGCACGGAACGTTCATGCACATCCCCGCTGATTGATGTCAAAGGTCCGGGTAAGTTTTATTGTGTCGGTTGTGGTCATCTCTTGTTCGCCGCGGATAACAAATTCTATAGCGATAGCGGCTGGCCGAGTTTCTATCAGCCCTACGATGAACACTCCGTCGGCACATCGACCGATTATAAAATTGGTTACGCCCGTACCGAAGTGCATTGCGCGAATTGCGGCGGCCATTTGGGACATATCTTCCCTGACGGTCCACCGCCTACGGGTTTGCGCTATTGTATAAACGGCGTTGCTTTGGAATATGTTCCCAATGAAGCGGATGCGGAAAAAACCGAATAACAATAAGGTTTTGCCGCTTTTATTTGCGATTAAATGATTGAAAATCCTCGCTGACTACTTATTATGACTGACAGGTTGTTATAGGTGTAACAGAAAGATTTTAATCATGTCTCAAAGCGGACCTTCCGAAAAAGAACGCCCACTTTCCCCGCATTTGCAGGCCTACAAGCCTCAAATGACATCCGCATTATCCATTTTTCACCGCATTACGGGGGGTTCTCTCGTTGCCGGAACATTGATGGTGGCGTGGTGGTTGATTGCGGCTGCGACAAGCGAAGCGGCATTCAATATTGTTCGTGATTTCTCGGCAAGCCCGCTGGGTACGCTCATGTTTTTTGGTTGGTCGGTAGCGTTGTTTTACCACACCTGCAACGGCATCCGTCACTTCCTGTGGGATATGGGCTATCTGTTTAAAATCGAAAACGCATACAAGGCCGGCTATCTCGTGCTGCTTACGACATTGGTTTTGACCGCTTTGGCATGGTTCTCCGCATATAGCAGAGCTGAAATCGCCCCCTATCCTGAAAGTGAACATCAGACTTGCGCGCAATTATGCGCCAGCTATTCGGAAACAGAAAAAAGCTTCAACGGAAACCGCACATGCATCGAGTTATGTATGGAAGAGGGAGCATGTTCACTGCCTCATGTTTCCTGCCCGCAAGAAACAGAACCACAGTCGCAGGATGGTGAAGAATGAAATTGAAATGGGATAAAGACGGCATCAAATCGCCATTGGCACGTGCGCGCGGATTAGGTTCGGCGCATGAAGGTGCTGATCACTGGATGAAACAACGCCTGACCGCGCTGGCCAATATTCCACTTGTCATCTGGTTTGTATTCTCGATCATATCGCTGCAGGGCGCTTCCCATGCGGAATTCATCACATGGCTCGCGCAGCCGCTTAATGCGATTTTGGCCATTTTGTTTATCATATCGACCTTTTACCACGCGGTTTTGGGTTCACAAGTGGTGGTCGAAGACTACATCCATAATGAATGGTTCAAGACCTTGAAGCTGATGGGGAACAAGCTGTTTTTCTTCGGCTTGGCTGTGGCGTGTATTTTTTCGATCCTGAAAATAGCATTGTAAGAAATTCTAAAAACTGAAGATAAGCATTAATTATGGCTGATAAAATCACAGATAAATACG
>CAYGQG010000067.1:0-4795 GCA_964351955.1 uncultured Micavibrio sp. | reverse complement strand
ATACGAAATCGTAGATCACGAATATGACGTTGTAGTCATTGGGGCAGGCGGCGCAGGCTTGCGTGCTGGCTTTGGTTGCGCCGAAAAAGGGCTGCAAACCGCAATCATCTCCAAGGTCTTTCCAACACGTTCCCACACCGTTGCGGCGCAGGGCGGTATCTCTGCCGCGCTCGGCAATATGGGTGAGGATGACTGGCGCTTCCACATGTATGACACGGTTAAAGGTTCCGATTGGCTCGGTGATCAGGACGCGATTGAATATATGTGCCGTGAGGCGATCCCTGCAATTATCGAGCTCGAACATTATGGTGTTCCGTTTTCGCGCACCGCTGCGGGTAAGATTTATCAACGCGCTTTTGGCGGTATGACGACCCATTTCGGCAAGGGTACGGCGCAGCGCACATGTGCCGCCGCTGACCGCACGGGCCATGCGATCCTGCACACGCTGTATACGCAAGCTCTGAAAAATAAAGCTGAATTCTTCATCGAATATTTCGCGATGGATCTGATCATGAGTGATGATGGGCAATGCCTCGGTGTTATGGCGTGGAATCTGGATGATGGTAAAATGCACCGTTTCCGTGCGCACCAAACAATCCTCGCAACGGGTGGCTACGGCCGCGCGTACTTCTCCTGTACCTCCGCCCATACTTGTACGGGTGACGGTAACGGTATGGTTGCCCGCGCGGGTATCCCTCTACAGGACATGGAGTTCACCCAATTCCACCCAACCGGTATCTTTGGTGCAGGCTGTTTGATCACCGAGGGCGTGCGCGGGGAGGGCGGGTATCTGACCAACTCCGAAGGCGAACGCTTCATGGAACGTTATGCGCCAAGCGCGAAAGACCTCGCATCCCGCGATGTCGTCTCCCGTTCTATGACCATTGAAATTCGTGAAGGACGCGGCGTTGGAGAAGGTAAGGATCATATCCACCTCAACCTGATGCACCTTGAGCCTGAAGTCATTCACTCCCGCTTGCCGGGTATCGCGGAATCCGCACGTATCTTCGCGGGTGTTGATGTTGAAAAAGAACCGATCCCTGTTCTGCCGACCGTGCATTACAATATGGGCGGCGTGCCGACCAATTATAAATGCGAAGTCATAAACCCGACCAAGAAAGACCCGAACGCGATTGTTCCGGGGCTTATGGCGATCGGTGAGGCTGCATGTGTATCCGTTCATGGTGCGAACCGCCTTGGATCAAACTCGCTTCTCGACCTTGTTGTCTTTGGTCGAGCCGCCGCAATCCGCGCCGCAGAAACTGTGCAGCCCGGCTCTTCACATCGTCCGTATGATGGTGATGACGGCACGAAATCGTTGGAGCGTTTTGATAGCTTCCGTTATGCGAAAGGCTCAACACGCACGTCTGAGTTACGTATGGATATGCAAAAAACCATGCAGGATCACGCCGCCGTGTTCCGCACCGGCGAAGTACTGAACGAAGGTGTCGCCAAAATCGATAAGGTCTTCGCAGGCAAAAAAGACCTTAAGGTCAGCGACCGTTCGTTGATCTTTAACACCGATCTTGTTGAAACGCTGGAGCTGGATAATTTGCTTACGCAAGCTGTGGCCTCTATGCATTCTGCGGCTAACCGTGAAGAATCGCGCGGCGCACATGCTCGTGAAGACTTCCCTGATCGTAATGACGATAAGTGGATGAAGCACACCGTGACATGGGTGGATAATGACGGTAAGACCAAAATCGACTACCGCCCTGTGGTCCTGAACAGTTTGACCAACGAGGTTGAGGCATTCCCGCCTAAAGCTCGCGTTTACTAAAAAGCTTGATTTTACATATCAAATAAACTATTGTCCCCTCTCTTTCCAAAGATGAGGGGCCGAAAATGGCATTTCACGATAAAGATTTAGCAAAAACAGATAAGTCTCTTAGAGATATCTTGCAAGAAGAAGACCCGGTAATGGCGGGCATTGATGCCCTGTTTGAACGCGGTCAGCAATTACCTCAAAGAGAAGGCGCTATATGCGCTCTGCAAGCCATGCGTCTGCATAACCGCGTAAGCCGTGAAAGTGCTGCACGTCGCGCTTTCGAGGAGCAAGCCACAACCGATATGCTGACGGGGCTTAAAAATCGCCAAGGTATGACAGAGTCCCTGCATAGGCATATTGAAGATATGAAACGCCATAAATCCAAAGCGTTGATCGTCGCCTTTGTTGATTTGGACGGGTTTAAAGCCCTGAATGACAATTGTGGTCACGAGGTTGGTGATCAGGCTTTGCAGGCTGTCGCAGATCGTTTAGAACGCGCGTTCCGTAAGACGGATGTGGTTTGCCGCCCCGGTGGTGATGAGCTTGTTGTGCTTATACCGTTGGAACCGGGCGAAGGGATGAGTAAAGCGCTTTTGAAGCATAAAATCCGTGGAGCTTTGGAAGGTTTGGTCTATTGGGATAAAAACCAGAAGCCTTTTCCAGTCGGTGCCAGTATTGGTCTGACGATGATTGATGGCACACGAATGGCGACTACGTCGACCGAACATATTGCCGAAGTGCTCATAAAAGACGCGGATATCGCGATGTATGCTGATAAATGGCACGGCGGTAATGAAAACACACTTGAAGGCGGGCGTGACGATCAAAGACATCCCAAGAACCAGCGCTTACAAAGAGCGCGAATAGCGGCTTTTGCCAATCCGGTTTTGGCTTTTGGTGATAATTAGGCACCTTCTCGAAAAAACACGCTTTATTATCCTTCACAATTCCCTCGTAACCGACTATTTTATAAGCAATTAAAAGAGTTGGAGATTATGGCTGAATTCGCACTTCCTCAAAATTCAAAAGTCCAGAAGGGCAACAAGATCGACGCGGCCAACGGTGCCAAGCGGAAGAAAACCTTCAAGGTTTACCGCTGGAGCCCGGATGACGATGACAATCCACGTATGGATGAATATGTTATCGACCTTGATAAATGCGGTCCTATGGTTCTCGACGCGCTGCTCCACATTAAAAATGATGTAGACCAAACGCTGACTCTGCGCCGTTCCTGCCGCGAGGGGATTTGCGGTTCTTGTGCGATGAATATCGGCGATGGTAAGGGCACGAACACGCTTGCATGTACGCAAGCCATTGATGAATTTAAAGGCGACATTACGGTCCGCCCGCTGCCGCATATGCCTGTGGTAAAGGATTTAGTTCCCGATCTGAACCATATCTACGCCCAATACACGTCCATTGAGCCGTGGCTCAAAACGGATTCTCCAGCACCTAACCGGGAACGTCTGCAGACCGAAGAAGATTCAACGATTTTGAACGGTGCAGACGGTAACGGGCCTGCTGCCTGTATCTTATGTTTCTGCTGCTCAACATCCTGCCCGTCATATTGGTGGAATTCAGACCGCTTCCTTGGTCCTGCGATCCTGCTGCAAGCCTATCGCTGGATTGCGGATAGTCGTGATGAAGCAACAGGCGAGCGTCTGGACCAACTCGAAGACCCGTTCCGCCTATATCGCTGCCATACGATCATGAACTGCACGAATACATGCCCGAAGGGCTTAAATCCGGCAAAGGCGATTGCAGAAATCAAAAAATTGATGGTTGTCCGTCGATAAGACGAAGCGCTAGTTATCCAGAAACATGACGTTTGTGGTGCAATTGGCGCTGTACATTTGAATGATGCCGCCATTTAGAGAGAGAATCTGACGGCAATTCGAAACCCCTTCCATAGGCACATACTCAACACCTGTTTCGGTTGGAACGGGCATAGTCGCGTATTCGGTGTTTACGGTTTTGACGAAGGCTTTTTTGCCGCTGGAGTCGATTTTTAATTCTTCAATCTCAACGATAGTCTCATAGCCATCGATCTTTTCGGCCCCTTCGTTGACCGAGCTCATGAAATCATCTTTGCTCAATGAAAGCGTTGTCTTTTTCATCGGCATGCCCGGGATGTGATACTTCAAGACGCTTTTAAAACGGGCATCCTTCTCGATATGACGATCCAGATATTCGCGAATTTTGTCTTGAGACACACCGTCATTATCGGTGGTGATATGTGTTGTTGTAATGATGAAGTCGGTGACATTCGCCTCGGTCAGTGCATCAATGCGGCTTTGTGCAAAAACGGGCCGTGCAAACAGCGCTAAGACGCTCAATAATATGAACGCAAAAAGCATAGTGTTATCAATGTGATAAACTTTGGTGGACACGCAATAATTCCCGAAAAAAGCCCGCTTCAATCCTATAGTTTAATTATCGCCCAAAAACCTAAAGGGAACCCTAATATAATCGATTTTTTCGCAGAAAATGCGGTTTTATAAAGGTAAACGCCCCTATGTTTCTATATCCAGAGCAATATCCAGTGCCGGCGCGCTGTGGGTGAGTGCCCCGACGGAGATATAATCCACGCCTGTTTCGGCAACGGCCTTAACGGTTTTAAGGGTTATGCCGCCGCTGGCTTCCGTGACGATATGGCCTTTGGCAATTTCTATGGCTTTCTTCAGCTCTTTAATCTCGAAATTATCCAGCATCACAATATCGGCCTTGCCGTTCTCCAGCACATCAACAAGCTGTGCCATATTATCGACTTCAATCTCGATCTTTTTGGTGTGACCGGCGAGTAAATGCGCTTGGTCCAACGCTTCTGAAATTCCGCCCGCAACGGCAATGTGGTTGTCTTTAATCAAAATGGCATCATCGAGCCCGAACCGATGATTGGCCCCGCCGCCCATCTCGACCGAATATTTCTGGAACAGGCGCAGACCGGGGATGGTCTTACGCGTGTCGCAAATCTCTGTACCCGTGTCTTTAACTTCCGCCACGTACTTCGCTGTAAGGCTGGCAACG
>CAYGQG010000066.1:0-10953 GCA_964351955.1 uncultured Micavibrio sp. | reverse complement strand
GATTAACTGGCTGGATATTGTCGCGCTCGGCACTGTGTGTGACATGGTTCCGCTTCTCAATGTGAACCGTCTGTTGGTGCGTCAGGGGTTCAAGGTGATGCAAAACACTGAAAACGCAGGGCTGCAAGCGCTTATCGAGGTGTCAGGTATTAAGGGCGAGTTGTCACCTTACCATGCGGGATTCGTACTGGGGCCGCGTATTAATGCGGGAAGCCGTGTGCATAAATCTGATCTGGGTGCGAAGCTTTTGTCGGGCGATGACCCGAGTGAGTGCAATGATATCGCGTGGCTGCTCAATGATTGTAATGATAAGCGCAAAGGTATTCAGGCAGATATGGAGCGTGAAGCGCTGAATACTGTTGAAAGCGAAGGGTTGGACCAGCATCCGCTTATTTTTGCTGCCAGTGAGAATTTTCATCAGGGTTTGAGTGGTTTGGTCGCAGGACGGTTGAAAGAAAAATACGGTAAGCCCGCTTGTGTTGTTAGTTATGCCGAGAACGGGCAAGGCGAGATCGAGGGGCGTGGATCGGGCCGTTCTGTTCCCGGCATTCATATTGCGCAAGCGTTTATAGATGCGCGGAACGAAGGAATAATCTCTAAAGGTGGCGGCCATGCTATGGCGGGCGGCTTTACGGTTGCGAAGGATCAGGTTGATGCATTTCGTGAGTTTTTATACGCGCATATCGAAAAACAAGCACAGTCCGGTGAGGCCAATATAACAACCGAGATTGATGGCGTTATCACTGTACGTGGTGCAAAAGTCGAGCTTGTTAAGTTGCTGCAAGACCATATCGGTCCGTTCGGACAGGAGCACCCCGAGCCGTTATTCCTGTTTCGGAATGTACGGTTATTCGATGTAAATGTCGTAGGGGAGGCGCATATTCGAACGCGTATGTCCGATTGGGAGGGCGGTAGCGGGATGAAAGCGATGGCGTTTCGATCCGTCGGAACGGATCTTGGTGAAGCGTTGCTTAAGCGCGGGAGTGAACCTTTTGATGTTCTGGGTACGTTGAAAATTGATAACTGGGGCGGGCGAGAGAAAGTCGAGCTGCACATCAAGGATGCGCGATTTAGCGAAGCCTTAGATGATGAAAAGCTTGCGCAAAAATCAGCGCTGCTGTAAAAACGCCCGAGCTACAGGAATATCATGCAAGAAAAACAGAACAGCAAATTTATCTGGGCCGTTATCGCGACAGAGACAAGTCACGTCTTTTGTTGTGTGTTGCCTACGTTGTTTAGCTTGATCAGCCTACTATCCGGTTTTGGCCTTATCATCACTATTCCCGGCTGGATGGAAACATTGCACGACACGATGCACGGGCTAGAGCTTCCTATGATCGGGTTTTCCGCGCTTGTCGTTATGGCAGGCTGGGGGTTGCATTATTACAGCGTCAAAAACGACTGTCATGACCATGGCTGTCATCATAAGCCTTGTGGGCCACGCAAGCGCGCCGCGAGTAAGATCTTAATCGCTGCTACGGTTTTGTTGGGCTTTAATCTGGTGATTTACTTCGGAGTTCACCGACCTGCGGATTTAGCGGTGCATTCAGACACGCATGTTGAGTCAGCTGTTGACGGGCATGACCATGATCATGACCACCATGGGCACGATCATTAATAGACATCTTTCGGGTCGAATATTTTTTCGTCGTCAACGAAGTTCATTTTAAACTCACCTGACGCATTTCCGGTTTCTATCTTCCTGTAAAAACATGTTTTTCGCCCTGTATGGCAGGCTGGTCCCGTATCAACGTTGATCCATATGCAATCCTGATCACAGTCTGTGCGCATCTCTATGATTTTTTGCGTATGTCCGCTACTTGCGCCTTTGTGCCAGAGTTCTTTGCGGCTGCGTGACCAGTAATGCGCTTCACCTGTTTCGATGGTTTTGTGCACCGCTTCTTCGTTCATGAACGCGAACATCAACAGCTTTCCTGTCTGTGAATCTGTTGTCACACAAGGGATAAGCCCGTCTGCATCGAATTTGGGTGTGAAGGTGAGGTTTTCTTCTAGGTCTTGTTTATTGCTCATCATTAATTCCTGAAACGGACTTTGTCCTGCCAGAGTTTTGTCTCGTAGTTATAGTAATAATCTGCAGAAGAGTCTCTAGGGTCTGAGTAATAACAGAATACGTCTCTCGCGCTTTTTGTACGGTTGAGATTTACAAAGCCGGATTCCAGAAAAATGATTTCGGGATATTTTACATGCTCCAGTTTTATACGCTCTCCATTATAGGTCAGTTTATTCAGCTCTGATTTCCCATGCTTAAGTCTTTCGGGGTTGCGCTGTATGAAATCGGCCGAGGTTTCGCAGATCATTTTTGCCAACTCAAGCTCTTCATTGACTTGCTCATGGTATTCTTTGCCGTAGCCAAAACCGAAAACGACGTATCCTGCTCCGATAATGATTAAGACCGAGATTATAAGGCGGCTATTGGGTTGTTCGGTGACCCAGTCCTTGATTTCGGCAAATATGCTTTGTCTTCTCATGGTTATGCCGCAGCTTTGAATGTGTTGTAGCGCGCTTCGTATGCGTCCCAGATGGCTTCTTCACATTTGATGCCCTGTAGCTTGTATATGTGCTGTAACCCTGTGGGGGATTTCGGATTGATCTCTGTCACGTAATCGCCAATAACATCCAGCCCGACAAAGACAAGGCCGCGCTTGATAAGCTCCGGCTTGAGGCGTTCGCAGATTTCGCGCTCTCGCGCTGTGATGTCCGTAGCCTGAGCATTACCGCCGACTGCGAGGTTCGCGCGGATGCTGTCTTTTTGCGGGACACGCAATACGCCCGCTATCGGTTTGCCTTCTACAACGATGATGCGCTTGTCGCCCTGCTTGACCTCAGGGATGAATTTTTGCACGACGAACGGACCACGGTGCAGACGGCAGAACATATCGAAGGCCACTTCGAGATTTCCGTCATCGGGTTTGATGCGGTATACATCCATGCCGCCAAAACCGTTGAGAGGTTTCATGATTAAGTCGTTATGCCGTTTCTGGAATTCATGAATATCGGTCAAATTACGCGTGATCAGGGTTGGTGGAGCAAGATCAGGATAATGCGTGATCAGGATTTTCTCCGGTGATTCACGTGTGCCCGCAGGATCGTTCAGGATCAAGGTTTGATCCGTTACATGTTCGAGAATGTGGGTTGTTGCTTCATAGCTTAGCGGATCGTTAAAATCTTGTCGCATCAATATGATGTCGAAATCAGTTAAAGTAGTTTCTTTAAATTCACCAAGTTCACAATGATCCGCTTTTTTACGTTTAAAGGTCAACGGAGCGGCATGCGCCGTAACTGCACCATTTTGCAGTTTCAATGTATCGGACGAGTAGTAATACAGGGTGTGACCGCGTTTTTGCGCTTCCAGCCCCAAAACGAAGGTGGAATCTTTCTCGACATGGATTTTTTCAGGGTGATCCATTTGCAACGCGACTTTGAGGGACATATGGGGAAACGCTCTTCTTTGTTGATTTATCAGTGAAAATATAATAGCACCTATGCTTACATGAAAAGAAAAAACTCCAAGCAGACGCTGAATGCAATTTGAACAACTCGGACTGAGCGAAGATATCCTCAAAGCTATCGCAGATTGCGGATATGATGAACCAACACCTATTCAGGCTCAGGCAATACCTAATATCTTGATGGCTCGTGACCTTGTCGGCCTTGCGCAGACAGGGACAGGGAAGACCGCCAGCTTTACCTTGCCAATGATCGAGATCTTGCAGGGTGGTCGTGCGAAGGCGCGTATGCCGCGCTCGCTCATCCTTACACCTACACGCGAGCTGGCAGCACAGGTTGCCGAGAACTTTGATACATACGGTAAATATACAGGGCTGAGCAAAGCGTTGCTTACGGGTGGTGTTTCGATGGATAAGCAGGTTGAGGCGCTTGACCGCGGTGTTGATGTATTGATCGCAACGCCGGGACGGTTGCTCGATCTGTTTGATCGAGGACGGATTTTGCTTAATGACATCAAGATTCTGGTGATTGATGAAGCCGACCGTATGCTGGATATGGGTTTTATCCCTGATATTGAGAAGATTATCAGCTTGTTGCCGTTTACACGCCAGACATTGCTGTTTTCAGCGACTATGCCGGCTGAAATCAAAAAGCTTTCACAGAATTATCTGAGCAATCCGAAAGAAGTTTCCGTTGCGCGCCCTGCTACAACGGCGAAAAACGTTGAGCAGTTTTTGGTGCATGTGCATCCGAAGGAAAAGCGCGAGGTTCTTGAGCGTATTATCCGTGAGGAAGATGTGCAGACATCTTTCATCTTCTGTAACCGCAAGCGCGATATTGATGATCTGGTGCGTTGGCTGAAGGGCAAGGGCTATAAGACCCAAGGCCTTCATGGTGATATGGCGCAGAAAAACCGTACGGATACGCTCGAGGCGTTCAAAAACGGCGAAATCACGTTGCTGGTTTGTAGTGACGTTGCGGGACGCGGGATTGATGTCGATGATTTATCCCATGTGTTTAACTTTGATGTGCCGATGAATGCAGATGACTATGTTCACCGTATTGGGCGTACAGGCCGCGCGGGCAAGACGGGGCGTGCATGGATGCTGGCGACGAAGAATGAGTCGAAGTATCTGGATGCGATCGAAAAACTGATCAAACAGACCTTAACAGTTAAGAATGTTGGTGACAGCAAGGCGAAGCCTAGCGGCGAAGCCAAAAGCTCTCATGACAAAAAGCCAGAACAGCGCAGTAAGTCCGAGCCGCAGAAGAAGCAGCAGAATGACAGAAAGTCTGAGCCGTCTCAGGCCAAGTCAAAACCTGAGCACAAGCCGAAGCATAAATCTGAAAACAAAAAATCTCAAAAGAGTGGTGATAGCGATGGTGATGTTAAAGGTTTCGGTAGCGAGATGCCGGATTTCTTCTGATTTTTTAAGCGCTGTTTGGCCTTGACCGCCATACTCCCAAGGGTCACACTCTATACAGGTTATTATTCACGCCGTGGTCTTTATGCGTAAAGCTCCTTTTTATATTGGATTGTTAGGGTATCTGTGTTGTTCAACGAGCGCGCAGGCGCAGTTGCTGACGGGTTTTCAGGACGACTATCAACCTGTTCAGGAAGCAGCCCCTAAAACCGCACCAACCTTACAGGCCGAGGTCAGCACGCCACAAAATGTCCCGCAGCCGAGCGCTCCGCCTGTGGCTCTCGAGCCGGCCGCGCCGTCTTATACTCCATTTATTACCGGTTTCGGCAAGCCTCTGCCTTCGAATAAGAAAAAGGGCGCTCCGGTTGATATCGAGGCGAATTCTTTTACCCGCGACGAAGAGAACAACACGGTTAATGCCAGTGGAGATGTTTTTATCGTTCAGGATGGCCGTATTCTGCGTGCCGATGATGTTGATTATAGCGTGAATACAGATACGGCGGTGGCTTCGGGCAATGTCGTTTTGAATGAAGCGAATGGCGATATTCATTTGGCGGACCAAGCGACGTATAGCAGCCGTTTGAAAAACGGTACGGTTACTAACCTTAGGACAACGATGAGTGATGGTTCGCGCTTGACCGCGGAAAGCGGTGAGCGTCGTAACGGTGTCGAAACAATCGCGTATGATGCAGCCTATACGCCGTGTAAAATTTGCGGTGACGATGATCCTGATGATGCGCCTTTATGGGGCTTGGTGGCCTCGGAGGTGAACCATGATCAGGAGAACCATCGAATTACGTATAAACATGCGCGTTTTGAGGCGCTCGGAGTGCCGATAGCCTATACGCCATATTTCTCTCACCCCGATGGAACGATTAAGCAAAAAAGCGGATTTTTATCACCAAGTCTAGGTTTTAAGAGTGATTTGGGCGGTTTTGTCGAGAATCAGTATTACTGGGCGATTGCGCCTGATCAGGATGCCACAGTTGGTTTGACGGCGTATACCAGTGAGCAACCATTGGGCACGGCGCAATACCGTAAACGTTGGGATAATGCGTATTTCGAGTTTAATGGTGGTGCGACAAGTTCCGAGCGTATTGATGATACGGCGGGCGTACGTGTTAAGCGGGATGATGAGTTTCGTGGTCACGTGTTCGCCGATGCGCTGTGGGACATTAACGACAAGTGGCGTGCAGGGCTGGATGTCAATTACGCATCGGATGACCAGTATGTGCGTCAGTATGACCTGGTCAGCAGCAATACCGATGTGCTGGAAAACCAGCTTTATGCGGAACGGTTTTCAGGGCGTAACTACGCCAGTGCACGATTGTTGGCGTTTCAGGATATTCGTGTGAGGGATATTCCGGTTGATCAGCCGAGTGTTCTACCTGAGCTGTTTGCAAATTTTAAAGGCGAGCCAGGGGCTGTTCCGTTGGTTAAAGGGCAATGGGAAGTCGAGATTTCAGGGCTTGGCCTTACCCGTGAAGGTAATGAGCAGGACATTGAGCGAGCCAGTCTGGATTTAGGCTGGAACCGCAGGTTGATTTCCGATTACGGGCTTTTGACCTCGGTTGATTTGCATGCGCGTGGTGATGTTTATCATGTGAATGACCGTGCAACCGTGGCTCTGGGGTCAGGTGCTAGCCGTAGCGGCTTTGAGTCACGTTTTTATCCGCAGGCGCATATCGAGACCAGTTATCCGATGGCGCGCCCGTTCGAAACGTTTCAGGCGCGTGTAGAGCCGCTTGTGGCGGTTACGTTTGCACCTAACCTGACACGGGAAACCGATATTCCGAACGAAGATAGTAATAACGTACAGATTGATTCCAGTAACCTGTTTGAGCGTAACCGTTTTCCCGGCATCGATAGGGCCGAAGATCAGAGCCGCGTGACATACGGGCTGCGTAGTGGGTTATTTGCCTATGACGGCAGTCATGTTGATGCGTTTTTGGGACAGAGCTATCGTTTTGATGAGGGGAATAATCCGTTTCCAGCGGGATCAGGGTTGGAAAACCAAGAATCTGACTATGTCGGACAGATTTCAGCCAGTTACAAGGATATGTACGATCTGGATTACAGATTTCAGTTAGCGGGTAAGGATTTTGTTTCGGAGCGACATGAGGTGGATTTCATCGCCGATTGGAACCGTACGCGTTTTGATATCTCATATTTATATGCCGGAGCGTTGGAAAACACAGATATTGATGAAAGTCGGGAGCAGGTTGACGCTAATCTACAATATTATTGGAATAAGGCGTGGCGCTCCCGTATAGGAGCCACCGAGGATTTGGGGGAAGATCCGGGGTTGCGCGAGGCTTATTTGGGCTTGGATTACTTTAATCAGTGCTTGTTCTGGTCTTTCACGGCTGTTAGAAACCTGACGAACGAAGTTTCGGGGGACAGCGATACGGAGCTGTTATTTCGCATAGGTTTGAAAAACTTGGGTGAATTTGAGGAAAGCACTTTGCGCAATGCGTCTGAAAGCTGTAGTTGATATACGGTCGCAATTACGCGTAAAATCCCAACAACGTCATGAAACAATCGCATATATTGAGTTGGATAAACTGAAAGCGGTATAGGAGACTTTTCTCTTGGTAAATTTTCTGCTGAATTATGATATCCACCTGTGGTTCGGATTGTTTATTACAATCGCGGCTGCGGTGTCGTTCATTCGCGAAAGATTTTCCATAGAGATTACCAGTCTTGCGGTGTTGACCGTATTGTTGTTGTTCGGGCAAGTGTTTCCGCTGCCGGATGCTTCGGGTGATAACCAACTCGCGTCAGCCAAGCTGCTGGCTGGGTTTGCAAACCCGTCTTTGATTGCTGTTCTGGCGCTATTGGTTATGGGGCAGGGGTTAATCCAGACAGATTCCTTGCGCTTTCTAACGTCCTTGTTTTCTCGATCAAAGGTGGCGGGGGGCTGGTTGGCGATTTTGACCTTGATGGTCTTCGTTTGCGTCTTTAGTGCGTTTATGAACAACACACCACTTGTCATTATTGCTATTCCGATTATTCAGGTTTTAGCGACGAGCGCGGGTTTTTCCGAGAGTAGGCTGCTCATCCCACTTAGCTATGTGGCGATTTTGGGCGGTATGACCACATTGATTGGTTCTTCGACCAACCTTTTGGTTTCCAGCACAATGGACGAGCTTGGTTACGATCCTCTTGGCTTTTTCGACTTTGTGGTGCCCGGCTCAATACTTGCCGCCGTCGGTTTTGTTTATGTTTTCACTATATTGCCGCGTTTGATGCCGGACCGAACAGGTATGGCGCGGGAATTAACCGGTAGTGCGTCACGTAAGGAATTTGTGGCAGAGATCGATATTACCGAGGATTCCAAGCTTATTGGTGCGGAGTGTGACGGCGGTAAATTCCCCGGATTGCCCGATTTGAACATCAAGCTGATCCAGCGCGGGGGGCATATTATCTTGCCGCCGTTTGAAGGGTATACAATTGAAGCACATGATATTTTGATTATCGCCGCTACGCGAGAGAGCTTGACCAAGCTTCTGGCGCAATATCCGGGCTTCTTGTTATCTGAGGAAGAAGAGGCCGCTATTCGTCAGGCGGCATTGCAGGATGGCGAGGAAGAGGAAGACGCACCAAGCGAAGAGGATATGAACGTACAGACGCGCGTTCTTGCAGAGATTATGATTACGCCTGCGTCGCGTATGATTGATATGTCGCTTGATCATGCCAATTTCCAAAAGCAACACGGTGTTGTGGTTCTTGGAATTCAGAGGCGTGCCAAGGTTGTACGCAGGCGCTTGGGACGTATCAGGCTGGAATCCGGTGATGTGTTGTTGATTGCGGGGAATAGGGCAACCGTTAACTCTATGCGGGATAGTACCGACTTTATCGTGCTTTCAGGATCGAAGCGCGATTTGCCTATTTTGGGTAAAACACCCCTCGCGCTTGGGATCTTTATGGTTACGATCGGGTTGGCTGCGGCAAATATCATTAGTATTCCTGTGGCTGCGATTGCGGGTAGTGCGGGGATGATTGCGACCGGCTGTTTGAATATCCGGCAGGCTACACGGGCGATTGATCGCAAGATTTTCTTACTTGTTGGCTCTATGCTGGCGCTTGGCGTTATTCTTGAGGCATCAGGCGCAGCGCGTTACATAGCGGAGCTGGTTTTGTCTTTGCCGTTTGCGGATACGCCGTTGTCTATCTTGGCTATTATGTTCCTGCTTGTGGCGTTTACAACAAATGTACTGAGCAACAATGCCTGTGCGATTTTGTTTACACCGATTGCGATGAACCTTGCAGGAAGTATCGAAGCCCCTGCTGACTTGCCGATAGATATTGCCTCACTATTTGCGATCACAGTGATTTTTGCGGCTAACTGTTCCTTTGCATCCCCTATCGGGTATCAGACAAACTTGCTCGTAATGGGCCCCGGTCATTACCGTTTTAGAGATTTTATTAAGGGCGGGTTGCCTCTGGTTTTGATTTTATGGGTGACCTTCATTATGATCGCAAAATTCTATTACGGATTAGAGTAGGTTTTGCAGGATTAAATATGCGCGTGTCGAGTTATAACCCCAGAGATCGTTATAAACGTAAGAACTCAGAACAAATGCTGGCGTTCGGCGTTGTGTTTTTTGTGTTGTTGCTGGCGTTTGGGCTTGGTTATTTTCTGGGTGTCAGTGGTTTGACCCAGAATAGCTTAGCGACAGAGCGCCATAATGAAACATTGCTAAACCAGCGCGAAGAGCTGCAGGATCAGGTGACAGCGTTGAGTGCGGAAATCCAGACATTACAGGCACGGTTTACAGAGCAGCGGGAAAGTTTCGACGAGACACTTCCCGAAGGGCCGTTGCGCGAGCTAGTCCCCTTATTGAAGGAGCAGTTGGAGGAGGGTAAAGACCCTGAGCGTTTGGCGTTTATGCTGCGTTCCGCCCGCGCCCCCCGAAATTGCGCAGAACCGGATACCAAGCGTTTTGTTGTTTCCACACCAGCTTATGACGGTCCTGTCAGTCAGGTTAGTCTGGAAGAGGGTGCGCTTGTTATTACCGGTAAAGGGCGTTCGGCCATTAACGCGGAAGGTCAGCCCGAAGCATGGTATGACCCATCCAAGAGCGTTGAGATTTCTTTCACAACAGCCGAAGGTACAGCGACCAAGAAAGGGCCATTGCCGCTGCGCCATTCTGTCGTTGTGAACGGACGAGAGTACCGTTTAACGATTGCCAGAGGCGCGCAATCTTTTGCCAAGATAGATTACGATTCCTGCGATTACCCTTAAGGGTCTTTTGTGATTTCTTTGGTGATGGCTGAAAAGTTAGGCGTGATTTCAAAATCCAGTGAAAATGGTTGTCCTTGCATCAATATCGGGTTTTTACCTTTGCCAAAGACTTTAATTTTTATCGCGTTCGGCAAGCTTCCTTCTGCCTTTATTTCCAGTAAATCGTAGTGAAAGTTCTCAAGCGCGAGTTTCATGGTCTCTTTTTCGAGGTCTTCCATATCCAGCAACGCGAAAAACGCAGGATCGGTGATTTTAAGTACACCGTTGCCTTTGTTGGTTAGCGAAAGCTGTTTGATTTTTGCCGTGTTTTCGGATTTTTCTACAATGGCGTTGCCGTCGAGTGTGCCGTTGCCACTCCATTGTTTATTGCCGAAAAGTTGCAGTAGTTCCTGTAGTTCGATGGATCGGATTTGCAGCAGGGTTTTTTGCTGATCGGCTTGTGGAACAAAGACATCAAAGCCAGGACCGCTTGTTTTTAAATCGGAGATATTCAAACGACCGTTTTTGATGGATGCTGAGAGTGTGCAGTTTTGCTCGAGTTTAAATTCAGTGACTGAGCATTTAAGGTTTTTTGTGGCTGGTCCTGATAATGTTACAGCATCATCAATGACCAGATCGGCGTTAATGTCGCCCAGCTTCATGAAGCCGAAGTTTACCAGTGCGTTATCCAGCTTGACCTGCGCGTTGCCGGATAATTGATCCTGCTGTTCAAAAGTGCCTGAGAGTTGTAGCGTTCCGGCGAGTGTATCCGAAATTTTGAGTAGAGGGATTGGGCTGCTTTTTATTTCTCCGTTGAAGCCCTCACCCTGCATT